>NZ_BAAHBI010000072.1:0-96645 GCF_054776755.1 Spirosoma litoris | reverse complement strand
TTGGGTGAAACCACAAACCTAGAAAAATACAACGCCCTCCACAACTTTTGACCTTGATCCCAAATTTTGGGATTGATCCCTGGTCTATCCACCGCCCTCCACAATTTTGGGAAATGGAAGGGAAAACAAAAATCCCTCAAACCAATACAGATTTGAGGGATTTTTTGTATCACCGCAGTGACTTGTTAGTGACCGATACGGGAATCGAACCCGTGTTACCGCCGTGAAAGGGCGATGTCCTAACCGCTAGACGAATCGGCCGTCTTGTTTAAAAGACCCATCAGGTTTGTTTTTGGCTGCCCTGGTGGCGAATCGTGGTGCAAAGGTAAGGCGATTTTTTTTACATGCAATACCTGCTCCTAAAATTTTTTCAAAAAAAAGGTTTGTGGCCGATTTACTGCTATTTTTGAAGAGGTTAGCTTTTTCATTTTTTTTCATCGCATACATGAAACACCTTTTATTGCTGGCTGGTCTGACGGTTGCATCGCTGTCAGTTCAGACTGGGTCAGTTCAGGCGCAAGCGCCTTCCTCCTCATCAACTACGCCATTATCCCCCGCTCAGTTTCTTGGCTACAAGATTGGCGATCGATTTACTCCCCACCATCGTGTATTGGCGTATGCCGAACAGGTCGCGCGTCAACTTCCCAATCGAATTAAACTGATTCCGTATGGAACCTCCTACGAAGGTCGACAGCTTATGGTTGTGGCGATTGGCTCAGAAGCCAACATGGCCCGACTGGAGGAAATTCGAACCAACAACTTAAAACGGATAGGCCTGATGGAAGGTAGCCCAACATCGGCTACCCAACCGCCAATTGCCTGGCTTAGCTACAACGTTCACGGTAATGAGGCTGTCAGCTCTGAAGCGTTTATGGACGTCTTGTATCGCTTACTAAATACCTCCGATGCCGTTTCACAGAAGATTATGAACTCTACCGTAGTTATTCTTGATCCCGGTCTGAATCCCGATGGTCATGATCGCTATGTGAACTGGTATAATCAGATGCTGGGTCGCAATCCGAATCCAACTCCATCGGCACGTGAACACAGCGAACCCTGGCCCGGTGGTCGTTATACGCACTATCTGTTCGACCCAAACCGCGACTGGGCCTGGCAAACACAGGAAATTACCCAGCAACGGATGGCGCTGTATCAGCAGTGGATGCCTCAACTGCACGGCGATTTTCATGAAATGGGTGTAGAGAGCCCGTATTACTTTGCGCCATCGGCTAAGCCTTACCACGAAGATATTACCCCATACCAGCGCAAATTCCAGCAAACAATTGGTGAGTATTGTAGTCGCTATTTCGACAAAAGTGGCTGGCTTTATTACACCCGCGAACGTTTTGATTTGTTTTACCCAAGTTATGGTGATACATACCCAACCTATAATGGGGCAATTGGTATGACGTACGAGCAGGGGGGAAGTGGCCGCGCTGGCTTGGCAATTGAAAAAGCCGACGGTGATACGCTTACCCTTCGGCAGCGAATCGATCACCACTATACGGCCAGTATCGCTACGTTAGAGTCAGTAGCCGACCGTCCTGCCGAAATCGTGAAGGAGTTCGGTCAGTTTTTCGACAAATCACGGAATACGCCCATTGGAGCTTATAAGAGTTATGTAATCAAATCAAATGGCGATGCTGGTCGTTTGAAAGCCTTACAGCAATTACTGGATCGCAATAAAATCAGTTTTGGGTACGCAGGTAAAGCGCAGACAGTGGCTGGTGGATTCAACTATACCACCCAAAAAACGGATAAAACTGTTTCGATAGCTGCCGAAGATATTGTCATCAGCGCCTATCAGCCTAAATCTACGCTACTCAAAATCCTGTTTGAGCAAAATTCTGCATTAGAAGATTCCGCTACTTACGACATTACGGCCTGGTCGTTACCGTATGCATTTGGCTTACAAACGTATGGGTTAACAACTCGCCTGACTCCGTCATCAACGGCTCCCGCTGCTTCTACTGCCGCTCCTGTGCCAGCCTCGGCCTATGCATATTTGGTTCGTTGGCAATCGGTGCCAGCGGTGCAAACACTGGCGGCTCTGCTCAAACAGAAAATCCGGGTCCGCGCGGCTGAAAAGCAGTTTGAAGTAGAAGGTAAAACGTATCCATCTGGCACGTTAATCATTACCCGAACAGGAAATGAACGCCTTGGCGACCGATTGAGTAGTGTGGTCATGCAGGCCGCTTCGCAAGCGGGTGCTGAAGTCGTAGCGGTGCAAACGGGCTTTGTAACGACAGGGTCTGATTTTGGCTCTGATTATGTGACTGGCCTGAAAGCTCCACGTGTGGCGGTTGTGCTTGGCGATGGAACACCACCTCCATCAGCTGGGGAAGTCTGGCATTTCTTCGATCAGGAGTTGAATTACCCGATCACATTGCTGGATATGAATACGCTGGGTAACGTTGAATGGAACAAACTGGATGTACTCATTCTGCCAACCAACTACAACTACGGACGCTTCCTGAATGAGCGAGTTCTGACTGCCATCAAAGAATGGGTTCGGACAGGAGGGAAGTTGATTGCTATGGAACGTGCTGCGTCATTCCTGGCTGGTAAGGATGGTTTTGCACTGAAAGAGAAGGAAGACAAACCGGCTGACAAAGACAAGGCTAAAAAGGAGAACACAACTGATTCAATCAAGCTCTATGCTGATCGGGAACGGACAGCTATTTCCGATG
Organism: Spirosoma litoris; assembly: GCF_054776755.1. Classification (NCBI taxonomy): domain Bacteria; kingdom Pseudomonadati; phylum Bacteroidota; class Cytophagia; order Cytophagales; family Cytophagaceae; genus Spirosoma; species Spirosoma litoris. The sequence goes on along the minus strand of NZ_BAAHBI010000072.1, from coordinate 93,955 downwards.
ATATCCCAGGTAGTATTTATCGGGTGAATATTGATACGAGCCACCCACTAGGTTTTGGCTTGACGGGCGGTTACTACGCGCTGATTCAGAACGCGTTCAACTTCGATTTCCTGAAAGATGGCTGGAATGTGGGTTATCTGAAAGGTGACAATTATGTAGCTGGTTTCTCGGGTAAAAACGCTAAAGAGAAATTGAAAAATACCCTGCTCATGGGCGTTCAGAATTATGGTCGGGGAAGTATTGTGTATCTGGCCGATGATCCACTTTTCCGAGGTTTCTGGTATAACGGCAAATTGTTGTTTAGCAATGCTGTATTCATGGTAGGCAATTAAAAATTACTCCCATTTTTGTTAAGTTAGTTTAGGGCTTTTGTTCGGTGCTGCGATAATCCAGATAGTTCAATTGAACCATGGGGTCGCGCCGAGCGAAAGCCCTTTTTTTGTAAATAGGCATAGAATAATAGATATAACCTGAAAAACCATGAAACACATAGTACTCGCTTGCCTCTGTTTAACATTTGCCAACGTAACAGCTCAGCAAAAGGGGAGCAATTTAAAAATCAACCAACAACGAATTCAGACCCGGTTGTTAGAACTGTCCAAGTTTGGTGAACTACCCAATGGTGGAATAGGACGAGTGGCGTACAGCAAAGCCGATCAGGAAGGTCGTGCTTACTTCATCGGCCTCATGAAAAAAGCTAAACTTGATGTATCCATTGATTTTGCCGGGAATATTATTGGCCGACGAAAAGGCAAAAATCCAGCGTTGAAGCCCATCGCCTTTGGATCGCACATTGATAGCGTGCCGAATGGGGGCAATTACGATGGCCCTGTCGGTTCCATAAGTGCGCTAGAGTTGATCGAGACGCTTAACGAAAACAATATCATTACCGAACACCCCTTGGAGGTAATCATTTTTGCCAACGAAGAAGGCGGCACAGTTGGCAGTGGAGCTTTGATTGGTAAAATCAGCCCGGCAGCGTTAAAATCGGTCACGCAAAGTGGGCTGACAATTGCCGATGGTATTCGGGCCATTGGTGGAAATCCTGATAGCCTTAGCAAGGTAGTCAGAAAAAAAGGCGATGTGGCTGCGTTTATCGAGTTACACATTGAGCAGGGAGGAATTCTGATGACCGAAAATCTCCAGATTGGCGTGGTTGAGGGGATTGTTGGCATTGAGCACTGGGATGCAACAATTGAGGGAGCTGCCAACCATGCTGGAACTACCCCCATGAACGTACGACGCGACGCGCTGTTAGCCGCTGCCAAAGTGATTGTTGCGTTGAATGAAGTGATCACGAGCCATGAAGGTCGGCAAGTGGGCACTATTGGAAAAATTGCGGCTGAGCCCGGTGCGTACAATGTAATTCCCGGTAAGGTAGTGCTGGGCGTCGAAATTCGGGATTTGTCGCATGATAAGATCTGGCAACTATTTCGGGAGTTCGACGCGAAAGCTCAGGGAATTGCCAAAGCCTCCGAAACGACCATCTCGTTCACGCAATCGTCTATTGGGGTTACTCCGGCGCTTACGGCTAAACCAATTCAGGATAAAATTATCAATGCCGCTAAAACGTTGGGCTTATCGTATCGATATATGCAAAGTGGTGCCGGACACGATTCGCAGGAGATGGCTCAAATTGCACCTGTAGGCATGATTTTTATTCCGAGTGTAGGAGGCATTAGCCATTCGCCCAAAGAATTTTCGAAAGGAGTGGATCTTGGCAATGGCGCCAATGTGTTACTGCAAACGATGTTGGCGCTGGATCAGGAAAAATAAGCACTTTGATTTCATACGGGCCTGAATGGATAGGTTGAAAAACCAGGGTGGTAAAACTAGTGGGCGCTGTTCTTCACCCGAATAATCTCACTAGCAATACTAATGGCGATTTCTTCCGGTGTCTGGCTATTGATGGGCAAGCCTATGGGTGCATGAATTCGATTCAACGTTTCATCATCAATGCCCTCCATTCGATAGTCCTTAAACAGTTTTTCGATTTTGGTTTTGCTGCCCAGTACACCGACATATTTAAGCTGTTTATCTAGTAACGCTCGTATCGCCAGATCATCGGTACGGTAGCCAAAGGTCATAATAACCACATACTGGTGGTTGCCAGCGGGTATTAAATCAGTTAGTTCGCTGTAGCTGCTGACTACGATTTTCTCATGGACTACACCGTTCAGGCTCATTGTGTGCAAATCCGGGCGGTCGTCGAATAGGCGAATGTAGAAGTCCATCAAACTCATTATGCGCGATAGGGCCAGCGCACAATGTCCGCCACCGATGATAAAAAGTTGGTTTTTGTAGCCTAATCGCTCCTGATATAGCCAGTTCTGCTCCGATTCCATTGTAAACTGGTAAGCAGCATCGGGAATTTGCTCACTGAAGAATCGAATACCTGAAGGTGACAACTCAAGCAACCCATTTTGATGGTGTTCCAGGCAAGCAATAATAGCTTGAATAGCAGGCATATCGCTCGGCTGAACTCGATAGGTCAGGATGGTTTGATCGCCGGAGCAGATCATGCCGCTCTGATTTCTGGCTGCGGTTTTGTCGTGGTATTGTGTCCGAATGGAAAGCTCAGAAGCTGAATGGTTCAGTTTCTCCTTCGCCATTTCCACAAACTTATGCTCCATGATACCCCCACCGATAGAACCTTCCATCTCACCTAGTGTATTAACGGCCATCTGGAAACCCTGCCGACCGGGGCTACTTCCGTGACTTTCGAGCACATACAGCAGCATGACCGGCAGGCTCTGTTTTTCACTTTTATGGATTAACTGCCAGGTTGTTAGCTGTTTGGGTATTGGCATGGAGCATGGAGCTAGGAGCAGGGGTCACATCATACAGAGCCAGTAAGACTTTTTCGGGCGTCATGGGTGCATCGAACGGAATCGTGGCGGATGGGTTGAATGCTAGCACCGCATTTCGTAAGGCAAAATAGGCACCGATGCCGTACATTAACGGGGGTTCACCAACGGCTTTAGATCGAAATATGGCTAAGTTTTCGGCCTCGGTCTGGAGAGGTTCAATCGTAATTTCTTTCGGAACGGAATAAATATCCGGGACTTTATACGTGGATAGCGCATTCGAGCGTAGTCGCCCTGCTTTATCGAACACAACTTCCTCCATCGTCATCCAACCGATGCCCTGTACAATGCCGCCTTCAATTTGACCCCGATCAATGAGCGGATTCATGCTGGTCCCAAAATCATGCACGGCCTTAACGGTATCGATTTCGTAGGTTCCCCGCAGACAGTCGACCGTTACTTCCACGATGGCCGTGCCGTAAACATGGTAGGCAAAGGGGTGGCCTTTTTCCAACGATTTATCATAATGAATATCTGGCGTGGCATAATGCGCGTGCTCGGACAGGCTTACCCGTTGTGCATAAGCCGCAATCAAAAGCCGGTTCCAATCCCAGTCCGTCTGTTCACCATTCACATAAACCCATTCGTCTTTCAGACTGACGCTGGTTACGTCGACGTTTAATTCTTCAGCAGCCACAGCCTTCAACCGATCCAGAATGGCAAGGCAGGCAATCTCTACCGCTTTGCCGTTCAGATCGGCGGTAGCACTGGCGGCTGAGGGAGATGTATTCGCAATGCGATAGGTGCTGGTCGATTGAATTTTGACCCGCTTACTTTCGATGGAAAATACATGTGCTGCCACCTGGAGCATTTTGGTATTTACGCCTTGTCCCATCTCCACAGCACCCGTACTGACGCCTACGCTACCATCGGTATAGACATGCACCAGGGCGCGAGCCTGATTCATTCGGGTGTTTGTGAACGAGATTCCGAAGCAGATTGGCATTAGTGCCATACCCTTCTTATACAGATGGTTAACACTGTTAAATGAGGTTATTTTTTGACGTATTCCGTCAATGGCATACAGCTCATCTGTTTTGTACCAGCAAGCGTGCGCTTCGCTCTGGGCTTTCTGGCCGAAGGGGAATTCGTCGCCCGTTTGTTGCAGGTTTTTCTCCTGAATAACGGAGGCATTGATGCCCAGTTCTTCAGCCGCTTTGGCGATGGCAGCTTCAATCACAAACATACCCTGTGGCCCACCGAACCCCCGAAATGCTGTGTTGGGTGGTAAATGCGTTCGGCAACTATACGCCGTTGCGGTTACGTTCGGAATGAAATAAGTGTTCGTGCAATGGAACAATGTCCGCTCCATGACTGCTGGCGATAAATCGGCGGCTGCACCGGCGTTCTGGTAAAAGGTTGCTTCGTAAGCAACCATTTTCAGGTCTTTATCGAGCCCCAGTTTAAAGTCAGATGAGTAGGGGTGACGTTTGCCCGTCATGGCCATATCCTCCATCCGATGCAGCGAATATTTGACGGGCCTGTTCAAAATATGAGCAGCTAAGGCGCACAAGGCGGCCCACATATTGGCCTGATCTTCTTTCCCGCCAAATCCCCCACCTAGTCGGGTTACATCGACATCAATCTGGTGCATCGGAAGCCCCGATGATTTCGAAACGGCACGTTGAACCGCCGTTGGTCCCTGCGTTGACGAATAAAGCCTTATACCGTTATTCTCCTGGGGAATGGCATAAGCGCCCTGCGTTTCAATGTAAAGATGCTCCTGCCCATTCGTATCAGCGGTTCCTTCAACGATGTAATCACAGTTCGCCCAGGCAGTAGCTGAGTCGCCCAAACGGAATGTTCGCGGAGGAACGATTAACTGGCCAGCGGCCTGCGCTTCCCGAGGATCGGTGATGACGGGCAGTGGCTCAATGTCGATCGTAATGCGTTTGACGGCAGCTCGGGCTTCATCGTCAGTTTCAGCAACCACAAAAGCAACGGGCATGCCGCAATAATCGACATGGTGCTCGGCCAGTAACGGTTCGTCGGGAATAATTCCGCCAATCTGGTTCTCACCGGTTACGTCTTTATAGGTCAATATGCGCACTACTCCCGGCATAGCTTCAGCAACTGCCAGATTGAGGTTCTTTATGAGCCCATGCGCAACAGGCGAACCAAAAGCGGCTCCGAACAACGTACCCCGAATGACCGGAATATCGTCCAGATAAACCGACTCGCCCCGCACATGTGTTCTGGAATCTATGTTTTTCATATCAGGGTTATTCTTTTGAGTGATGTCAGTTTTAAGAAACTGACATCACAGATCGTGTTCTATAGTTTATGAGCCAACAACTGTTCCACCTTTAATTTCGGAAACAGCTTGATAAAGTGGGCTTTGATCAACTGGCTAAGCAACAGGCGTTTGTAGGCTTCGGTACCGCGGGCATCGCTGATAGGTGCGATTTCGGTTTGAGCAACGGCTATAGCGTTAAGAATCAATTCTTCAGTCAGCTGCTTTCCGGTTAGAAATTCAGCTGTTTTTGTCAATTGCTTTGGAATAGGGGCGATGCCACCCGCCGATAGTTGAACGTGGGTAATCACACCGTTTTCGACTGTAATCGCAATCGCTGAATTAACGCTGGCAATGTCGAGGTGGGTACGTTTGCTGACTTTCTCAAAATTGAATCGGGCCTGTTTGTCCGGTAGCGCAAAGCGTATCTGTTCCAACTGCTCTTCGGGCCGTTTGTCGAGGGTTTTATACCCCAGATACAAGTTGCGAAGGGGTACTTCTCGGGATGAATTTCCATTTCGGAACGTCAACGTAGCATCCAGGGCCAGAAAGAAAATTGTGAAATCGCCAATGGGGGATGCGTTGATGAAATTGCCCCCGATGGTCGCCATATTTCGGATAGGCGTTGAAGATACCATCGTTGTATACTGCTTGAAATCAGGGAAATACTGCTGAATTAAAGGCGATTCAATGAGATCCGTGACCGTTGTCGCCGAACCGATCACGCATTGATCGCCTTGCTGTCTGATTCCTTTTAAGCTCGTGTTGTCGACTAGAAAGCGAATTGAGGCATCTTTGATTTCATCGTGTTTCTGCACATACAGATCTGTTCCGCCACCCACGCGTTGAGCTGTTGGGTCTTCATTCGCCAATTCGCCATTTAGCGTTGAGGACAATGCCTGCAAGCGAGCCTGAATAGTGGCAAAATAGGCGGGTAGAATAGCGTGACTGGCAGCAAATTGTATCGGGTTTTGATCGTGTCGGTTTTCCAACAGATACGCCACCCGAGTAGCCGCCCGTTCGATGGATTTGTAACCTGTACATCGACAGATATTCCCGTCGACAGCAGCGATGGCGTTTTGCGGGGTTGGTGATTTTTTACTCAGACAAAACCCCGCCATTGATACCACAAACCCCGGCGTACAAAATCCACATTGCGTCGCCGATTCATCAGCCATTGCCTGTTGAATCGGGTTCAGATCGGCCATGTTGAGCCCTTCGATGGTCACGATATGTTTGCCGTTGGCGTTGCCGAGTGGCATCAGACAGGACGTGGCCGTACGATACCGCAACTCATTGGTTGATAGGTCACCAACGAGCACCGTGCAAGCCCCACAATCGCCTTCCCGACAGCCAATTTTAGTTCCGGTTAAGTATTGATTATAGCGCACAAAGTCGAGCACCGGTGTACCTGGCGGCATCGACGTACTGACTTCTTTGTTATTTAAGATGAATTTTGTCAAGAAAATAGAACGCTGATTTTTATAATCAGTATGATTTAATGATGAATCTGTTTATACTTCCCTTTTATAGAAAACTCTAATTTTTTTGTCATTTCGACGTCAGGAGAAATCTCAAGATTGCCTAATGAGAAGCTTCAAGATTTCTCCTGACGTCGAAATGACAAAAAAATCTAAGAAATCATAACAATCAGCGTTCTATGAAGACCCTGAGTGTTAGATCACCTCAGCTGGTTTTTCTTCCAGCTTCTTTTCTTTGTTGCCCGTTGGTAAGAGGAGATTGAGCAGCAACGCAGCTAATCCACCAGCTGACACACCCGATTCCAGAAACGTTTGCACAACGTTAGGGAGTGTTTTGAGCCATTCTTCCTGCGAAGGAACGCCGATGCCAACGCCTAACGAAATCGCTGCAATTAGCGCATCCCGTTGGGATAAGCCACCCGATACCATCAGGCGCAAACCCGACACGGCGACCAGACCAAACAGCATGATGGCTAACGCACCCAGGACGCAGGGCGGCATGACCGTAATCCAGCGACCAACAGGAGGGAAAAGGCCAAGACACAGCAGGATGATTGCCATGAGCCACCCAATCCGCCGGGCTGCAACGCCCGTCATTTGAATGACGCCGTTATTTTGTGCATAGGTAGCACTTGGAAAACCGCCAATCAAGGTGGAGCCAATGCAGGTTAGTCCATCGGCCAAAATGCCCCCACGGATACGTGCCCAGTGGTCGGCACCATCGGTTGGTAAGCCTGAAAGCTGAGAGGTGGCGGTAATATCTCCCATTGCCTCCAGCACGCAAACGAGGTAGATAAACGCGAATGGAAACAGCAATTCCCATTTAAACGCCAGGCCAAACGGAAACAATTGGGGAAGCGTGAGCCACGAACCAGAGCTCGGGGCGGGACTTTGTATCCAGCCCATAAGCCCACAAATTGTATAGCCTGTAACTACGCCAACCAAAACGGCGGCCATTCGTGCCCATGCTTTGTTGATCGACTGGGCGATGATCATTACTCCGATTACGACCAAGGCAACAAGTCCCCCGCTCCAGACGGGTGCCTCTTCAGCGGGTAATCGGGCGATGCTCCGCATACCCGTCGGAATGAGCGAAAGTCCGATCAGTAATACGACGATACCCGAAACCAGTGGCGTAAATACGCGTTTCAGTTTAGGGAGAAAAGGGGCTAAAGCAAGCTGTACGGGTGTTCCCGCCAGCGACATACCCACCATTAGTGGTAGTCCACCAATGGTGCCTGCCTGAATAAGTGGTGCCAGAAAGGCAAAACTTGTACCGGTAATACTGAGTAGTCCAGAACCAATAACGCCAAACCGCATGGTTTGCAAAAACGTACCAAGGGCCGATGCCACCAATGCCATACTCACCAGATAAGCAGTATCTTCTGGTCTAAAATGCAGAATGCCCGACAAAATCAGCGCTGGCGTGATGGTGCCTACGACCATAGCGCCAACCTGTTGTAAACTCACCAGGAGCGCCGGAACCAAAGGGACTTTGTCTTCCAGACCGTAAACGAGACGAGTGGATTGGGCGCTAACAGGTTCGTTCATAGGGTTATTGAAATGAACAATGGACAATGAAAAATGTATAATGAATCAATCAGCAGTAGGTCACCAGCCTTGGCATTGTTCATTTTACATTATTCATTATCCATTAAGAAGTTTAATGATCGTTCAAGGGCAGGCCGCGCCGTTGAAATTCTTTCCAGTTCAGGTATTCATCGCCCTTGCGTTGCTCTACCATGGTTATGCAGCTATCGACCGGACATACCAATTTACATAAATTACAGCCAACACACTCATCTTCTTTAATCGAATAGGTGTTGTAGGGGTTGCCAAAGGTCAGATTGATGGATTGGTGCGACGTATCTTCGCAGGCGATGTAACACAACCCGCAGTGGATGCACTTGTCCTGGTTGATGTTGGCCACGATATGGTAATTGATGTCGAGGTCTTCCCAATGCGTGATGGTAGGTACTGATTTGCCGATAAAATCATCGAGAGTTTTGAAGCCTTTTTCGTCCATCCAATTGTTCATACCATCGCACATGTCTTCCACAATGCGGAAACCGTGTTTCATAACAGCCGTACAAACCTGCACGTTGGAAGCTCCCAAGAGCATGAATTCAACTGCGTCTTTCCAGCTGCTTACTCCGCCAATACCCGAAATCGGCAGTGGGGCCGTAATCGGGTCCTGTGCAATAGTTGTCAGCATTTTCAGAGCGATTGGCTTAACGGCCGGGCCGCAGTAACCGCCATAAACTGATTTGCCCGCTACATACGGATTGGGCACAAACGTATCCAGATCGACTCCCGTTACCGACTGAATCGTATTAATCAGCGACAGGGCATTTGTTCCCCCTTCAACCGCGGCTCGACCGGTTGGTACTACCGAATGAACATTAGGCGTGAGCTTGGTAATAACCGGAAGCGTTGCCTTTTCCATGACCCATTCGACTACCATTTTGGCAATTTCCGGGTCTTGGCCAACGGCTGCACCCATACCCCGTTCGGTCATGCCGTGTGGACAGCCAAAATTTAGTTCGAGGCCATGTGCACCTGTGTCTTCGACCTGGGCGATTAACTCATGCCATTTCTCACGGGTATTATCAGCCATGAGTGAGACAATCATCGCCCGATCAGGAAAAAGACGAACGCACTCGGCAATCTCACGTAGGTTGATGTCGAGCGGACGGTCAGAAATGAGTTCGATGTTGTTGAACCCCATGACTTTAGAACCCCCGTAATCAACCGCCGAATAGCGCGAGGAAACGTTCTTAACCTGGCTACCCAAAGTTTTCCAGACGACACCGCCCCAACCGGCTTCGAAGGCCCGGAGTACATTATATTGTTTATCCGTCGGGGGAGCACTCGCCAGCCAGAACGGATTAGGCGATTTGATGCCGAGGAAGTTTGCGCGTAAATCTGCCATGTGTTTAAAGAGTGAATGAGTGAATGAGTGAATGAGTGAAAAGACGGGTCAAATAGCACATTGGAGTACCAGCCCGCTCTTTCATTCTTTCGCTCTTTCACTCTTTATAAAATTCAATATTGCCCTCGCGCCATCTTTTCCCGCTTGTACCGCATCGACAACTTCTTTGCCGCCGTTTACGCAGTCGCCACCGGCAAAGACTCCGGGGAGGTTCGTCGCGCAGTTACTATCGATGGCTATTTTGCCATTCCAATTATTGAGCTGATTACTGCTGACCAGTGCCTCGTACGGAACCTGCCCGGCGGCTTTGATCACCATATCAACGTTCAGCGTAATTGTCTCGCCCGTTTCTACCGGAGATCGGCGACCACTGACATCGGGTACGCCCAATTCCATGACATTGCAAATCAGTTGGGTGACCTGCCCATTTTCGCCTAAAATTTCTTTGGGCGATGCCAGCCAGATGATGGTACATCCGTCTAGTTTGGCCAGATTCAGTTCAACTTCGGTGCTCGGCATTTCGGCCTGTGTACGCCGGTAAACAATGGTTACTTCTTTGGCCCCGAGTCGTTTGGCTTGTGTGGCGGCATCGATGGCGGTCATGCCAAGGCCGATTACGGCTACTTTGTCGCCAACGGGAATGGATGGATAGCCTTTTTCGCGAATGTCGTAAATGAAGCGAATGGCATCTTCAACGCCTAAGAGGTCTTCGCCGGGAATGTCCAGTTGCCGGGCTACGCCCACGCCAATACCCAGGTAAACCGCGTCATAATTGGCCTGTAAATCAGCTAAAGAAACATCTTTCCCTAATTCCTGCCCATACTTGATGTCGATGCCACCCAACGAAGTGATAAAATTAACCTCATCCTCGCAGAATTCGGGAGTTACTTTATAGGCTGCAATGCCGTAGGTCATCAGTCCACCGCCCTTCGCTTCTTTTTCATAGATCGTTACATCGACACCTTCCCGACTCAGCACATGGGCACAACTCAAGCCCGCTGGACCAGCGCCCACTACAGCAACTTTCCGCCCCGTTTCTGGCTTTCGTTGGAACAACGGCCACTTATGCTCAATGGCTTTCTCGGTGGAGTAGCGTTGTAGTTTGGCGATCGGGATGGGCGGTTCCTCCAGCAGATTGTAAACGCAGGAACCTTCGCATAACTTCTCAACTGGGCACACTTTCGAGCAGCCACCCCCCATAATGTTGGCATCGAAAATAGTATAGGCCGAACCCTTGACGTTATCGGTTGTAATCTGCTTGATAAACTTGGGTATGTTGATGCTGGTCGGGCAGCGTTTTATGCACGGCGCATCATAGCAGAATAAACAGCGATTCGCTTCCACCAAAGCCGCTTCCCGTGAGTCGAACGGCGGGTGGATGTCGCTGAAGTTTTGCTCGTATTGTTCAGCCGTTAAGCGGTTGTTGAGGATGGGCATAAAAAATCAGGAGTGAGGAGTTAGGAGCGAGAAGTGAGGAGTTTCAAATGCAGAACATAGCTGCGTCAGCAACTCCTCACTTCTCGCTCCTAACTCCTAATACTTTTTATAATTCTACCAACTTATCATACGTCTCGGGTCGGCGGTCGCGGAAGAACTGCCAGACGCTGCGGACTTCGTCGATCATGTCGAGATCGAATTCGGAAATCAACAGTTCATCTTTGTCTTCCGAGGCTGTGGCAAAGATCTGACCGCGCGGATCAACAAAATAGGACGATCCGTAGAACCGACCTAGATTCCAGGGTTTTTCTTCGCCGACGCGGTTGATGCATCCCATAAAATAGCCATTGGCGGCTGCATGGGCAGGTTGCTCCAGCTTCCAGAGGTACTGCGATAACCCAGCTACGGTAGCCGATGGGTTATACACGATTTCGGCCCCATTCAGGCCAAGGCAACGTGCACCGTCGGGAAAGTGCCGGTCGTAGCAGATGTACACGCCAACTTTGGCATACATCGTTTGGAAGACTGGATAGCCCAGGTTGCCCGGTTTAAAGAAGAATTTTTCCCAGAAACCAGACGTGTGCGGAATGTGATTTTTGCGGTATTTACCCAGATACGTTCCATCGGCGTCGATGACGGCTGCGGTGTTGTAGAGAACACCTGCCTGCTCTTTTTCGTAGACAGGTACAATCATCACCATTTTGTATTTTTTCGCGTATTCCGCCATCCGGTCGGTGGTTGGCCCCGGTACAGATTCTGCCGACGCATACCAGGCGCTGTTCTGGCCCGGACAAAAATAGGGGGTACTGAAAATTTCCTGTAAGCAAAGAATCTGCACACCTTTTTCCCCCGCTTCTTCAATCAGCGGAATGTGCTTTTGGATCATGGCTTCTTTGATTTCTTCCATCGTGCCTTCCCCTTCGGTCATCGGCAGACTCATTTGTATCAATCCAGATTTGATAATTCGTGGCATGTTGGTTTTGTGTTAGTTGGTTTGGCACGGAGCAGGGTGCACGGAGCTGGGAATTGCAACCCCTGCACCGTGCCCCTTGCACCGTGCAATTATATCTTCCCGCTTACCTTGTTTCGCTTGATAAACTGGCCATAGCCCTTGTCGACCAGGCATTTATTGTCATCGATGGCCACCTGACCACGTAATAGAACCGTTTTAACTTTACCAGTTAGCTCCCAGCCTTCATACCCCGAATAATCGACGTTCATGTGGTGAGTTTGTGCTGAAATCGTGTGCGTTTCGGTAGGGTCGAAAATGACGATGTCGGCGTCACTGCCTACAGCAATCGTGCCTTTGCGGGGAAACATGCCGAAGATTTTAGCCGGGTTCGTACAGGCGACTTCGACGTATTTATTCAGGGTGATTTTCCCTTTGTGAACCCCTTCACTATACAGCAATTCCATCCGGTTTTCGATGGCCGGGTGTCCGTTGGGGATTTTCGAAAAATCATCTTTTCCCATCAACTTTTGTTCCCACATAAACGGGCAGTGATCGGTCGCGACAATTTGTACTAAACCCTGATTGATACCCGCCCAGAGTGTTTGTTGATCTTTCTTCTCCCGCAACGGCGGACTCATGACCCACTTCGCTCCCTCGAAATTTTGCTCGTATAGAGACGCATCAAGAACCAGGTATTGAATACAGGTTTCGACAAAGACTTTCTGATTGCGTCGGGTTGCATTGCGTACGGCATTCAAGGCACCTTCGCAAGTCATGTGAACGATGTAGCCGGGGCAACCCGTATAATCGGCCATGTCGGCGAAACGACCACTGGCTTCGGCTTCGGTTACCTCGGGCTGAGAAAGATAATGATACAGTGGTGCCGTTTTCCCCTCTGCCCGGTGCTTCGCGATCAGGTAATCGATCATATCACCGTTGGTTGCATGAACCGTTACCATACCACCCTGCTTCTTCACTTCCTGCATTAGCCCGACCATCTGGCTGTCGTTTATCATCAACGCGCCTTTGTAAGCCATGAACGTTTTGAACGAGGTGATGCCTTCGTTCTCAACCATCTCCTGAATTTCAGCTTTTGTATATTCATTGAAATCCGTCACGGCCATGTGGAAGCTATAGTCGCCAACGGTGGTTCCTTGGGCGCGGGAGTTCCAATCGGCCAAGGCTTCTTTCAATGAATGCCCCTGTTTTTGGAGAACGAAATCAATGACGGTCGTTGTCCCACCAAACAAGGCCGCTCGGGTACCCGTTTCGTGCGTATCGCTCGAAAACGTACCCATAAACGGCATGGCTAAATGTACGTGCGGGTCGATGCCACCCGGAAATACCAACTTGCCTGTAGCGTCGATAACCGTATCGGCTTGAACAGACAGGTTCTTCCCGATCGCACTTATAGTTTCGCCTTTTATGAAAATATCAGCAACATAATCGTCGGCCGCTGTTATGATTCTACCGTTTTTAATTAATATACTCATTGTATAATCATTTCACCCCCGCTTCGGCGGTCCGATTCGGGGTTTTGTATTGATTATTAGTTTAATTCCTAGTTCTACAACACTATCATCCCTTCGGGATTGATAACAACTTGCCACTTAAAATCCCGAAGGGATGACAATATTGTAGAAATTTCGGTTTTGCGTTCCCTCAGCATTGCAACCCCGAAGGGGTGAAATAACTATTATTCAATCCAATCGAAAAGGTATTTCTCATTATAATCAATCTGGAATTTTTGCAAAAAATCTATATACTCCTCTTTAAATGTTTTTGTCTTGTGGTGGTGTTCTTGGTTCAAAATGTAGTTATAAACGGCCTCGATTTGAGATTGTGAATAAGAGAATGCACCATAGCCCTCCTGCCACGAAAATTTGCCTTTTACCAGGCGATTTTCATTTATAAAATTGCTGGAGTTATTCTTTATATCCCTCACTAAGTCAGAAATAGCCATTGATGGTCGCAGCCCGATAAAAGCATGAATGTGATCAGCAACACCATTGACAATAATTGGCTTCTGTTCTTTGCCGCTTATAATGCCCGCTATGTATTTGTGTAAATCGTCTCTCCAAATTTTACTGATCAGATTTTCTCTCCCCTTTACAGCAAAAACAACTTGTATGTAGACTTGAGAAAATGTACCTGCCATAAATTATGTCATCCCTACGGGATTCAATTACTATAATACTGATCTTATCTACAAATATGTCAGTCCTACGGGCTTTAAATCCGGTTAGCTTACTTTAGCCATAGGTTGCTGATGGCTTGAAACAGAATGCTGACTCTTCATCAACCCCAAATAAACGCCCCCGCTAACAAAAAAACCAACAAACCAGGCGTAGTTGTACAATTGCGAAATCCAGCCAGGAACGCTTTCTGTCGGAATTACCTGAATGGTTGTCAGAAAGCCGGGAATATTGGGTAAAATACCGGCGAGTAGGGCGATAATCGCTGCGTTGTTGAACCCGCTTTTAAAACGATAAATCCCGGTTTCACTGTACAGATCGGCCAGAACCAGCTTCTGTTTTCGAAGGAAGAAATAGTCGGCAATCATGATGCCACCAACCGGGCCCAACAGGCTGGAATAGCCCACTAACCAGGTGAAAATGAAGCCCGTTGGGTCGGCGATGAGCTTCCAGGGGAAAATCAAAATGCCGATGATCCCTGTAATATAACCACCTTTCCGAAAGTCGATTTTAGCGGGAGCTAGATTGGCAAAATCATTGGCAGGGCTGACAATGTTAGCCGCAATATTGGTCGCCAGTGTCGAAATCGCCACCGCGATCATGGCTACACTGACCAGTAGTTTGCTGTCGAATTTACCCGCCAGTACGAGTGGGTCCCAGATTGTCGTGCCGTAAATTAACGTTGTCGCTGAGGTTACGACCACACCAATGAACGAGAAGAGCGTCATGGCAGGAGGGAGGCCAATAACTTGCCCTTTTACCTGCGCTTGTTGACTGGTAGCATAGCGTGTGAAATCGGGGATGTTCAGCGATAAAGTGGCCCAGAAACCAACCATGCCGGTTAACGCTGGAAAAAAGAATGCGAAAAAAGCCGCAGAATCGGCAAATTTGGCGGGTTGCTCCAGAATAGGACCGAGGCCGTTTCCGGCAGAAATCGCCCACCAGAGTAAAGCCAGTGCGGCTACGGGTAAGAAGAATGCCTTGAAAACCAGTAGCTTCTTGATACTTTCGACGCCCAGATACACGACGTACATATTCAACAGCCAGAACAGAAAGAAGCAAATCGCTGGTCCTGTTTGCAGACCAAATGAAGTTGGGAATACCTGCGGTAATGTCTCCAGCGACGGAATCCACAGACGTAGCATCTGGTAAATCGAAAATCCGCCAATCCAGGTCTGGATACCGAACCACCCGCAGGCCACAATGGCACGCAGTAAGGCTGGTATATTCGCTCCGCTCGTTCCGAAACTGGATCGAACCAAAACCGGGAATGGTATACCATATTTTGCGCCGGCCTGTCCGTTCAATACCATGGGAATCAAGACTATCGTGTTTCCCAGAAAAATGGTAAAAATGGCCTGCCACCAGTTCATACCCCCCTGAATCAGCGAACTGGCCATCATATACGTGGGTATACACAAACTCATGCTGATCCATAAGGCGGCATAATTCCAGGTATTCCACGTGCGTTTCGACGCTGGGATGGGGGCTAAATCTTCGCTGTAGAGAGCCGACGACTCATCTACAGTTGCTTCTGGGGCTAGTTGCATTGTTATAGTTTGAAGTTAGTTCGAGGTTTGTAGTTTGTGATTGCCATTAACGAACTTGTTTAAACTTTATAGATTCCGCCCAAACAAAGAGTAGTTTTTTGTCATTCCGACGTCAGGAGGAATCTCAAGCTTGACTAATATAGGAGCTTGAGATTCCTCCTGACGTCGGAATGACAAAAACAGGCTAGTCCTTTCTAGCAAATGGAAAGTTTAAACAAGTTCAACTACAAACCGCCAACTACAGACTTTAAACTACAAATTTGTTAACTCAATTTCAATGTATCAAAAACCATTTTCTTGAACTTGGCTTCATCGGCTTCAACACTAATCGTTGTATTCGGTGCTTTCTTCCAGACACCCAGTTCGTCAATGGCCAAAGCACCAACGGTTAATTCGCCCCGCGTTTCGACATCAACATAGCGGGTTACGCTTTGTGAAATAATGCTCGGGTCGATAACAGCTGCCACGGTAATGGCATCTGGATGATTGGAGCCGTTCATTTTCTGATGCTCTTTGCAATACTTCCGACGAATCCGATTGATCTTCATGAAAAAGTCGGCATGTTTAGTCCCCAACTTTTCCACGTTGGCATAATCTTCATCGGTAAATACCGAACTCTTGACACTCACATCAAAGCCAACTGTCCGGATTGGAATACCCGACTGAAAAACCAGTCGAGCTGCTTCTGGATCAACCCAGGCATTATACGTTGCTGATGGATTGACATTGCCATAAAACTTGTAGAATCCACCCATGAAATACAGCTCCTTAATCTGTTTCGCAATGGATGGCTTCCGAAGAAGTGCTAACGCAATATTAGTAAGCGGCCCAATGGCAACAATTGTTATCTCATTCGGGTATTTCTCGACCAGTCGGATAATCGCATCGACAGCGTGCTCTTTTTCAGGCTTTTGCTCCGGATCAGGGAAGAACGAATCACTCATGCCATCGCTCCCATGCACGTAGGTCGCATTACCAAAAACTTCCCGGGCCAGCGGCCGAGCCGAACCCTGATAAACAGGGATTTGCCCTTTTTTGCCCGCCACCTGAAGCGTGTACAGCGCATTTTTCGTTTGCTGTTCGAACCCAACGTTGCCGCAAGTAATGGTAATGGCTTCAACTTTCAATTTTGGCGACGTTACGGCCATCAGAATAGCCAGGGCATCGTCTGTAGCCGTATCGCTGTCGAGAATAATTCGTTTGCCCGAATCTGCTCTGGCATACGCTTTCCCGATGGGGGCAAGCGAGATGGCCGGATGCAGTGCCGTGGCCGTTCCTAAAGATAGTACCCGAATAAAGTTGCGTCTAGATGTGCGCATATTGTTGTTGAGCAGAGGTTGATTTGTGGTGTTCGATCACCATGTCGATAGACTATCGTATCTACCCAAAAAGCCGCGAAAATCGTGCCCAATCCACTTTTTTATGCTACATACTCGTCCGCAATTTTTAGCGCTTCACTAATAATAGCCAATCCTTCATCAATTTGTTCTTTTGTAACACAAAGGGGAGGAGCCACAAACACATAACTCCAGCGCACAAAGGTGTACATGCCTAACTCCTTAATCTTGGCGGCTACCTTGCCCATTACTGCCATTTCTTCGGGTTTGGCGTTGAACGGAGCCATTGGTTCTTTCGTCGTTCGATTCTTGACGATCTCAAAGCAACCCAACAGACCTGTATTTCTAAAATCGCCAATGCATGGGTGTTTTTCCATCATCAGAGCGGCTTGCTCGTCCATATACTTGCCCATTTCGACCGTATTCTCGATCAGATTTTCATCTTCGTATACTTTCAGTGTTTCCAGGGCGGCTGCGCAACCCACCGGATGGGCCGCATAGGTCATACCTGTTGCCAAAACGGTGTCGTCGTAACGGGAGGCAATTTTGTCCGTAACCATTAGGCATCCGAATGGAATGTAGCCACTGGTAATGCCTTTCGCCATCGTGACCATATCGGGCACAATGCCGTGATTCTCAAAGCCAAACCATTTGCCGGTCCGTCCGAAACCACTCATCACTTCATCGATGATCAACAGGATGCCATGTTTATCACAGATTTCGCGGACAGCGGCTAAATAACCCACTGGATATTTCAGGCAACCCGATGTTCCTGATTCGCCTTCCAGCATAATGGCAGCAATATTTCCCGGTCCTTCGTAGGCAATCATCCGCTCCAGTTGAGCGACCGAATCCGTGAGCATGCTGGCTTCGTCGTGGTTCCAGCGATACTTATACGGAATATCGATGTGTACGAAGTTGGGAGCTTGTTGCGAATCGTCGGGGAGTTTACGCGGGTCACCACCAACAGATAACGTACCGTATGTAGCCCCATGATAGGACTGATAGCGACTCAGAATTTTGTGCCGACCCGTATACAAACGAGCCAGCTTAATGGCCGCTTCGTTCGAGGTTGCTCCACATAAGGTAAAGAACGCTTTGTTCAGATCACCAGGGCAGATTTCGGCCAGTTTCTTTCCCAACTCGCCCCGAACCTTAGTGACGCAATAAGGCGTTATATAGCTTACTTCCTGCATTTGTCGGACAACGGCTTCGGTAATGCGCTGATTACCATGGCCGATGTTGACGTTCATCAGACCCGACGAGAAGTCGATGTAGCGTTTGTCATCGTAGTCATACAGATAAACGCCTTTGGCGTATTTCACCGCTATGGGCGAAATATTTTTCTGTTTGCTCCAGGCAAACACGGTGTAATCGAAGCTGTCCTGAAGGACTTCCTGCGTTTCGGAAAGCGTTGCTGTGTCGATCATGTTTAGTTTGTAGTTTGAGGTTTGAAGTTTGTGGTTCGAGGTTTGAGGTTGGCTGACGCGTTAGCATTCTTGCGTCAGCCAACTTCAAACCTCGAACTACAAACTTCAAACTAATCAGTCTAACTCATCCAATTTATTCCCGCTTCGGGGTTCCATTTTGTGGTACTTTTCTTCAATTTGGTCCAGAATTCGATGGAGCTTTTGCCGGTGATGTCGCCTACGCCAAAGCGGCTTTCGTTCCAGCCGCCAAAGGAAAAGGGTTCGCGGGGAACAGGTACGCCTACATTTACGCCCACCATGCCCGCGCTGGCTTTGTCGATTACGTAGCGGGCCATGCCGCCGTTCTGGGTAAATACCGAAGCTGCATTGCCGTAGGGGTTTGCGTTTTCAATAGCCAGGGCTTCATCGACGGTATTAGTGCGCATGATGCTGATGACCGGCCCGAAAATCTCTTCCTGCGCAATAGCCATATCGGGTGTTACATAATCAATGACCGTTGCCCCAACGTAAGTCCCCTGTTCTTTTCCTTCGACCGTTGGCTTTCGGCCATCAACAAGCACTTTGGCTCCCTGACTTTCAGCTTCGGTAATGTAGCGTTCAATACGCTCTTTGGATTCCCGATTGATAACAGCGCCTAAATTTTTGCCAGGAATCATCTTTTGAGCTTCTTCGCAAAGTTTTTCGATGATATGATCGACTGGACCAACGGCAACCATCGCCGAAGCCGCCATGCATCGCTGACCAGCACAGCCTGCCATCGATGCCGTAATGTTCTGAGCCGTCATACCTGGAATAGCGTCTGGCAATACAATAAGGTGATTTTTAGCTCCGCCCATCGCCAGACAGCGTTTGTAATTACTGGTTGCCCGTTTATAGACCACTTTCGCAATTTTGGTCGAACCAACAAACGAAACAGCTTCGATGTCTGGATGATCGCAGATCGCTTCAACAACCTCTCGGTCGCCCTGAACGATGTTAAAGACACCTGCGGGCAAACCGGCTTCCTGTAATAATTCTGCCAGGCGACCGACACTTAAGGGGACTTTTTCCGATGGCTTGATAATCATGCAGTTGCCAAGCGCAATCGCGTTGGGGATGGTCCAGTTAGGAACCATGCTCGGAAAGTTGAAGGGTACAATGCTGGCTACTACGCCTAAAGGTACATGTTCGGTCCGGCACTCAACTCCACGACTTACTTCCAAAATTTCACCCGTCACGAGTTGAGGTAGTGAGCAGGCGAACTCACTTAGTTCGGCCCCTTTTTCAATCTCAGCAACAGCTTCGTCGTAGGTTTTACCATTCTCCTCCTGAACTAATAAAGCCAACTCGTTTAAATTCTTCTCTAACAGGGCTTTGTATCGGAAAAATACCTGAACCCTCTCTTTAATTGTTGTTCGACTCCAGGCAGGAAAAGCAGCTTTGGCGGCCTGGACGGCTGTATCTAAATCAGCAGCAGTCGATAGTGGCACCGTCGAAAGTAAGGTACCATCTATTGGGGAGATTACGGCTAACGTTCGATCCGTCGATGGCTCGACAAACTGCCCGTTTATATAGTTCTGAATAGGGGAATACTTCATGGTTTTGTTGTGGTTCTGCATATTTTGCAGAAAAGGGAAGTGCAAACTAAAAATTATATAGATACGAGTCAACTATTTGTATTATTTTTAACCCAACAAAATCACAGGAATGGAGAAGAATCACACAACGTTGGATGATATAGACTTTGCCATCCTATCGTGTCTTCAGAAAGATGGCCGAATGTCGTTTACCGAAATTGCTGAGCACTTGAATGTATCCGTCGGCACCGCGCGAACCCGGTTGAATCGTTTATTGGAAGAGGGAATAATTAGCATTGTGGGGCGGGTTGACCCCGATAAGGTCGGCTTTCGGGCCTATGCTCATATTGCCATTTATATTCGTCCGGCTACGTTGAAGGAGTCTGTAGCGCAGGAAATTGCTCGAAAGCCCGAAGTGAGTTTTTTAGCCAGCACTTCGGGCGACTATGACCTCGAAGTGGATGTGATGTGTCAGAGTAACAATCACTTAGTGGAGTTCGTGAATGAAATCTCGGTAA
This sequence comes from Spirosoma litoris, assembly GCF_054776755.1. Lineage (NCBI taxonomy): Bacteria > Pseudomonadati > Bacteroidota > Cytophagia > Cytophagales > Cytophagaceae > Spirosoma > Spirosoma litoris. The sequence continues at coordinate 73,467 of NZ_BAAHBI010000072.1, read as the reverse complement.
TCGAGGGCGTTTATCAAACCAAGACGACCTTGTACTTTAAAGTCTACAAATACGCCCAACCCGATTTGAATTTACTGAAATAGGTTTCTTTTGACAGGATTTACAGGATGAACAGGATTATAGTTGCGTGAAGAAATCCTGTTCATCCTGTAAATCCTGTCGAAAAACAATCATTTCACCACACTTCGCCGTTGACGACGCCAGCGTAGGAATAGCCAGATGACTCCGGTTGCAATGACCCCAATAGGCAGGAAGTAAAAAAGGCCAACCAACACATCGCCGACCAGTCGAAAACCGTTGGTGAAGTTGTGCCAGATTTGGCTGTAAAAAGGCTCTTCGGGATTCAGGGCTACTTCGGTTTGCTGATAATACGACAGGTTGATGGTGCTAAGAGCAACTTCATCTTTAAGCTGGCGTAGTTCGGCTTCCTGTACTTCACGCTCTTCCCGAATCTGCCCAAGCTGTTCCTCTACTTTTAGCACATCGCCCACATTTCGAGCTTGTTTCAGCAGTTTTAGATAGGTTTCCTCAACCGCTTTTTTGCTCCGAATCCGGGCTTCAACATCAACATACCGGCGTGTTACATCTTCCGATGTAATGGTTTTGGTATCGGTAAAAATCGACTCCTTCAGAAGCTCTGCTAACAGGGCGTCAAGGCGAGTAGCAGGGACTCGAATGACAAGTGCATTTTCGATGCTGTTGTCCGATTTGGTTTCGTTCGAACTGGTAATTTGACCACCCGCCTTCTGAACGGCCTGCTCGATTGCTTGCCCTGATTTCTTGAAATCATTGACCCGAATGCGTATCTGCGCATTCCGAATGATTTTCCGGTTGATACTCGTTGATGGCTCTGGCTGTGTGGCCGATGACGGTGCGGCCTGTTCTGGCGCTATTTCTTCCTGTTTACTGTATTCGTCTTGAGCCTGTGTTTGGGGAGGCAGCTTGAGGGCAGCCATACTACGGGGAGTCAGGTTGATCTCTGTCTCAACTTGTCCTGATTCTGGCTTCGACTGGCAGCCCGTAACTGTCAGGAGCACTAGGAGCGTCAAAAAATAATTCATACCCATAAGATGCAGATCAAAGCGGATTTTCACACGAACGTACTGTTTTTTAAATAACCCTCAAAATGGACTTTATTGGCTCATTTATAAGGATTTTAGCCGGTATTTTCGAACGATGCGCCAGTACATGTTGTTATATAAATATCACTGATCTCCAGACTTTCGTTTGCTGTCTATAACTTATGTATTTGCATAAGTCAGTGCTTTTGCGTCTATATTTGGCACGAGCCATGTAGGCAAATGTGCAGAAGGCAGTGGGGACAGTTTCAACCTGAACACCGATTATGTCGAAAAACTTAGTCATAGTAGAGTCGCCAGCGAAGGCGAAAACCATCGAAGGCTACCTCGGTAATGACTTTACAGTGAAGTCTAGCTTTGGTCATGTACGCGATTTGCCCAAAGATGGCTTGGCCGTGGACGTTACCAATGGATTCCAGCCCTCGTACGAAATTTCACCCGATAAAAAGAAGCTTGTTAGTGAATTAAAGGCCCTTGCAAAGTCGGCCGATGAAGTCTGGCTGGCAACGGATGATGACCGTGAAGGGGAAGCTATTTCGTGGCACCTCAAGGAAGCCCTTGGCCTTCGGGATAATACCAAACGAATCGTTTTCCGGGAAATTACCAAAAATGCGATTCAGAATGCGATCAAATCGCCCCGCACCATTGACGTAGACTTAGTTAATGCCCAACAGGCCCGACGCGTACTCGACCGCTTAGTCGGTTACGAACTGTCGCCGGTACTGTGGCGCAAGATTAAAGGCGGCAGCACAGGTTTATCGGCTGGTCGTGTGCAATCGGTAGCGTTGCGGCTCGTAGTAGAGCGGGAGCGGGAAATCGATAAGCACTCCGCCAAGTCGTCGTTTAAGGTTACGGCTCAGTTTATCGTCGACGGTAGTAAAATCCTGAACGCCGAGTTGCCGAAAAACTTTGCGACCTCTGGTCAGGCCAGGGCGTTTCTGGAAGCGTGTGTTGGGGCAACCTTTACGATTAAGAATCTGGAAGTTAAACCCGCTAAAAAATCGCCTGCACCGCCCTTTACAACCTCAACGCTGCAACAGGAAGCCTCTCGGAAGCTGAGTTATTCGGTAGATCGGACGATGCGGATTGCGCAGAATCTGTACGAAGCGGGTAAGATTTCGTACATGCGGACTGATTCGACCAACCTTTCGACCGAAGCTATTGATAAAGCGGTTGCTGAGATTGGGTCTGAATTTGGCCAGAAATACATCCAGACCCGTCAGTTCAAGACCAAGAACGAATCGGCACAGGAAGCGCACGAAGCCATCCGCCCAACTAACTTCAATGACCGGAATGCTGGTGCTGATCGCGATCAGAAACGGTTGTATGAATTGATCTGGAAACGGGCCATTGCTTCGCAAATGGCTGATGCCCAATTAGAACGTACAACAGTAACGATTGGCATTCGATTCGCTAACGGAGCAACGACGACCGTTCAGGCGCATGTCGATGATAGCCCATTTGTCGATACTCCTCCAGCAATCCAAACGCAGCAGTTCCCGAATGAACTGGTTGCTCAGGGTGAAGTCATTAAATTTGATGGCTTCCTCCGGGTTTACCTTGAATCGAAAGACGATGAGGACGATGAAGACGCCAAAGGCATGTTGCCACCGCTGACGATCGGGCAAAACCTGAATCTGGGTCAGATGAAAGCCACCGAGAAATTTACGCGTCCGCAGCCTCGTTATGCGGAAGCCTCGCTGGTGAAAAAACTGGAAGAAATGGGCATTGGCCGCCCATCGACCTATGCACCGACTATTTCAACGATCATTAACCGGGGCTACGTCGTTAAGCAGGATAAACCTGGTCAGGAGCGTAAGTACATGGAGTATACCCTCCAGCAAAATAAGATCAGCGAAACCAGCGGCAAGGAAACCTTCGGCTCCGAAAAGGCGAAGCTATTTCCGACCAACACGGGTATCGTCGTCAATGATTTCCTAGTCGAATATTTCCCGGATATCGTTGATTATCAGTTCACCGCAACCGTAGAGAAAGAGTTTGACGAAATTGCGGACGGTAAAATGAACTGGAAGTCCATGCTGGAAGGATTTTACGGCGATTTCCATAAAAACATCGAAGATATTCAGGGTTCGTCGATCGTGTCGTTCAAAACGGGTGCTAAAGAGCTAGGACTCGACCCCCGAACAGGCAAGAAAGTATCGGCACGATTAGGCAAATACGGTGCCTATGCACAGATCGGCGAATCGACCGACGACGAGAAACCACAATATGCTAATCTGCGCGATGGCCAGCTAATTGAAACCATCACTTTACAGGAAGCGCTGGATTTATTTACACTACCCCGTGAGGTTGGCTTCTTTGAGGATAAACCGATGGTCATCGGCATTGGTAAGTTTGGCCCCTATGTAAAGCACGATGATAAATATGTATCGCTGACGAAAGAAGACGATCCGTATTCGATTGATGCTGACCGCGCTACGCAACTTATCCAGCAGAAACGTGCCGAAGCGGTTAGTGAAGCGATTGGTGAATACGAGGGTAAGCCTGTTACGACTGGCAAAGGGCGCTTCGGTCCATATGTCAAATACGAAGACAAGTACATCTCAATTCCCCGGAACGAATCGCTGGCGGGCATGACGCTGGATCGGGCTATCGAGTTGATTCTGGCCAAGCGGCAAGCCGAAGCCAATAAATACATTAAGGAGTTCCCTGAGAATCCGGCGGTAAAAGTCGTGAACGGGCAATATGGGCCGTATCTGGCCGTTGGCAAGCGAAACGTCAAAATTCCGAAAGACGTTGACCCCGCTTCGTTAACGCTCGAAGATTGCCTAAAACTCGCGGGAGATGAGCCCGCTCCTGCGAAAAAAGCAGCCCCAGCTAAAACAACAAAGGCAACTGCAGCACCTGCCAAGAAGCCAGCGGCCAAAGCGCCGGCAAAGAAGGCAGCCGCGAAAAAGTAATACCATAAATTTAAGCCCCGCTATCTAGAAAGTAACGGGGCTTAAATTTATAGTGAATATAGAGAGACTCATGGCCCTTGCTTAATAACGAGTTAACCAAGAATAAACTTCCTTATTAGTTAAACTTTATTTTCTTTTGTGTATCCTTGCTGAATGGAATTGTCAAATTCTGAAGAGCAACGATTCATTCCGCTTATTTCTGATTATGGTTTTAAGGTTACCTTCGGTAATGAAGCAAATACGCTGTTTTTGCGAAAAGCCTTGCAGGCGCTAATTAAATCGCCAAGGCCAATTACGTCAATTGAATTTGATAAAAATACGATTGAAGGTTACACTGCCGACAGCCGGGGTGGGGTATATGATATGTCCTGTAAAGATGACGTCGGCAATCATTTTATTGTGGAGATGCAGTTAGGAGACTATCCCCAATTTCTCCAGCGTATGAAATTTTACGCGACCTATAAATTAAATACACTCGTTAAAAAAGGTAATTACTCATTCGACAAGCTAGCTACAATCTACTGTGTGGGTATTTTGAAGCATACGATCTTCCCTGATTTAAAAGATTACCACAACATTTCTACGTTGCGAAATGAAAGGGGAGAACAAACCGATAATCAACTTTCGTTTGTTACAGTAGAATTAGATAAATTTAACAAGCGCCCAGCTATTATTAAATCAGACTTGGACAAACTGGTATATACCATGAAAACCTTGCATAAAGTCAAGCATAAGCGTCAATTTCCTGAATTTTGGGATGAAGAATGGCTTAAAAAGGCGATTCAAGAGGTAGATAGAAGCGCAATGACTGCTGAGGAACGGTTTGCCTATGAGAAGCGAATAGCCCAAAATGCGGCAATTATATATGAAGAGAAGAAAAAGATTGAGTCAATAAAGAAGCAGGCTATAACAAAAGGGTTACAAAAAGGTCTTTCGCCCGATTTAATAGCTGAAGTCAATGATGTACCACTTGCAGTTGTTTTAGAAATTCAGAGTACACTGACAGGCGAATCATAATATTGACGACTGCTTTGTTTTTGAACGACAAACCTACTTTGGTTAGACCTTCTGCCACCGGAAGGTCTTTGGTTTTAATACCCTTTGGAAATTCCTGACTATTTTGCCATCCGAACCAACCGCTACCAAACTGGCCGCATGAAACATCTGCTTATTTGTTTACTACTTTCCTACGCTACAGTTGCCCAAACTCCCGATAATCAATATAACCTGATTCCGTTTCCAGCCCGTTTCTCTGGGCAAAATGGTCAATTTTCAGTAACCTCCAATACTCGTGTTGTCATTGCGCCTGCTACCGATGCCAGCGTAAAGGCGTTAGCTCAGCTTTTTGCCAGTCAGGTTAAAACGGCGAATGGGTTGACGTTAACCGTGACACCAACTAGTCCGGCACTGGCGAAAGGCGCTCACATCTTTTTTACGTTAAATAAAAAGCTGGTCCTTGGCGACGAAGGCTACAAATTGACCGTAACGCCGACGAAAGTATTAGCCGAGGCTTCGACCGCCAAAGGCCTGTTTTATGCAGCACAAACCATGCGACAGTTGCTGCCTGCTGGCCAGACTACCACAGCTGCCATGCCCGCCTGCGCCATCACCGACAAACCTCGTTATGGGTATCGGGGGCTGATGCTCGATGCAGGACGCTATTTTATGCCTGTGCCCTTCGTTAAGAAATTCATCGACATCATGGCGATGCACAAGCAGAATACGTTTCATTGGCACCTGACTGAAGATCAGGGCTGGCGCATTGAAATCAAAAAATACCCAAAACTGACGCAAGTCGGCAGCAAACGGGCTGAGTCTATCGTTGGTCAATATAGCCAGAATTACCCACAACAATTTGACGGGAAACCCTCTGGTGGTTTTTACACACAGGAAGAAATCAAAGACGTCGTTCGGTATGCGCAGAGTCGGTTTGTGACCATTATTCCTGAGATTGAAATGCCTGGCCATGCGCAGGCCGCATTGGCATCTTATCCTGAATTGGGTTGTGATCCAGCTAAAGGCTATCAGGTAGCAACCAAATGGGGCGTTTCGGACCAAGTGTATTGCCCATCAGAGAAAACGTTTACGTTTTTGCAGGATGTTCTGACGGAAGTAATTGCCTTATTCCCTGGTAAATACATTCACATTGGGGGTGATGAGTGCCCTAAAACGGCCTGGAAGAATAGTGCTTTCTGTCAGGATCTGATGAAGAAAAACAACCTGAAAGATGAACATGAATTGCAAAGCTATTTTATCCGGCGTATCGAGAAGTTCCTGAACAGTAAAGGCCGTTCGATCATCGGTTGGGACGAAATTCTGGAAGGTGGGCTGGCTCCAAATGCTACCGTCATGAGCTGGCGCGGTACGGAAGGCGGAATTGCTGCGGCTAAGCAGAAACATAATGTGGTGATGTCGCCTAACGGCACTTGTTACCTTGATTATTACCAGGGCAACCCTGCTACCGAACCGCTGGCGATTGGTGGGTATCTGCCTTTGGATAAGGTCTATGCCTACGAACCACTGCCTGCCGAACTGTCGGCCGACGAGCAAAAGTACATTATCGGAGTTCAGGGTAATGTCTGGACGGAGTACCTGCCTACGCCTGAATCGGTCGAATATATGACCTTCCCGAGAGCCATTGCCCTGGCTGAAATTGGCTGGATGCAAACAGGACCACATAATTTCGAGGACTTTGCCCAGCGTCTGAAAAATCACTTGCCCAAACTCGACGTTATGTCCGTTAATTATGCGAAGCGGTTGTTTGATATTTCGGCTACAACTCAGGCCAATGATCAGGGCCAGATTCAGGTTCAGCTGAGTAAACTGGATTCCGACAGTCGTATTTTCTATACGCTCAACGGGAAAGAGCCGAACGAGAAAAGCACGGAATACATTGGGCCAATAACGCTCACAAAAACGACGACGATTCGGGCCATGACCCCTACGGGCGGACGGCTCACCCAAACGTTCACGCTTCATAAGGGTAAAAACAAGCCTTACACCTACGCCATCGCACCCGATTCGAACAGTGATCCTAAAATGACTAAACTAACGGATGGCGTACGGGGAGAAACTCCACGAGATCGTCGTCAGTGGACTAGCTTCTCCGGCGATATGGATGTGTTGGTGGATTTGGGCGATGTAACGAGCGTCACGAAAGTCTCGCTGAATTTTCTGAAGATCATTATGAATAGAAGCTTTCCGCCTGCGTCGGTCGATATAGCGATCTCGAAAGATGGGAAAGACTTTAAAGAAGCTATTTCTCAGCCCGTTACCTATGATCTAAATGGTCCCTGGGATATTCTACCTGTTGTTGCCGACTTTAAAACGGCTCGGGCGCGTTATGTACGTATCCGGGCGAAAAACGCAGGTGTTTGTCCCGCTGGCCACCCCAGCGCAGGCGAGAAAACCTGGTTTGCCACCGATGAAATTGTTGTAGAGTAAAAGCAGGGGGCAGGGCGCACGGAGTTTTACGCCCTGCTCCGTGCGCCCTGCCCCCTGCTAAAACTAGAAATTTATGAAAAAAATCGTTGTTTTATCCGGTGCGGGCATTAGTGCCGAAAGTGGAATTCCGACTTTCCGGGCTTCGGATGGCCTTTGGGAAAACCACCGTATTGAGGATGTGGCCACCCCCGAAGCCTGGCATCGAAATCCGGCTTTGGTTCAGGATTTTTACAATCAGCGTCGGAAACAGGCGCTCAGCGTGAAACCTAATGCTGGGCATCTGGCTTTGGTGAAGTTAGAGGAAAAGTATGATGTAACGATCATTACTCAGAACGTCGATAATCTCCACGAAAAAGCGGGGTCGTCGAAGGTGGTTCATTTGCACGGTGAACTGTTTAAGTCGCGCTCAACCATCGATGAGTCATTGATTTACGATATAGAAGGCTGGGAGATTAAACAGGGGGATCTTTGTAAAAAAGGCTCCCAACTACGTCCGCACATTGTTTGGTTTGGCGAAGCAGTACCCATGATGGATGTTGCGGTAGACATCACCCAGGAGGCCGATATTTTTATCGTTGTAGGTACTTCGCTGAATGTGTATCCAGCAGCAGGCTTGGTCTATGCTGTTCAGTCGGGCGTTCCAATTTACGTGGTTGACCCTAACATCCCAACCATGCAGAAACGCCCGAACGTAACCTTCATCGCCGAACCCGCCACCATTGGCCTGACCGAACTGGCCGATCAATTATTGGCAGAGGCCGACGCTGAATAGTATGCTTTTGCAAAATGATTCTATTGATTCTATCACTACTGATTATTAACCCAAAAGAATCACTAGAATCAAAAGAATCTTTAGTCTGTGTACTCATCATGATTGTTAAACTTGCAGAGGGAAATCTGAAAACTAAATTCGGAGAATACCGCGAAGTCCTTTTTTATAATGGCCAGAAAGAAGCGATTGCCTTGCTGATGGGCGATGTAACCGGGGCCGAGAACGTATTATGCCGGGTTCACTCGTCCTGTTTATTTGGTCATGCTTTTAACAGCATTGAATGCGATTGTCGGGAGCAGATGGAGATTTCGCAGCAACTCATTCAACAGGAAGGTAAAGGCATTGTGATCTGGCTGGATCAGGAAGGGAAAGGGAATGGTCATTTCGCTTTGTTGAAAAGCGTTGAATACAAGCGACTTGGCTTGGCGCAAGCGGATGCCTACGAAGCGGTTGGCTTTAAACGAGATGCCCGAGATTACACAATAGCTGCCGATATATTAAATGAGTTAGGGGTAAAGTCAATCCGAATGTTAACCAATAATCCCCGAAAAGTGGAGACACTGACAAAGCATGGAGTTGAAGTAGTTGGCATAAAGGCAACAGAATTGTAAATCATACATCATATATCATATTTATTCCCTCGTCACCGTTCCTGTGATATAGCCATAAGGCTCGTCGGTAGCAATAAAAATCTCATTCTTATTGTCCATACCAAACTGATCCAGATTGAACGGAATATGGTGTTTGTTAGGCATAATCAGGCTAATCTCACTTACTTCCTGCGTTTCTTCCAGCACCGCTGAGCCCATTGCCAGCAGCGTTTGTTGAACCGACAGACTTTTGTGGTGGGCGAACGTTTTCAGTAGCGTTTCGCGAATAGCACTAAAAAGGGCCGTGAAGTCAAGTTCTGTAGATGTGTACACCCAGTTCGCTTCACATTGAGTGGCGAAGATGCGATCCGCCGTTTCTTTCAGGGTCGTGTATTGATCTTTAATATAGCCTTCAAAACCTGAATCGGTTGTTTTTAAAATCAACAGGTCTTTGATGCCTGAAGTTATACTGACGCCGTCGGTCGTTTGTACAATCGTAGTGATATGTTTTTCGGAGCCACCACCTACAAAAGCATGATGATGCGGTTCACCATCGAAGGCCATGCGCGTCCAGGGGTGTTCGATAATGTGAATGGTTGCCTGCGAAACCTGCGGGTTATTGGTGATAAAATAATTGGCTAAATACAAGCCGAAGTTCTCAATTGAATCGACAAAATGCTCTTTTGCCAATGCATATACTGTATTTTTTTGCGTATCGGTCGGTAATATTTTGGAATTGTCGCCCAACGTATGTGCGGTTTCGAAGTCTCCTTCCAGCGAAATAGCAACCGATATCTGTCTGAATTCGTGATTGTTAGGGTGCCGAATGATTTTTGACAGATTCACTGCATTCTTGCCGTATGCATTTTTTTTCAAGCTGATCTTCATGGTTGTTTCGGCCGTTTTGGGTAGTATTGGCCTCTAGTATAGAAATTAATTTTCTATTTTTTAGTATGATCGACCTGGCTATCAACGGAAATAAAATCTGTACCCCAGACGGAATCAGGCAGGCTGTTGTCATCCTGAAAAACGGTCTGATTGCGGATGTTTGCTCAGAAGTGCCGGTAGATTTTGCTGGCGATGTAATTGATATTGGCAATAACGTGCTGATGGCGGGTGTTATTGACCCACACATCCATATCAACGAACCCGGCCGGACCGATTGGGAGGGGTTTAATACAGCTACTCGTGCCGCTATGGCTGGCGGTTTGACTACGCTGGTCGATATGCCATTGAATTCGTCACCCGTAACAACAACTGCGGAGGCTTTTGATCAGAAACTGGCGGCTACGCAGGGGCAACTTCATACCAATTGCGGTTTCTGGGGGGGGCTGATACCAGGCAATACTGATGACATCGAGCTACTCATTGAGAAAGGTGTATTAGGCTTCAAAGCGTTTCTGACGCATTCTGGTATCGACGATTTTCCGAACGTAACGGAAGAGGACCTGCGAAAAGCGATGCCCATTATTGCCCGGCATGGTTTGCCGTTACTTGTCCATTGCGAATTATCGACAGATGAGCAACTGGCAACGGGCGATCCTCAATCCTATCAGAACTACCTGTTGTCCCGACCGAAAGAATGGGAAGATGAAGCCATTGCGCTGATGATCAGACTGTGCGAAGAATACAATTGCCGAACGCACATTGTCCATTTATCGTCGGCGAACTCGACTGAGCCCATTGCTATTGCGAAGCGAAAAGGCTTGCCACTCACGGTCGAAACGGCCCAGCATTATCTGTATTTCACGGCCGAGACCATTCCAGATGGGCAAACGCAGTTTAAATGTGCGCCACCCATTCGGGAAAAAGAAAACAATGATCAGTTGTGGGAAGCGTTACGGACTGGCATCATCGACTTTGTGGCTACTGATCATTCGCCCGCACCGCCCGATTTGAAACAATTACAAAGTGGCGATTTCATGAAAGCCTGGGGCGGTATCGCTTCGCTTCAACTCGCTTTACCTATACTCTGGACAGCCGCAAAGGAGCGGGGTTTTGCCGTAACAGATATAGCCAGGTGGTTAAGTGAAAAACCAGCTCAACTTGCAGGAGTATCTAATCGAAAAGGCCAGATTGCCAAAGGTTTCGACGCCGATTTAGTGGTCTGGAATCCAGATAAATCCTACGTCGTTTCAGCGGATTCATTACAGCATAAACATAAAATGACGCCCTATCTGAACGAAGAGCTATATGGTGTTGTCGAGCAAACGTATCTGGCTGGAGAACTGGTTTTTAAGAATGGCAACTTTGTGAAATTGAACGTAGGGAAATTAATTTAACCACAGAGCGGTGCGCCGATGCGACACAGGGAAGGCAGAGTTATTTAAAAATAATATGGCACTCTTTTTTGTCATTCCGAAGATAGGAGGAATCTTAGGATTGACTAACACGCAACTTTGAGATTCCTCCTGTCGTCGGAATGACAAAAACAGGCTAGTATTTTCTATAAAAGGGGAAATTTAAATAGGTTCAATAGCTCTATGTTCTCTATGTTTCTGTGGTCAAGCTAATTTTAGCAATAAGAGATATGACTGACTATTTGCAACGGGCAGAGGACGTACTGGACAAAATAAATCAACTGGCGATCATCAGTGATGATCCGACCTGCGTTATCCGCACCTTCGGAACGAAGGCATTTTTGCAGGGAAGTCGACTAATTCAGACCTGGATGCAGGAGGCTGGTTTGCAAACGCGGGTCGATGCGATTGGGAATGTTCGAGGTCGTTTAGTGAGTCCAATGGCTGACGCGAAAACGTTTGTGATAGCCTCGCACATGGACACGGTTGTGAACGCCGGGAAGTTCGATGGACCGATGGGCTTAATTATGGGGCTAGATCTGATTGAAAATCTTCGCCAGTTTGGTCAAGCGCTGCCGTTTAACCTGGAACTGATTGCCTTCAGCGATGAAGAAGGCGTTCGGTTTCATACAACCTACCTCGGGAGTAAAGTTGTTGCAGGCTCGTTTGATCCGGGTTTGCTGGTAAAAAAAGATGCATCGGGCACGTCACTTAGCGACGTTATTCAGGACATAGGAGGGACTGCCAGCCAATTGTCGGCAGATGCGATTGCACCCGGTGACTGGCTGGGTTATTTTGAAATTCACATCGAGCAGGGCCCGGTTTTATATGAACGACAGGTTCCTGTGGCGGTGGTTACGGGCATTGCGGGCCAAAAACGGATAGAAATTACGTTTACGGGCATGGCTGGTCATGCCGGAACTGTACCGATGGATATGCGTCAGGATGCCTTGTGTGCTGCGGCTGAGTTTATTCTGGAGGTTGAAAAATTTGGCTTTGCCAACCGACATAATCTGGTTTCGACGGTTGGCAAACTGAACGTGGTCAATGCCGCCAGTAATGTTATTCCGGGCGAAGTAAGCTGTAGTCTGGATCTTCGCAGCAATGACCCAGCTTTCCTGGAGTATGCTTATCAGAACATTCAAAAGCAATGTGCCAGTCTATGCGCCGAACGATCGATTACGTTCCAGTGGAAACTGATTCAGGAAACAGCCCCCGTAACGTGCGATCCTAAACTGAACGAATTACTCGGTCAGGCAATACAGGCGTCTGGTTATGAGCGAATTGATCTAGTTAGTGGCGCTGGACATGATGGCGTTCCAATTTCACAGGTTTCGCCAATTGCCATGCTATTTGTGCGCTGCTTTCAGGGAATCAGCCATAATCCGTTGGAAAACGTTGAATTGACAGATATGGCCGCTGCGCTTCAGGTTGCGGATAGGTTTTTAAATTATCTTATTGACGGTTTTTGTCATTCCGACAATAGGAGGAATGACAAAAATCCATAGTATTAACTTATGCCTATGGAAATTTCAGCACTTACCCGGTCGGTTGTCAAACGCAACCATGCCGTTATTAGCCCGGATGGGTACATTAATAGTCGCGTTCCCGGTTGGGACAACTGCACCGTAAATGTCATTATCAATGAGCAAATGGGAGCCAATCTGTGCCAGACGCTCATTACATTAACAGATAAAAGCAAGCTGGTTGGTGTCACAAAACAGTCTCAATTATTCTTCTATGTTATTGAAGGACAATGTACTGCAACTGTAAGCGGTGAGACAAGGCCATTGAAAACGGGGCAGTTTGTGTATATCCCGATTGGTAAAGAATATGCGTTTGAGAGCCCGGAAGCAGGAACGCAATTGCTTACCTTCCACAAACTCTATGAAAAGCTGGAAGGCTATACTGTGCCATCTGTGCTTTTCGGAGATGCCGCCAATGTAGCTGGGCCGAGTTATATGGGCGACCCAGCTTTGCGGCTACAGGTGCTATTGCCCGACGAGTTGTCGTTCGATATGGCGGTCAATATTTTTACCTATGATCCCGGTGGACATTTGCCATTGGTCGAAACGCACATTATGGAACACGGCCTGATTTATCTGCAAGGGCAGGGGGTGTACATGCTCGATCAGGACTGGTATCCGATCAAGAAAGGTGATTCGATCTGGATGGCTCCCTATTGTCAGCAGTGGTTCACCGCGATGGGCAAAGAACCTGCGGTCTATATTTACTACAAGAACGTCAACCGTTTCCCAACGACTGTTTAATATAGAACGCAGATTTTTATGATTGATGAGATTAAGGTATTGGTGAAAAATGGCGATGGTTAAGAGTAAGTTGATGGTATGTTAAATCATAAAAAATCATAATGATCTTAAGAATCAGCGTTCTATATGACACTACCCGAACTAAATCAACTACCTACCCCTGATCTCAAAACCGCTTTGTCTGCTTGCTGTGGCTCAACGGCATGGATTACTGAAATGGTTAAACTATTTCCTGTAGAGAGCAGGGAGAGCCTGTTTGAACAAGCCGAAGTTATCTGGTTTGGATTGGCCGAAAGTGATTGGCGGGAAGCGTTTGCGCACCACCCGAAAATTGGAGACATTGAGTCGCTGAGGAAAAAGTTTGCATCGACCGCGGCCTGGGCTGAAGGAGAGCAGGCGGGTGTTTCGACGGCATCGCTCAGTGTGTTGGAAATGCTATCGGAGGGGAATCAGCTTTACGAAGAGAAGTTTGGTTATATTTTCATCGTATGCGCAACGGGTAAATCGGCGGAAGAAATGCTGGAAATTCTGGAAGCACGGTTATTAAATTCGCCGGAAGAAGAAATTCAAATTGCCATGCAGGAGCAAAATAAAATTACAAAAATTCGCCTGGAAAAACTCCTGATAGCATGAGTATTATAACAACCCATATCCTTGATACAACCCGTGGCAAACCGGCCGAAGCTGTAAGTATTGTGTTGTATCACCAACAACGTGAATGGATTGAGATCGCACGGGGAATGACCAATGCCGACGGCCGGATTGGCGATTTGCTGCCTAAAGAAACCATTTTGCCGACGGGTACCTACAAATTACGCTTTGAAACCGGCGCTTATTTTGAACAGCTTGGCGTCGCTTCATTTTATCCATTCGTTGAAATTACATTCGCCATCACCACTGGCGAGCATTACCACGTCCCTTTACTACTGAACCCATTTGGGTATTCAACCTATCGGGGGTCTTGATAAAAAATGTTAATGAATAATGTAGAATGTACCGCACAGGTGGCCCTGAACGGATAATGATCCAGGCATTCGCATTATTCATTAACCATTCTGCATTATTCATTAACACAGAGCTTATGACTATAAACGCAGCACGTCTTCAGCATTACTTTGAGGTATCGAGTGAGATCGGAAAAATTGGTGACACAGGCATGTGTCGACCGGCCCATTCGGCGTTGGAGAAACAGATGTTTGAGCATGCCAAAGGCTGGATGGAAGCTGCCGGACTGACGGTTCGCATCGATAGCTTCGGGAATTTAATTGGCCGACTGGCAGGCAAAAATCCAGATGCACCTATTTTAATGACGGGTTCCCATCTGGATACGCAGCCGTATGGAGGCCGGTTCGATGGAATTGCAGGCGTGTTGTGCGCTATCGAAGCCGTTTGTACCATGGCCGAAAAAGGCATTGTGCCAGAGACGAGTATTGATGTGATTGCCTTTGCCGACGAGGAAAGCTGGCGATTCAATAAAGGCCTTTTTGGCTCGAGAGGCATTCTTGGAAAACTGGAAGAGGGGGAGTTGCAGCGGAAAGATAAAGATGGTATAACGCGCGAACAGGCACTGCTCGACTTTGGCTGCGACATCACTAAATTCAACGACGACGAGTATGCTCCGGGAAGCATTCGGTGCTTTATTGAGCTGCATATCGAACAGGGGCCAGTCTTAGATAAATCTAACAAACCTATTGGGATTGTTAGCGGTATTGCCGGGCCGCTTTTGCTGAGTTTAACCCTGAAAGGGATGGCTGGGCATGCGGGTTCGGTCCCGATGCCGCTTCGGAAAGATGCGTTGTTGGGGGCTGCCAAAGTAGTTGTCGCTGTCAATGAGATTGCGTCGCAGTTTACACCAGCCCCTACAGTGGGTACCGTTGGCACGCTCAACGTGTTCCCATCATCCCGCAACATCATTCCCGAGGCCGTTAGCATGACGATGGAGTTCCGGGATATTGATATGGAACGGCGTAATACCTGCGAACGTCAGCTTAAAGAGGCAATTGCTGAAATTACTCAAACCCACGGACTCACCTACGAGCTAACCGTGGATACTGATATTAAATCGAGCTACTGTGCCGACTGGATAAAAGACACCATTCGGTCTAGTTGTACGGAACTGGGATTGGATGCACCGGAGTTGGTAAGCGGGCCTTTTCACGATGCCCTGGTGATGTCGGAAGCTTGTGATTATGGAATGATCTTTGTTCGTTGTAAAGATGGAATCAGCCACAATCCACTGGAGTACGCATCCTACGAAGATCTGGCTTTAGGAAGCGAAGTTTTGTATCAGACTATCCTGAAAATTGTTGGCTGAAACAGTATAGAATAGCTTGTTTTTTAGACCTGAAAGCACCTTTAGGCTATGTTGCCGGGGTGCTTTTTGTTTTCTCTCTTATGTAAGAAGGGGCATCTGCCTTCTGAAAATTGAATAACGGCGTAGATTTTGTATTAATAAATGATGCAACGTTTTACAAAATCCACGAAAATGAAAACTATTCCACAATTTAATTTAAAAAAAATAATTAGCAGCTTTTACCTAGCCATTTTCCTCCTTGGGCTAGGCCTTACGAGCAAAGCCCAACAGCTATATATCAATGAAATTATGGCTTCCAACGCCCGGACTATTACAGATGGTTCGGGGTCTTATGAAGACTGGTTTGAGATTTATAATCCAAATTCGACCACCGTTAATATTGGTGGTTATTACCTATCTGATAACAGCACATTAACAAAATATCGACTGCCGACTGGTTCTTCCCAAACGATCATTCCGGCCAATGGGTACCTGTTGATTTGGGCAAGCGATGTTACCAGCCGGGGGCCACTCCATGTTGGTTTCAAACTCTCGGCCAACGGAGAGATGGTTAGCTTGGTACAACCCAATGGTACGACTATAGTTGACCAGGTAACATTTGGCCCTCAGCGGACTGACGTCTCTTGGGGGCGGCA
Organism: Spirosoma litoris; assembly: GCF_054776755.1. Taxonomy (NCBI): domain Bacteria; kingdom Pseudomonadati; phylum Bacteroidota; class Cytophagia; order Cytophagales; family Cytophagaceae; genus Spirosoma; species Spirosoma litoris. The sequence goes on along the minus strand of NZ_BAAHBI010000072.1, from coordinate 57,142 downwards.
ACCCGACGGATCGGCAACCTGGTTTTATTTTCAGCGCACGAATGCGGTTAACAATACGAGTCCAGGAGCAAGTAACAATGCTAAAACAGGCTACGCAACCGTCTTGAGTGCGCCGATTTTTTCGCAGGCAGGTGGTTTCTCCACAACTGGTTTTAGCCTGACACTTACCTCGCCCGATCCGACCGCTACTATCTACTACACACTGGATGGTTCAGAGCCTGATCCGACCAATCCAGGTCCCAATACTTTTCAGTATAAAAATAACTACGTCGAACAGCCCGGTCAGGGAAATGGATCGCTGTTAACGGAGAGTTACCGAAGTTTAACTTACACGGCCCCGCTTACCATTAGCGACCAGACCAGTTCACCAAACAAGCTGTCGATTAAATCATCGACATTCAATTCGTCGCCCTATTACGCACCAACGACACCCGTTTTTAAAGGAACCGTGGTGCGGGCGGTGGCATACAAGCCCAATACACTGATTAGCGACATTGTTACCGAGACCTATTTTATTGCCCCTACTACGCGCTTTGGCAATGTCCCCGTTATTTCGATTGCCACCAATGAAGGTTCGTTATTTGACTACTCAAACGGCATTTATACGGCAGGGGCAACATTCGATGGCTGGCGACAAGCGAATCCAACTGCCGAAAGTATTTTCTGTTCGCCCGGTAATTTTTCGAATAAGAGCGATAACTGGCAACGGCCAGCCCATGTGCAGTTTTTTATGAATGGCACTTCGCTCTTAAAGCAACGTATCGATATGGCCATCAATGGTGGTTGCTCGCGGTCCGTTCCCCGTAAAGCGGTGCGGTTGTATGGTGATGACGACTTCACCTATTCGTTTTTCGATAACCGACCTATCAATCAGTTTTACAATCGATTGTTGCTCCGCAGCGGTGGCAACGACTGGGATTTCACTACCCTGATTGATTCGTATATGCAGACAATGGTGCGTCATCTGCCCTTTGAGACGCAGTCGAACCGCCCCAGTGTTGTGTTTATGAATGGCGAATATTGGGGAGTTCACAATTTAATGGAACGGTATGATCAATATTATCTGAACCGAAATTTTGCGGTTGACCCGGATAGTGTTGATGTGATCAAATTCGATTATGGGGCTTACGTAGCTGATAATGGAGACCTGGTGAATTTCTATGCCCTCAAGGATTATTTCGTTGGTTCGCAGACAATTGATTATAACTATGTTAACCAACGAATGGATGTAGCGAGTTTTTCGGACTACCAGATAGCTGAGATCTTCGCCGGAAATTTCGACTGGCCGTACAATAACCAGCAACTCTGGCGTAAGCGAACCAGTCAGTACCTGCCGAATGCGCCTAAAGGCCACGACGGGCGATTCCGCTGGATGATGAACGATATGGACTGGACACTGGGAGCGGGAAATGATTATACGTCCAACTCGCTTGACCGAGCTACGTCGATCGGGAGCTATGGCACAGACGTTACCGAATATACCCGTTTCTTGCGTCGGTTGCTGGAGGTAACTAGTTATCAATCGTACTTTATCAATCGCTTTGCTGATCTACTCAACACAACCTTCATCACGAGCCGCACGGTCGACTTGCTCAATTCTTTCCAGCAGGACTACCAGCCGTTGATGACGGAACATTTCAGTCGATGGAAAACCAATAATTCGCCGACCAAATGGTTGAGTAATCTTAATATTGTCCGTACTTACCTGCAACAGCGTCCTGCTTATGTGCGCGATCATATTCGCTCCCGCTTTAGCTTGAGCGCCAACCGAAACATTACCCTGGCCGTGTCTGATGCTACTCAGGGCTATGTAAAAGTGAATACCATCGATATTTTGCCAACTACGGCTGGGGTCGCGGCAAATCCTTATCCCTGGACAGGGGTTTATTTCCAGGGCAATGTGATACGAATTGTAGCTAAGCCGTTGGTTGGGTATCGATTTATTGCCTGGAAGGAAAACGGAACTGTCGTTTCAACCGATACGGCCTATAGTTTCGATCCGACCACGAACCGAACGCTTACAGCTTTCTTCGATATCGATAATTCGCTTGTTGGCAAACCGGCTGCCTATCTCCTAAGTGGCTGCGAATACCGCTTCGAGAGTTTTTCAGCCACGACTCCAGCAGGTACGTATCCACCAAACATGCACTTTGTAAGCATGAGCCAGGAAGATCCTCCTTTATCGGCCACGTATGCGGTGGCCGATACGGTGAAAGGAAGCTATAACCTCACCAGCGCTACCCGTATAAATGGACTTGGCGCCGACGGTATGTCGTTTATCAATACGGGGAGTGGCCCGGCTGGTTATATTTCTACGGCCTTGGGAGGCATGGTATTAGCGTTACGAACAACGAATCTTACGGAGGCTTCGATACAATGGACAGGAGGCACAGTGGTTCCTAATCCGCGTCAATACAATATTCGACTTCGCTACCGCCTTGGGAATTCTGGCCCATTTACTGATTTGTTAGACGCGGCCAATAATCCGGTTGAATATGTCCGGAATGCCACAGCGGGACATAGTCAGGTAATTGGCCCGGTGGCACTACCGGCAACGCTGCTCAACAAACCCTACATTCAACTCTTGTGGCAATATTATTATACCGGTGTAGGCACCTCTGGAGCACGCGATCAGCTTCGCATTGACGATATTATTGTAAAACGGGGCGGTTGCCAGAGTGTGTCGTCGGGAAGTTGGCATACGGCCAGTACGTGGGGCTGTGGGCGAGTGCCCAGTGTATGTGACGATGTCGTGATTAGTGACGGACACATAGTTACCGTAGAAGCGAATACGGCATTAGCCCACAGCATTCGCTTCGAACCGACCGGGCAGCTGCAATACGTGAACAACGAAGCTTCAGCATTTATCAAAAATCAGTAATGGGCTGATCTTTACGGTGCCGATCCCCGTTCAAGACCAAATCGGAACGATTGTAAAATGGCCCGGTAATAGGTATCATAAACCTGCGACTGGCTGTTAGGGCAAGCTAATTCGACCGAAAGCAGGTAGTTGGGATGACCCGATACGATAAACCGATCCAGTTCAATCTCGCTGATATTTTCATTTCGACCAATGGCGGTGTAGAGCCGGGTTGGAATCTGATCAAGCGTAATGACCGACGAATCTGTAAAGGCAAAACCGTTATTAGCTTCCAGCGTTCGTCGCTTGAAAGCCGCTGGCCAACGGTTCAGAATGCCGCTCCACACCCGACCACTGGGTGGCTGATAGAAAATTACCCGAATGCCACCGGCCAGATAACCTGTTTCTGAATTGTAGGCACCTTCCGGCGCAAACACGCAGGTGTATACATAGCTGGTATCGGGATCAACCCCATAGCGCCAGTGGCTTCCCTGATACGTTTGCCAGCCGCGTGGATACAGCATGGAAAATAGTTTCTGCGGATGCTCGTAGGTAGTGAACAGTTTTTCAAACTGCTCGGTATCTCGTTTTTTCTGCATCGCCAGTACGTCATTAACAGTATAGCGAACAGCGTGTCCTTGTTTATTGAGGGCATCTTTGATGTACTGTACCGATAACGCAAAATTTAGGTTTTGACCACGCTCATCGCCAAGCGTATTGATGCCAACAACTTCACCATAGAGGTTCAGCAACGGACCACCACTATTCCCGTGCGAAATAGGCGCAGTTATTTGTAGGTAAGCTACACTGTCGAGCTGCCGACGCTGAGCGAAATTCCCGACAGATGGAGTGTGGGCGTAAGCAATGGGGTTGCCAATCGTCACAACCGTTTCGCCCGATTTTAATTCATCATCATTACCCAGTGGGAGGGCAGCCAGATCGGTTTCTGCATCGATTTTGAGTATGGCAAAATCGGGATAGCCCGGATCGCTATAATTATAGTCTACAACCCCCAGCACCGGATACGTTCGGCCATTCGATAAGGTAACCTCAATTCGTTCCGCATCGCGGATGACGTGGTAGTTGGTTACGATCAGACCTTTTGAGTCAATGACGAACCCGGTGCCGAGCATAGTCCGGTTGTTCGCCTGATAGCCTTTGACTTCCACCACCGAAGAGTCGGCCTGAGCGATGACGTCTTCAACAGGCATTTTTCGCTTCCAGCAGGCAACAAGTTCAACTGACAAACAGAGTACTAATAAAACCGCCGATAATTTCATAGTGGGTTGACTAAATTGAGGAGTTCGCGTTTGGATGTTTTATGCCCTAAAAGTCAACCGATTCTACGCTAACCTCAATAGTTATCACTAACTATTTTTGACTTTTTCTATTCAATAAAACTATAGTGTTTTGATTTTAAGTGATTGGTAATTAGGGCTTTGTGTTTGATGGTGACTGTCCGGAAACTCGTTGATGGTTAAGCCATGAAAAAAAGTTTACGATTTTTTAAAGTAAAACGACCCGCTTCTCCGTCATCCCTACTAAAGCCCCAAAGCTAGAAGTTGGCGTCTCGAAAAAATCGGCCGTCAATGTTCGTCTCTGTCAACTTCTGGCAAGAAGGCTTTTCTGAAACCATTTAAAAATAAACAACATGAACATCATTTGGAGAGTAGCTGGTGTAGCACTGGCGGTCGGGTTAGTCCTGTTTCTACTTACCCTTATAGTAAAAGTATTGCTGGTTGGTTTGGGGTTATTCCTGGTGGTCCGCGTAGCAGGCGCCCGTTTAGCCGGCCGGTCATTCGGACGATTTGAACGGGGTGGCTGGCAGTCATCGAATATTATATCCATCGACAATCCAACCTATCGTTCACCCATAAGCGTACAACGTTATGAACGGGTTATTCCAATTGGCTAAGCCAGAACAAGTAAACACACAAAAACAAAATCAGTAAACACAAGACTAAAACACACATAACCATGTATAATAAACAAGCATTTCAATCAGAACATAAAGGAAATTGCGGAGGTCACTGGGGCCGTGGTAAATTTGGTGGCCCGTTTGGACGCGGTAAATTCGGCGCATTCTGGGCCGGGCCAACGTTTGGACGGCATGCAGGAGGCTTCCAGCACGTACCTGTTAACATCGAAGAAACCGATACCGAGTATACGATCTCGCTCTTTGCCGCAGCGTTGGTAAAAGAGAATGTTAAGCTGACAGTTAAAGACGATGTCCTGACGATTTCCTATCAGAGCACTGATCAGTCGAATGCCGAAGAGTCAACCGGATCGAGCAAGTATACGTATCAGGAGTACGGCAACCAGTCGTTCGAACGGTCGTTCCAACTCAACGATAAAGTTCTTACCGAAAGCATCTCGGCTAGTTATGCTGATGGCGTGCTGAAAGTAATTCTACCAAAGAATCCATCTACTAACAAGCCTGCACAGACGATTTCCGTAGCGTAATTGGCTTTGATGAAACAAAAATGCCAGTCCCTGTTTCTAGGGACTGGCATTTTTGTTTGTAGCTAGTGCTTTGTCGAACTAGATTCTTTTGATTCTATAGATTCTGAGGATACTAAAGGATCTATAGAATCAAAAGAATCTAAGAGTTTGTTTTGGTAGTTTATTTGGCGAATCGATTTAGGATAATGGAAATAAAAGCAATTCGTAGCATAGCCTCCGAACTTTCTACGCTTTTCTCCACATCGCGGAACAATCGTCGTCTAAAGTTGAGCCATCCAAAACTGCGTTCGACGGGCCAACGATTCTTTTCCGGCACAAAGCCTCGACCGCTTTCGGGCTTTTGTGCAATCTCGATTGTCCAGCCATATTGCTCTTTAACGTACGCCATAAAACTGATTTTGTAGCCATGATCAGCTGCAATCACCTCGAGACGGGGTACTTTACCCCGCAGTCGGTCTATAACCAATCGTCCGGCTTCATTATCCGAGGTGTTAGCCGAAGTGACCGCCAACGACCAGGGCAAACCCAAGCGATCAACGGCAATACTACGCTTGCGACCATTAATGTTTTTGGCCCCATCGATACCCGTCTCCTCTTCGATAAATTGCATAATTTTAACAGATTGACTATCAATGGCTAACAAGCTCGGTGTGGTTTGTCGGTGTTGACGAACTCGTTCTGTAACAACCAGTTTGTCGAGCAATTCTTCCCAAATACCGCGTAGCTTAAACTGACGGAAATGGTAGTAGACGGTTTGCCAAGGTGGATACTTGCTATCCAACTCCCGCCATTGCCCTCCCGTTCGGTTGATGGAAAGAATAGCGTTAACGATACTTCGTAAGGAATGCCATCGTTGGCGTTGGTCATCCAGAGTTTTTTCAATAAGTTTCCACTGAGAATCGGTCAGTTCGTGGACGGCTTCGTTCATGTTCTTGATAATCTGGCGATTTCAAGATACGACCGATTCTCTATTTTATCCTATCCAAAACATACTCTAAGACTAAACTATTGTTTTTTGATATCGCCACGAATTTCACCGGCAGGGTATACCGTCGTATGTAGGTTAGCGTAATAAAAACCATTCTTAAGGCTATCTACCCGATTCTGATTCGCTAATTGAAATGTACCGATAATTGGGCTAGTTAAACTCGTGAAGGGTATTTCAACCCCACCTGTCAATGCTGTTGTATTCGTAACACGGTGCAAGTGGCCAGCTGTTAACGACGATGTGAAGGGACCAGTGTACGTAACCGTGTAGCTTAAGACACGGGTTGATTCATCAACTACACCTGTAAAGGTACCCGTAGCGGTGGAGGAAGTAGAATTTGGTTTTTCGCTGGCACCGTTGAGCGTTGCTGTTAACTTAGTTGTTGTGGAGGTTATCGTTGGGTTTTCATCGTTTTTACACGATGAAAAAGCAAAGGCTAAAGCCAGTAGTGCAGTAATCGATAGGATTGTGTTTTTCTTATTCATACGAGTTAGTAGCTATACATCAACCGTTTTCGTTTGGTGAATTGTACTTTACAACCAACGGTTAATGCGAATTTAATCAACAAGATACTCGCTAAATGACTATTTTCTACAAAATGTGACAAATAAATAGAGCGAACGGTACGGTATCTTTTATAAGTCTCTGGATCACTGGTTCGCATTCATGATCAGAACAGTTCCAAATTATCAGAATATTTCTAAAACGAGCCAGAAACTTCTACTTTTAAGCCACGTATTGGAATCCATTTACTGAGTTCTGTGGTTGTCTTTATAGAATATATTTTCAGTAACCTGTTATCCTACTTACTATGGCTTTTGACTTAGATATGATTCAGCGCGTATACGCTAACCTCGGTAAACGCGTCGAAGCAGCCCGGAAGGCAGTGGGCAAACCGCTGACCTTGTCGGAGAAAATTTTATACAGTCACCTTTTTGCTGGCGAAACAACCCAGGCGTTTGAGCGGGGAAAAGCCTATGTAGATTTCACCCCTGATCGTGTGGCTATGCAGGATGCAACGGCCCAAATGGCGTTGTTGCAGTTTATGCAGGCAGGTCGGCCTCAAGTAGCTGTTCCCTCTACCGTTCACTGCGATCACCTGATTCAGGCCGAAGTAGGAGCCGTTCAGGATTTAGATATTGCAAAGAGCAAGAACAAAGAAGTATACGACTTCCTGGCGTCTATTTCCAATAAATATGGCATTGGTTTCTGGAAACCCGGTGCTGGTATCATCCACCAGGTCGTACTTGAAAACTACGCCTTTCCGGGTGGTATGATGATCGGTACGGATTCGCATACACCAAACGCGGGTGGTCTGGGTATGATCGCTATTGGTGTTGGTGGTGCCGATGCCTGCGACGTCATGGCGGGTCTGGCCTGGGAATTGAAAATGCCGAAGCTGATCGGTGTGAAATTGACTGGTAAACTGAGCGGTTGGGCATCGGCCAAAGACGTTATTCTGCGTGTAGCGGGTATCCTGACCGTAAAAGGCGGAACGGGTTGCATCGTTGAATACTTTGGCGAAGGTGCTGAGAGCCTGTCGGCTACGGGTAAAGGGACCATCTGTAACATGGGTGCTGAAATTGGAGCAACTACCTCGATTTTCGCCTATGACGAGAAAATGTCCGATTACCTGAAAGCGACCAGCCGGGCTGATATTGCTGCCGCAGCCGACGCCGTGAAAGCTGATCTGCGATCGGATGATGAAGTGTATGCTGATCCTGCTTCGTATTACGATCAACTCATCGAAATCGACCTGTCGACGCTGGAACCGCACATCAACGGTCCATTCACCCCAGATTTAGCGTGGCCGTTGTCGAACTTCGCCAAAGCGGTGAAAGAAAATAACTGGCCTGCCAAACTGGAAGTCGGTCTGATTGGTTCCTGCACCAACTCCAGCTACGAAGACATGACTCGTTCGGCTTCGGTAGCGGCTCAGGCTACGGCGAAGAATCTGAAAACCAAAGCTGAATTTACGGTAACGCCGGGTTCGGAACTGGTTCGGTTCACGGCTGAGCGCGATGGTTTGCTCGATACGTTCGAAGAGATCGGTGGCGTGGTTCTGGCCAATGCCTGCGGACCTTGTATCGGACAGTGGGCGCGTCATATGGACGACCCGACCCGTAAAAACTCGATCATCACATCCTTCAACCGGAACTTTGCCAAGCGGAATGACGGTAACGCCAGCACCCACGCCTTCGTGGCATCGCCCGAAATCGTGACAGCACTCGCTATTGCGGGTGACCTGACGTTCAACCCAATGACCGACACGCTGACCAATGAAGCGGGCGAGCAGGTTATGCTCGACGAACCACAGGGTATTGAGCAACCCGTTAAAGGATATGCTGTTGATGATGCTGGTTATCAGGCTCCTGCTGAGGATGGATCGAATGTACAGGTGATTGTTTCGCCAACGTCGGATCGTCTGCAACTCCTGGCTCCGTTTCCTGCCTGGGAGGGTACTGACTTGAAAGGGCTGAAATTGCTGATCAAAGCGAAAGGCAAGTGTACCACCGACCATATTTCGATGGCGGGTCCCTGGTTAAAATTCCGTGGTCACCTCGACAACATTTCAAACAATATGCTCATTGGCGCGGTGAACTTCTACAATGAGAAGACTAACAGCGTTAAAAACCAACTGACCGGCGAGTACGGCGAAGTGCCTGCCGTTCAACGCGCTTACAAAGCTGCGGGCATCGGTTCGATTGTAGTAGGTGACGAGAACTATGGTGAAGGCTCGTCGCGTGAGCACGCAGCTATGGAGCCTCGCTTCCTGGGTGTTCGGGCTATTTTGGTTCGTTCATTTGCTCGTATTCACGAAACCAACCTGAAAAAACAAGGTATGCTGGCGTTAACGTTCGCTAATCCAGCTGATTACGACAAAATTCAGGAAGATGACGTGATCGACATCGATGGCCTGACCGAGTTTTCACCAGGTCGCCCGCTAGAAATCGTTCTGCATCACGCTGATGGCACCACAGATGAGTTCCCTGTGAACCATACCTACAACGAAGGCCAAATTGAGTGGTTTAAAGCAGGAGCTGCGCTGAATATCATTCGGATGAAGCAAAACGCGTAATTAATAGGTACATAACTAGTTAACAAGCTGGCCCGGTCGATTGCTAATCACAATTGACCGGGCTAGCTTGTTGATGGCGCAAGGCTGGAGCCTTGCGCCATCTTAGCGTATTACTACGCATAGTTTACCGTTTGATAATAACCAGATACAAAAACGTTTGCTGAAGCTGTAAACTTTGTAGCAGGAACTACTTTAAACGGCCTAAACAGATGAAACCAACAAAATTTGAAAAGAACAGAATCAACTTCGATGACTTTGTTGCAGAGACCTCTATTGAAAAATTACTGGATACGTTTGCGTCGCCTGGTTTGGTTCCAGGCTTTCCCTTACCCAATTTTTTCTCAATCGATACGTTGAGCGTAACGAGAACGGTAGGGAAAGGGCGCACCAATCTTACATTTATCCGGCCTGATATTGTCCAGGCTGATGCTACAACGCCCTACGCTAGCTTCGATAGACGAAATACACCCAGCCGTAATCCGACTATCCAGATGCATTTTGAGCCAATCGCCTATGGAATAACCTCGGTTTCCAATTACGTAATGGTCTTTTTAATCGAGAACTCCAGCCAGAATCAGTTCAGTCTTCAGGGGAATGCTGGACTCGGCACGGTTGGAAACGCAGGAACAAAAGTGTTGAATGGCAAACAGGCAGTTGCGTTAACGTTTAGTAATGTACCTCCTTCGCAACAGATATATGGGTTCTTGGAACAGACAGCAGGGAGTGATTGGAGCTATTATTCAACAGCAATTCGATTCCCCTTGCCTGTAATAGTGCATCCCTGAATGACTAATCGGGAAAAGATAGTAACCACAGGGACACAGAGAACACTAAGCTAAAAAACTGATCTTATTCTATTTTCTCTCAGTGTTCTCTGTGCCTCTATGGTTACCAGTTTGCTGTACAACGGTAGCTCGGCCAGAGTTTACTCTTTCTGAGTTATGAACGGCCTACGAAACTCCGAAATCCATCCAACTACTCCCGTTGATTTATCCGACCTGATCAATCTCTTTGATTTTGAAAAAAAGGCATTAGGAGCAATGACAACACTGGCTTACGAATACGTGGCCAGCGGAGCTGCCGATGAACTGACCGTACGATGGAATCGGGAGTCGCTTGACAACCTGAAACTTAATCCAAGTATACTGAGAGACGTTAGCCACCTTGATACGCGAATTTCGTTGTTCGGAGAGGAGCTTCCCTACCCGATTCTCATTGCGCCAACCGCGTTCCATAAAATCATGCACCCCGAAGGCGAACTGGCAACGGCTCGTGGCGCTGGTACAGCTTCGGCTACCTATGTTGTCAGCTCGTTTACAACCACTCCCCTGGAAGAAATCGCAGCGGTGGCTACCCAGCCTTTGTGGTTTCAATTGTACGTGCAGGATGATCGAAGCCAGGTAAAGGATCTGGTGCAAAAAGCAGAAGCTGTGGGGTGTCGTGCATTGTGTATTACGGTAGATACGCCCGTTCCCGGAGTCAGAAATCGACAGGATCGGGCGGGGTTCCGGTTGCCTGAAGGTATAACTGCTCCTTATATGCATGGATTGGGCGATCAGAAGAAGTTATTGTCATGGGCTGATATCGACTGGCTACGGTCATTTTCTAAACTTCCCATTCTGCTAAAAGGTATTTTAAATCCAGTCGATGCTGAACTGGCTATCCAGACGGGTGCGTTGGGAATCGTTGTATCGAACCATAGCGGCCGCAATTTGGATACAGTGCCCGCTACCATCGATGTGCTTCCGGGCATCGCCGATCAAGTGAACAAACGAGTTCCGGTACTTATGGATGGAGGCATCCGACGAGGAACCGATGTCCTGAAAGCGCTGGCGCAGGGAGCTGATGCCGTATTGGTTGGTAAACCTGTTTGCTTTGGGCTAGCATGCGGTGGTGCCGACGGAGTCGCCAAAGTAATGAATATACTCAGAACCGAATTTGAGTTGGCCATGACACTAACGGGTAGAGCTACCCTTGCCAGCATCGACCGATCCGTACTCTGGCAACCGATTTGATCTACATCAAAATAGGGTTAACCATAGAGGCACAGAGAATACGGAGTTTTAAGTAGCTTATTTATTCCTCTATGTTCTTTGAGCCTCTGTGGCTAAGCCAATTTACGAGCGCTTGTAAAATCGTTCATAGACCTGCGTTTTTATCAATTGACTGAATCGCTCGAAATCCTCCTGATTCGTAATGGCCGGAATCGACATCAATCGCATGGGGATGGGAGCATTTCCCGGTTGATAAGGTGGTTGGAAATAATCAAATGGATTTAGCGTAAAGCCCTGCCGTTCGTAAAACCGTACCCGCCGTTGGCTCAACTCGTCTTCTGGTCGTTCAACTTCCAGAATTAGGTACGTATAATCCATACGTACTAATTGCTCCAGCGCCTGCTGCCCAAATTGTTGCCCGCGTTGTGTTGGGTCAATGGCAAAGTGTTCAACAAAAAGAATGGCTGACCACTGCCAATAAATGATAAAGCCTACCAGTTGATGATGGGTATCCAGCAATGCACAAAGATGCATATCCGGGCAGGAGAGGAGTGTTACCAAATCAGCGAAATCACGCCGTTCATCCAACGGAAATGAGTCTTCATACCAGATTCGGATCGTATTTAGATAGGGGTGAGGCTCCGTAATGTGCAGGAAATGCATGCTTAGATTAGAAAGTTTTAATCAAAATTTAATCTATCTTTGAATCAATTAGCTTTATCTAAGTTTTATAACTAACTGATAAGGAATCAGTTGAGTTTATATTGCTTTCGGACTATATTTGATTTCCGAACGATATGAAAGGGCAATATTATAATTTTTTGATTTATCGGCTGCTTGGTTTATTGATGGCGTTGAACGTTATCAATCTGAGCATTGGTGTCCGGAATACGGAAAAGCTGACGAGTCGAGCCGTTGCCTATCATGAAGATTTATCGGTGAATAAAATTGAAAGTATTGGTGAGTTTCTGCTGGAAGAATGTTTCGGATTTTACGACGCGGTTCCCGAACACGACGACTCAGATGATGAATCGGAACTGACCGTACTTGAACTTGATTACGATTTCATTCCACTATTTGTTTTTACCCCCATTATTGCCCCCGTTCAATACCTATTGACGGAGGACGTTCCTTTTCGGCTTACGTCTATTCCTACCCATATACAGGAAATTGTGGCTCCGCCCCCACAACTAGTAGTTTAAATCAGGGAGGTAGTCTCTGATTTGCCGTTGTGCTCACTTATGATTGGTGAGCTGTTGCTATACGAATACATTATTCATTTTCAGGAAACCGCTTAGCTGGAGAGGTATGCCCATATCGTCTGGTTAGGGATTCCGTATACTCGATTCAATTATGGAAAATTTGGTAAGATGGACGAAAGGTCTGTTGATTAGCGCCCTTGTTGCTGGCTGTTCTGCGCATGGGACTAAAACGGAGGAGCCCGAAAAGCTGACCTTGCCCGTCGTTCAATTGGCCCGCCAGGCAACTACGCTCCAACGCGATTACGTAACTACATTAGAAGCCGTTCGAAACGTGGAAATTCGCGCTCGGGTATCTGGCTTCCTGGAAAAAATATATGTTGATGAAGGTCAGACGGTTAAACAGGGACAACTGCTGTTTAGCCTGAATGCCGCTGAGTATAAAGTCGGACTCGATAAAGCTCGGGCAAGCTTGAAAAGTGCGCAGGCTGGGGCTAAAACGGCGGAAGTTGAAGTTGACCGAGTGAAGTTGCTGGTCGATAAAAAGATTGTTTCCCCCTCCGAACTGGAATTAGCCAAGGCTAAACTCGATGCTGCCCGCGCTCAGATTGAAGAAGCTCAGTCAGCGCAGTCAACAGCTTCGCTTCGACTAGCTCACGCCAACATACGAGCCCCTTTCGATGGCGTTATTAACCGAATTCCCTTCAAAATGGGCAGTTTGATTGAAGAAGGGGCCTTGTTGACGGAAGTGTCTGATATCCATGAAGTTTTTGCCTACTTCGATGTTTCGGAGAAGGAGTATCTCGGCTTTTTGAAAAAACATCGGGATCTGATCGGTAAAAATGGGCAGGAGGTTGAGATGATGCTGGCCGACGAAACACCATATCCCCAAAAGGGTCGGATCGAAACGATGGAAAGCGTCTTTGAAGAAGAGTCTGGCACCATTGCGTTTCGGGCACGTTTCCCGAACCCACAAAAACTGTTGAAACACGGTTCGTCGGGTAAAATTCGGTTGCCAAATGTGGTAAGCGATGCTTTGTTGGTCCCTCAAAAAGCGGTGTTTGAGGTGCAGGACAAAAACTATGTATATGTAGTCGACAAGGCGAACAAGGTGAAATCACGGAGTTTCGTGCCTCAGGCGCGTGTTGGTCAGAACTACATCGTTCGGTCAGGTCTGCAACCCGGTGACCGGGTAGTATATGAAGGTATTCAAAATGTTCGGGATGGCGATCAGATCATTCCTGAAGTTGTTTCGACGGATAGCCTGACTACTCAAAACACGCTTGCTCAACAGTAAAGACGATTTTGGGTATTTGGTTTTAGGTATACGGTGGGCTGACGCGCCAATAAATCATGCGACAGCCCACCGTATACCTAAAACCAAATACCGTAATTCTTTTCCTCATGTTCGATTTATTTATAAAACGCCCACTGTTATCGGCGGTTATTTCGGTGTTGATAACGTTGCTGGGTTTTCTGGCACTCATGGGACTACCGGTAACGCAGTTTCCTGATATTGTGCCACCTTCCGTAACCGTAACGGCCAAGTACACAGGAGCTAATGCCGAAGTTGCCACCAAGGCTGTAGCCATGCCACTCGAGCGGGCTATTAACGGGGTGCCGGGTATGGTGTATATGAACTCGGTATCAGGTAACGACGGAACGACCCTGATTCAGGTATTTTTTAACGTCGGTACTGATCCCGATCTGGCAGCGATGAGTGTCCAGAACCGGGTAACGACTGTATTGGACGAACTTCCCGAAGAGGTGATCAAAGCGGGTGTCTCGACCGAAAAAGAGGTAAACAGTATGCTGTTGTACCTCAATATTTTCAGCGATGACCCTAGCGTCGACGAAAAATTTATTTACAACTTTGCCGATATCAACGTATTAGCCGAGTTAAAACGGATCGATGGGGTAGGGTTTGCCGACATCATGGGCTCGCGGGAGTACTCGATGCGAATCTGGCTTAAACCCGATCGTATGGCCTCCTATGGCGTCTCGCCCGATGAGATTATCAATGCCATCCGTGAGCAGAATGTGGAAGCTGCCCCAGGTAAGGCGGGAGAAAGTGCCGATCGCGCTCCGCAAATGCTGCAATACGTGCTTCGCTATAGTGGTAAATTCTTCGATCCCAAACAATACGAAAACCTGGTGCTTCGGGCCGAAGGGAATGGGTCAATTTTGCGTCTGAAAGACGTGGCTGAAATTGAATTCGGTTCCCTGGATTATGACGTTTTGTCGAAAACAGATGGTCGCCCGTCGGCATCGATTATGCTCAAACAACGTCCTGGTTCCAATGCCAGCGATGTCATTAATAACGTGAAAACCCGGATGGCCGAGTTGAAGAAAACCAACTTTCCATCTGGCATGACGTATAATTTCGCCTACGACGTGTCGCGCTTTCTGGATGCGTCTATTCATGAAGTAATTCGTACCCTGATCGAGGCTTTCATCCTGGTTTTTCTGGTGGTTTTTCTATTCCTTCAGGACTGGCGTTCAACGCTGATCTGCGCCTTGGCCGTGCCGGTCGCGCTGGTCGGAGCCTTTGCGTTCATGAGTATGATCGGCTTCTCGATCAATTTGCTCACACTCTTTGCCTTGGTGCTGGCTATCGGTATTGTGGTCGATAATGCCATTGTGGTGGTAGAAGCCGTACATGCGAAAATGAGTGAAGACCACTTGCCGCCCCGAGAAGCTACGTTTGCCGCCATGAAAGAGATTAGTGGCGCGTTGGTTGCGATTACGCTGGTTATGTCGGCGGTGTTCGTACCAGTCGCGTTCATGTCGGGACCGGTGGGTATTTTCTACCGACAATTTTCACTTACACTGGCGGTGGCCATTGTTATTTCTGGTGTTAATGCGGTTACGCTTACCCCCGCTTTATGTGCCCTGTTGTTACGCCCAGCGCACGACCATCAGGCAACGGGGCTATTGGGTCGTTTCTTCGCCTGGTTTAATCGCGGCTTCGATGCGTTAACCGGTCGCTACCAGCGAGTACTGAAACGGGTTGCCAGTCGGACGGTGATTACGCTAGGCATGTTGGCCCTATTTGCGGGAGGTACCTGGGGAATTGCTTCGTTGTTACCGAGCGGGTTTATTCCGACCGAAGATCAAGGCATGATTTACGTGAGTGTAACCACGCCCGTTGGGGCAACCCTGAAACGAACCGAAGATGTGCTGGACAAAATTCAGCAGGTAGCTTCGAAGATGGAATCGGTTGAAAACGTGTCGACACTGGCCGGGTTTAGTCTAATGACCGATGGCGTTGGTGCTTCCTACGGCATGGGCATGATCAACCTCAAAAATTGGGACGAACGCAAACAGTCTCTAAACGAAGTTATTGCCGCTCTGGAAGCAAAAACGAAGGGAGTACAGGACGCCAGCATTCAGTTTTTTCCACCGCCAACGGTTCCGGGTTTTGGTAATTCCAGCGGTTTTGAATTACGCTTGCTTGATCGAACGGGTTCTGGTGACCTGCAAAAGGCCAAAAAAGTGGCGGATGCCTTTATTACTGCGTTGAAAAAACGCCCCGAAATAGGCAATGCTTTTACGAGTTTCGACCCGAGTTTTCCGCAGTATCTGCTACAGGTCGATCAGGACAAAGCAGCGCAGAAAGGCGTATCTATCGATAATGCGATGAGTACACTGCAAACGCTGATGGGGAGCTATTATGCGTCTAACTTCATCCGGTTTGGACAGATGTATAAAGTGATGGTGCAGGCCTCTCCCGAATACCGGGCAAAGCCGGAAGATATCTTGAACCTTCGGGTTAAGAATAAAGCGGGAGAAATGGTACCATATTCCAATTTCATTCGATTAGAGCGCGTATATGGACCAGAGCAGATTACCCGCTACAACATGTACATGTCGGCAATGATCAACGGCGATCCGGCATCAGGGTATAGTAGTGGCGATGCGTTACGAACGGTTCAGGAAGTAGCTGATAAAGAGTTGCCTAAAGGGTACTCGTTTGCCTGGTCGGGCATGTCTCGAGAAGAAGTACTATCTGGCGATCAGGCTATTATGATCTTTTTGCTTTGTCTGGTCTTCGTGTATCTGCTGCTGGTAGCGCAGTATGAGAGCCTGTTTTTGCCATTGCCGGTTTTGTTATCCTTGCCTGCCGGGCTATTTGGCTCGTTTCTATGTCTGCAATTGGCAGGTCTGCAAAACAATATATACGCCCAGGTGTCGCTGGTGATGCTTATTGGCTTGCTTGGTAAAAATGCCATTTTGATTGTCGAGTTCGCCAACCAACGGCAACAGGAAGGACTACCTATCGTTAAAGCAGCCATTGAAGGAGCCGTGACGCGATTACGGCCTATTCTGATGACTTCACTGGCCTTCATTGCCGGGTTGATTCCGCTCTGTATTGCTTCGGGCGCGGGAGCATTAGGTAACCGATCAATCGGTACGGCAGCAGCGGGCGGTATGTTTATCGGAACGGTATTTGGTCTGGTGCTCGTACCCGGTCTGTATGTGTTGTTTGCGAAACTAGCGCAACGATTTGGACCGAAACAAACGCCAACCAACGACCTAAAATCAGTATCCACCAAAACGAATACCAATGGTGCCGTTCTTCAAGAATCTTAATATCGCTTCTTTTTTATTGAGCTTGCCTTTTGCCGTTTACCTGAGCGGTTGCCGGATTCAACATACGCCTGCTCCGGTGCCTAAAATGGCTGTACCTGAGTCGTTTGTTCGGGGTTCTAACACAGAACGGGTAGATTCAAACAGTATTGGTGAGTGGCCTCACCAAACGTTGTTTACAGATACCAAACTGGTTGCGTTGATCGATACGGCACTCGCCCGTAATCCCGATTTGAAAATTGCCCTTCAGCGAATTGACATCGCCAGAGCCAGTTATGGGATCAGCCAGGCCGCTTTGTTACCCCGAGTTGATGCCGTTGCGACAGCGGGTGTCGATCGCTATGGCCGTTACACACTCAATGGAGTCGGTAATTACGACACAAACTTATCAGATAATATTTCGGGATCAAGTCGTATTCCGAACCCAACACCCGACTACTTTGTGGGCCTGCGTAGCTCGTGGGAGCTGGATATCTGGGGAAAACTCCGCAATGGCCGACGTGCTGCCTACACACGCGTTCTGGCCTCTGAAGAAGGCCGAAATCTGGTGGTTACCGCTTTAATAGCCGATGTCGCCCGATTGTATTACTCGCTGTTAGCGCTGGATGCCGAACTGGAAATCATTGGCGAAAACATTGAACTACAACAGAAGGCCCTTGAATTAGTAGAAGTACAGAAAGCCGCCGGTAGGGTGACGGAGCTGGCCGTACAGCAGTTCAGAGCGCAGCTGTTGAATACACGTGGCTTAGAAGGTAGGGTACAGCAGGAGATTGTTGAGGCTGAAAATCAATTGAATACACTATTGGGACGCTATCCGCAGGCCGTGCCGAGGGGCGTATCGATTGAAAAACAGCTACTGCCAAACGCGGTCTCCGTGGGTTTGCCTACTCAATTAGTATACCGTCGGCCTGATATTCGTCAGGCTGAGCGGGAATTGGAAGCCGCTAATGTCGATGTAGCGGTTGCGCGGGCTGAGTTTTGGCCTTCGCTGAACCTATCGCCTTATTTAGGATTCAACGCGTTTCGTCCCAATGTGTTGTTGAACCCGCAGTCGGTGGCCTTAGGGGTGTTGGGTGGACTTTCTGCTCCGCTCATTAATCGAAAACAGGTTAAGGGCAACCTAGCGATAAAAACGGCACAAAGCCGAGAAGCCTATTTTTCGTACCAACGCGCTATACTAACGGGGGTTTCGGAAGTGGTAAGTAGTATGAAGGGGCTAGACAACTACCGAAACGTGGCCAACGTACAGCGGCAAGAGGTCGATGTATTACGTCAGGCCGCTGCTACATCGAATGAGTTGTTCGCCAATGGATATGCAACCTATCTGGAAGTTATCACCGCTCAGCGGAACGTACTAGACGCCGAATTGGCCTTGATTACGACCAAGCGAGCCCAGTTTTTAGCCTTGGTCGGCCTGTATCGGGCCTTGGGCGGAGGAACAAGGTAATGTATGATGTAGGATGTATGATGTATTAGCCAGACAATACATCATACATCCTACATCATACATCATTTAAGTTTTTCCATTGCCTTTTTAGTGGCTTCGAAATGACGCTTCTTTTGGAGTACGGTTGGAGCCGCTACACGCTCCCGGCAGTCGAATATACCGCAGCGTTCGCAGGTTTGATTAACAACCCGAAACGGGATATCTGTTAACGATTTAATTCCATTGGGCGCGTTAAGGAATTTCATCTTGCTTTTCAAGGCGTCGTTGACCGCAAAGCACATAGATACGCTCATGTTTTGCTGAAACTCTGGCTGAAACGGGTGCGCTACTGAAATAATCAGGTATTGAAGGCCGGAATCGGCGTATTCGGAGAGTTGTGCCCGACAAAGGGTATCATCAAACCCTTTGTGTTGTTGTAAAAACTGGAGTTCCTGTAAAATGGTCCAGGCAATCCACCGACGGCAAAAATGCTCATCGACAATACCACGCGGCCCTTGTTGACGCGAAAGGTGCATCTCTTTGGTCAGCTTAAACGTCGTCTGGCCGGGTACGTGGTTAAATCTATAAAAGAACAGTTGATCGATGCCAAAATGGCTTGGCAGAATATTACTGAGCCGGTAAAAAAAGCGCTCAGGCGTTGAGCCGAACTCCGTTATGAGTTGAAGGAAGTCTTCACTACTCCAGGTGTCTCGGGCAAAAAGCTGGCTGATTTTTGTAATCAGCGCTTCTCTACGAATCAGAATAGCACCGGCAAAATAAGAGGCTTTGTAATTATTCAGAATTTGCTCAAACGATTCGGCTTCGACCCAGGAATACGTATAAGGGCGGTTTTTGAGCTGTAAAAATTGAAATCCGACTTCCCTGGCCAGAATAAAGACGCGTTGTTCCTGAGATAGTCCGGCATTTATGTGTAATGTTTGCTGCTCGGGCCGAAAAACGGATCGCAGGGAGACTAACTCAGGATTGGTAAGCGTATCGAACTGCACAATCCGAATATCGTAGCGGGTTTTCAGCAGATTGACTAGCAAGACTTCTTCAACCGGTCGATCATTTGGGGCAAATTCAGTCAGAAACTGATCGGCCTCGGCTTCAATTTCGGGGAAATAGTTGTCGTGCATTTCCTGATACGATCGAAGCATTGTCAGATATAGCCGCTCTACACTCATGTTATAGCTCAGGGCAATATCCATGAACGTCCGAATCATAGCACTGACTTTTGCCGGGGCTTCGGCCAGTAGCTCCAGCAAATCAGATGGGTCGATACCGAATAACTCAAGCGGAATTTCCGTCAGGAATTTCGAGCGTAGTAGGTCCGAAATGGGTTCTAACTTCTTGCTGAGTTTAAGCGAAACCAGAGAGTCATAATCAACCTGCATCGCATTGGCCAGGGCCGAAATCTTATCTGCTTTAGGATATTTACGCCCTTTTTCTATTTCCGTTACATACGAAATCGATAAACCTGATTTTTGGGCCAATTCGCTAACTGACAGGCCTTTATCGAGTCGGAGCTGGCGTAATTTCAGGCCAAACAGTAATCGGATATGATCGGCAGGTAGGTTCAACGGATACGAGTTTGTTAAGTAGTGCAGTGCTGGATCAATCAGCCGAAAGAGAGCTGAAATCCCAGGGCTGAGCCGGATTGTAATGGAGGAAACCCTGTGACGTAAACAGCGGACTACCGATATTGTTATGGTATAATTGTCCCGTGCCTAGTCCCTGAGGTAGCAAGTGTTTGAATTGTGCGGTGTATTGAGCAATGGCATTTAGCCCAATGTTCGATTCCAGCGCCGACGTAATCCACCAGCCAATATTTAATCGACCGGCCAGTTCGATCCACTCATCGCAATGACGTAATCCGCCCAATAACGTTGGTTTCAGGATAATAAACTGCGGCTGAATTTTTTTTAGTAATCTAAATTTATGAACGTATTCCATTTGGCCAATGAGTTCTTCATCAAGGGCAATCGGAATAGGCGTGTGGCGGCATAAATCGGCCATTAAATCAGGCTGACCAGCGCGTATGGGCTGTTCAATCGAATGCAGGTTGTAAGTGGCCAACCGTTCGAGTTTTGCCATCGCTTCATCGGGCTTAAACGCCCCATTTGCATCGACCCGAAGTGTGATCTGGTCGGCTGTAAACCGATCCCGTATCAGGGCCAATAAGTCACATTCCTGATCAAAATCGAGGGCGCCAATTTTTAATTTCAGCGTTGTATAACCCGCCTGCAACTTTTCTTCGATTTGCTGGCGCATGAACTCCGGGCTTCCCATCCAGACCAATCCATTGATCGGAATGGCGCGTTGCCCCGTCGTAAACTCTGATGCTTTGATGATACGTTGCCCACCTTCCAGAAAGTCGAGCATAGCCGTTTCGAAGCCGAATAAAATGCTCGGAAATTTAGGGCTGATCACTTGATTGAGCACAATCGGCAGATTCCAGCTAAACAGTTGAAGGTCTAATTCGTTGAACTCCAGGCAGTAATTGTGTAGGCATTCCTCAAAATCAGGCCGATCGTCGTAGCTGAGGCCAGCAAGAGGGCCGCATTCACCATAGCCAACAATAGCCGGGTTCTCATCATCAAAGAGCCGGATAATGTAGGATTTTTTTTTCGTTAGGGTGCCGCGCGACGTACCCGCTTCGAAGCGAAAATGCAACGTGTATGGTAGGAAGTCGGCTTTTAAACTCATTGTAAGGATGGCCAGGACGAGGATTCCCAGTCCTAAAAGTACTACTTTTGGCTGCTCAACCGGGCAATATTACGAAAATATTAATGAAACGTTTGGTCGGCAAATGGCTACTCATGCCACTCAGTGGCCTTTATAGTCTGCTTATAGGTATCCGTAATTGGCTCTTTGATAGACACTTATTGAAGTCAATTCGACCTTCTGTCTACTCCATAAGCGTAGGTAATTTAACAGTTGGCGGTACTGGAAAAACGCCGATGATCGAATTTTTGATTAAACGGTCTGCTTTTTTAGTGACAAGTCAGCCCGGTGAGACGGCTACGCTGAGCCGAGGCTATGGTCGACGGACGCGCGGCTTTCGGATTGCTACCGATACAGATACAGCCGATACCCTTGGCGACGAGCCCTTACAACTTTACCGAAAGTTTAGCCCGCAGGTTCGGGTGTGTGTGGGGGAGCGCCGGGTCGATGCCATCCAGTCATTACTAACTCTTCATCCCGAAACGAAGCAGGTGTTGCTCGACGATGCCTTTCAACACCGGGCAGTTCAACCGCACCTGAGCATCTTGTTAATGGACTACAATCGCCCTTTTTATGACGACTACCCATTTCCCGCTGGTCGGTTGCGTGAACCCAGGAAGGGCGCCCGGCGGGCCGATGGTATAGTGGTGACCAAATGCCCGACAGATTTATGGGCAACAGAGCAACAACGGATTGCCAATCGAATTCGGAAGTATACCCAGCCAGACACCCCGATCTTTTTTGCCGGGTTGGCGTACAGTGCTCCAATGGCGTTTGCCACGCACCAGCCAACGGCTGACTTGAGAGATGTAATCCTGATTTCAGGGCTGGCTAATGCCGATCCGCTCGAACAATACGTCAGACGGACATTCAACCTGATTAAGCATTACCGTTTTGCCGATCATTATGTGTATGCGAGAGCTGTGCTGGAGGAAATTCTGGCTACCCTGCCGCCAGCTACAGCCGTACTGACAACAGAGAAAGATTGGGTGAAGCTCGATGCACTGCTCAGCCCGGAAGAACGGGCAAACCTGCCGCTCTTCTATCTGCCTGTCGCTGTGCAGTTTTTGTCAGGTCAGGAAAGAGGTTTTGCGCAATTTCTGGATGCTAATGCCTTTAAAAATCCTTAAATACCGAGCGTAATGTTTAGTTGAGTTTTCGGCTGTGCCGCGTTTTGGCGTACTTTTGACCTAATGAATCGGAGTTTTCTTGTTTTAGTTTTTATACTGGCTCTATCGTTCAAGGGCCAGGCACAGATCGGGCAAATGCCGGGTGGGGTTCCGAATAGTTTCGGGGGACGGCAGAGTATGCCTGCCTCCACGACGGGTAATAAAGGCACTGGTATTATCGACGACTCGACAAAAGTTATCTATGGTCCTAAGTCAACACGATACGTACTGGAAGATGATGTACTAAACAATCGGAAGAAGCTCTACACGCTGGATACTACGATGGATGAAGTTCATCGGTTTACGTATGTGCAACGCAGCCAGAATCAGTTACAGGATTTAGGAACACTGGGTACGCCCATACGACCGGTATTTTTGCAGGTTCCTCAGCAATTGGGGGCGCAATCAGGTTACTATGTATTTAATCCCTATGCGTATCAGACTAAAGACGTAAAATACTATAATACAAAGTCGCCTTTTACGGATATGTATATTGCGTTGGGCGGGAACAGTCAGAATATTTTGCGCTTCGATATGGCCCAAAATATCAACCCCCGCTGGAATGTAGGGTTCAATGTCCAGCGATTTACGTCTCAGAAGATCTTTGGTACCAGCGGAAGTGCCGACCCGCATAAGTTACTGGCGCAGAACTGGGCGGTCGTACTACACACAAATTATCGCTCGAAAAACGATAAATATACCCTGTTGGCCCATTTCAACAACATGAATCATAGCCTCGATGAGCAGGGTGGGGTGTTGCCGGGGCTGGAAGCCGATGGTGTCACGCCTATCATCTATAACTATGAGGGTGATGCACGACTGCGGAGTGGTAGTACGTCCGTACAGGGGCCACACGGTTGGGAGATTCGTAACGATTGGCATGCATACCACCAATATGTACTCGATAAAGGCTTTCAACTCTATCACAAATTTGACTATCAGTCGCACAAGAATTTTTATCAGGATGATACCCTAAGCTTAAATCAGGCCGTTACGCCACCCGGCTCGACAACGCCAATCCGGTTTTACCCCGCCATCCTGGGCGATACCTCGCGTATATTTCAGCTAAACCGCTATAATTTGCTGGAAAACCAGTTTGGGATCAAGGGAAGTGCACAGTATAAAGGGTCATCGTTCAATTACCGGGCTTATCTCCGCATTCGGAATTATAAGCAGTCTATGCATTATAATACATCCAGAACGGCATTTAATGACTATCAAGCTTTTGGATCTGGGCTTGAAACATTCTTTGGCGGCTGGTTAGGTTATTATTTTCCGGATAGTCTATCTCGACTGACTGTTGAAGGGGAGTTTTCTCCCATAAACATTACTGATGCTAAGGCAAGAAATTTACGTATTGCCGGCCA
Organism: Spirosoma litoris; assembly: GCF_054776755.1. NCBI lineage: Bacteria > Pseudomonadati > Bacteroidota > Cytophagia > Cytophagales > Cytophagaceae > Spirosoma > Spirosoma litoris. The sequence continues at coordinate 33,280 of NZ_BAAHBI010000072.1, read as the reverse complement.
ATTCGACAGTAAGCTACTAACGGCTGGCGGCTCTTATATTTCCCTTGCGCCAACATTAGTCCAGCAGCGCTTTCAAAGTAAGGTATATTTCTGGCCAGATGCCACAAATGGATTTAAGCCGCTTGTAAATCGGAATTATTTAAACTTCTATGGGAAACTAAATATACAATATAAAAAATATAGGCTTCAGCCAAGTTTGGATTTAGATCTGTTGGATAATTATGTCTATTTTGATTCGTCAGGGGTTCGGCAAACGGGTCAGAGTGATAAAGTTGAAACAATTACTATTGTTAGACCAGGGTTAGGCTATCATTTTCAGTTCGGTAAATTTTTGATTTCAGGCCAGGCTTATTATACGAAACAGACAACTGGGCCAGAGGTTATACATATGCCCCCATTTTTCATAAATACCCGCATTCAGTACGAATTCCTATATTCGAAGGTCTTATATATTCAGACGGGGGTAGATCTACACTACAAATCGCCTTATTATGCCGATGCCTATATGCCCGTTACCCAACAGTTTTACCTTCAGAATACCGAGAAGGTAGAGGGGGCTATACTTGCCGACCTGTATGCGAATCTGCGCGTCAACCGAACGAGATTATTTGTAAAACTGACGCATGCCAATCAGGGGCTTCCCCAGGCAGGCTATTTTGTTTCCCCCGGCTTTCTGCAAATGCGACGAGGTTTCTCATTTGGAGTCGATTGGTACTTGTTTGACTGACAGTTTCGTTTGAATAGAGTTGGCCATTTTCGAAAAGATGGAGGTGTGCCTTACAGAATAAAAAGAATCTAAATTGGGAAAATACTAGCCCAAACTATGGGCTTCTTCGTAATACTTAGGGTAATTTTATTCTTTAGTTGCTTTTAATACAATATTCGGGTTATTTGTCTCAGCATAATCAATAATTCTCTATAAATTCTGCATGGATCCATTTCAGATTCAAAAAGCACCCACTCAATATGATGTAGTCATTGTTGGCTCAGGGGCTGGGGGGGGCATGGCGGCTTATACACTGGCGAAAGCGGGTGCAAAAGTCGCGTTGTTAGAAGCGGGTGGTTATTTTGACCCGGCTGATCCCAAATACATTACCCAATTGAAATGGCCCTGGGAGTCACCCCGCCGTGGCGCGGGTACAACGCGCGCATTCGGTGATTTTGACGCTGCCTGGGGTGGTTGGGATATTGAAGGCGAGCCTTATTCGGCTAAACAGGGTACCGAATTCTACTGGTTCCGGTCTCGAATGCTGGGTGGACGTACCAATCACTGGGGACGTATCTCCATGCGTTTTGGTCCCGACGATTTCCGCCGTCGCTCACTGACGGGTATTGGCGATGACTGGCCAATTGCGTACGAAGATCTGAAGCCTTTCTACGACCGGGTTGATAAGATGATTGGGGTATTTGGTTCAATAGAGACCGACTTCCCAAATGAACCGAACGGCCACTTCCTGCCACCGCCTAAACCCCGCTTGCATGAACTGATGCTTCGGAAAGGAGCGAGGAGTATTGGGGTTCCGGTAATTCCGTCGCGCTTGAGCATCCTGACCAAGCCTATCAACAAAGATCGTGGCTCTTGCTTCTATTGCAGCCAGTGCGGGCGGGCCTGTCAGGCTTATGCCGACTTCTCGTCGTCGTCGGTACTTTGTATTCCTGCGGTTAAAACGGGTAATGTAACGCTCATCAACGGCGCAATGGCTCGGGAAGTACTGACCGATCCAAAAACGGGTCTGGCAACGGGCGTAAGCTACGTAGATACCCGCACGCTGGAAGAAGTGACGATTAAAGCAAAGTCCGTTATTCTGAGCGCCAGTACCTGCGAAACAGCCCGGCTTTTACTGAACTCTAAATCGGCCCGTTTCCCGAACGGATTGGCGAACAGCAGTGGCGTAATCGGTAAATACCTGAACGATTCGACTGGTGCCAGCCGCTCGGGCTTTGTTCCAGCGCTGATGGATCGTAAGCGTTATAATGAAGATGGCGTAGGCGGTATGCACGTATTTACGCCCTGGTGGCTCGATAACAAGAAACTGGACTTCCCACGTGGTTACCACATTGAATATGGTGGTGGCATGGGAATGCCAGGCTATGGTTTTGGGGGCGGTATGGAGAACATGAACGGTCGGTTCCCTGGTCGGGATGGTAAAATGAAACCCGGCGGAGGTTATGGTGCTGGCTTGAAAGACGATTATCGCCGGTTCTATGGTGCTTATATCGGTATGGCTGGCCGTGGTGAACCCATTCCGCTCGAAAGCAACTACTGTGAAATTGACCCTAACAACGTCGATAAATACGGTATCCCAACTCTACGGTTCCATTACAAATGGTCGGAGAATGAGATAAAACAAGCCAAACACATGCAGGATACCTTCGAGGAAATCATCCATGCAATGGGCGGTACTCCGCTGGGGAATAAACCAGGTCCTGAGAATAATTATGGACTGGAAGCTCCGGGGAAAATCATTCACGAAGTAGGCACAGTTCGGATGGGTAACGATCCTCAGAAATCGGCGTTAAACAAATGGCAGCAGGCTCACGACGTGAAAAACCTGTTTGTGGTTGATGCTGCTCCATTCGTATCGCAGGGCGACAAAAACGTAACCTGGACCATTCTGGCCAGCTCTATGCGTACTACTGAATATTTGATTGACGAAGTCAAAAAGAAAAATTTATAATGTTTTCGGTATTTGGTTTGTGGTTTTATGTAGGGTGTCGCTAAAGGATACATGAGTGCATGGCTAAAATCAATCGATTCGAAGATCTGGATGTTTGGCAATTTGCTCGTCAATTGTCAAATGATATCTATTGGCTCACTCAAAAAGGGACTTTTGCCAAAGACTTCGAGTTGAAAAATCAGATTAACCGAGCAAGTGGGTCAATTATGGATAATATAGCCGAAGGGTTTGGGCGAGCAAATCGAGCTGAATTCATTGTTTTTCTTGGTTACTCAATGGACTCAGGCACTGAAGTGAAATCTCAACTGTATCGTGCCTTCGATAGACACCATGTTGATTTAGAGTGCTTCAATGAACTTTATGGACGTGCTGACCGAGTTGGAAAAATGCTGTTTGGCTTAATTCAAGCTCTGAAGAAGTCGCCTGTTCGGGGACTTAAATACAAAGTTTCTGAACCTGAAGAACTCTATGAATTAGCAGACTATCCCTGTTAATGCCACAGTGACGGACTACCGTAAACCAAATACCGTAAACCTCAAACCCGAAGATTTATGAAACGCAGAGATTCCTTAAAAACGCTATCGCTCGCCAGCTTTGGTTTAGCTGTTAATCCTGTCGAAGCCGCTGTTCCTGCACCACCCGATCCGAAACCCCTGAAAATTCCGGGTGGACGGCAAAAGCATGAAGCGGAACGTGATGCTAAACTCATGGCTGAGAAGTTTTTTACGCCCCATGAGTTGCAAACCGTTACGGTGCTATGCGATATAATCATTCCGGCTGATGAGCATTCTGGGAGTGCCTCACAGGCGGGTGTACCGGCCTTCATCGAATTTATGATGAAAGATCAGCCTCGGAACCAAACACCGATGCGGGGTGGTATTCGCTGGCTGGACAACACCTGTGTGAAACGCTATGGCAAGCAGTTTGTACTTTGCACCAAAGCGCAGCAGATCGATATGGTTGATCAGATTGCTTATCCTGGCAAAGCTACTCCCGACATGACGCAGGGTGTTTCGTTTTTCAATATGATGCGTAACATGACTGCATCAGGATTTTATACCAGCCAGATGGGCATCAAAGATCTGGGTTATGTTGGTAACGTACCGAACCAATGGAACGGTGTGCCCGACGATGTTCTGAAGCAATACGGCCTTGCGTATGAACAGCGCGAGATCGATGCCTGGAAATAAGCAAGATGAATGTAATCCGAAATGCCTCAACTTAATCAAGTTGAGGCATTTCCGTTTCTAGACTATAGCTTCAGCTTCATACCTTCATGAGTGGCTATAAAACCCAGCGTTTTATTCCCTTATAGTGGTACAACTTGCTTGGTTAAGCCATAACTGAGCCTGAAAACAGTCATCCCAAAAGTCAATTGACATTAACTTTTGGGATGACGATGTAAGTAAACGGCATTAAGAATCGATAAAAGAAAGATTTTGCCAACAGTCGGCTGATGGCCAATTGATTACCCGCCACATACTAACTTTTTGCCTTTGTCATTCATCGATTCCGCCTTTTTTCTAGTACTTTTACATCCCGTAACGACCTAAACAGGTTTCAATCATGGCGGCTACGGGACCAAAATCCGCAAAATACATCTTTGTTACTGGCGGAGTAACTTCTTCATTAGGCAAGGGCATTATTGCTTCTTCGCTAGCTAAATTGCTTCAATCCAGGGGGCTGACAGTAACGATCCAGAAATTCGATCCTTACATTAATATCGACCCCGGTACGCTCAATCCATACGAACACGGCGAATGTTACGTCACCGACGATGGTGCCGAAACGGATCTTGATTTAGGCCACTATGAGCGCTTCCTGAATCGTCCCACTTCGCAGGCGAATAACATCACTACCGGGCGAATTTATAACAACGTGATCACCCGCGAACGCCGGGGCGATTTCTTAGGGAAAACGGTACAGGTTGTGCCCCATATCACCGACGAAATCAAACGGAACATCCGGCTTCTGGGCGAAACGGGCGACTATGACATCGTCATTACCGAGATCGGCGGTTGCGTGGGCGACATCGAATCGCTGCCGTTTGTGGAAGCTGTTCGGCAGTTAAAATTTGAACTGGGCGAAAAAGATACACTGGTTATCCATCTCACATTAGTGCCTTATCTGCAATCGGCAGGTGAATTAAAGACCAAGCCAACCCAGCACTCGGTGCGGATGCTGCTCGAAAACGGGGTTCAGCCTGACATTATTGCTTGTCGTACCGAACACCCGCTGCCACAGGATATTCGCCGGAAAATCGCCCAGTTCTGTAACGTGCAGGTAAGTTCGGTAATCGAAGCCCTGGATGCCGAAACGATCTACGACGTACCACTACTGATGCAGAAAGAGCGGCTTGATCAGCGGGCTTTATACATGCTCGACCTGTATAATGATAAAGATGCTGATCTGGATGTCTGGAAAGCGTTTTTAGGGCGGCTTAAAAATCCGGGAGATACCGTCCGGATCGGTCTGGTTGGTAAATATGTCGAATTGCACGATGCCTACAAATCCATTGCCGAGGCATTTATTCATGCTGGTGCTACCAACGAGTGTAAAGTACAGCTGGAGTGGATTCAGTCGGAAACGCTGGTGGATGAGCATCATTGCGCCGAGGTATTGAGCCAACTGGATGGTGTACTCGTTGCGCCAGGTTTTGGAGAACGTGGTATTGATGGGAAAATCAATGCTGTGCGTTTTGTTCGCGAAAAAGGAATTCCATTCCTGGGTATTTGCTTAGGTATGCAGATGGCGGTGATCGAATATGCCCGGAATGTGATGGGTATTGAAGACGCTCACTCAACCGAGATGGAGCCCCACACAGCCAACCCGGTCATCAGCATGATGGAAGCCCAGAAAAGCATTACCGACAAAGGCGGTACCATGCGATTGGGTGCGTATGCCTGCAAACTCAAACGTGACTCGCTGGCGCACCAGATTTACGGAAAAACGCAGATTAGCGAACGGCACCGTCATCGGTACGAATTTAATAATGACTACTTACAGGCTTTTGAAAAAGCGGGCCTTCGTCCGACGGGTGTTAATCCCGATACAGGCCTGGTAGAGATTGTCGAGTTAGCTAAAGAAATTCACCCCTGGTACGTAGGCGTGCAGTTTCACCCAGAGCTTAAAAGCACCGTATTAAATCCACATCCGTTGTTTGTCAAGTTTGTGAAAGCCGCACTCACCTATAGTCAACAAAAACGGGCCGAGTCGGCGTCTGTAACGACCGCCCATGTAGAAACTGTCGATGCGGTTGATTAAGCAGCCGGATTGACGTAATTTTGCAAGAAATTCAGTTTGTGGTTTGTGGTTTGTAGTTTGAGGTTGCTCAACAAGTATCGACTATTGAGCAACCTCAAACTACAAACCACAAACTACAAACTACAAACTATAAAAATGGATCGTAATCAAATAATTGGCATTGTCCTGATTCTGGCGATGCTGGTCGGTTACCAGCTGCTGGTACCGAAACCTGCGCCCGATAAACAGCCGGCTCAAAAAACAATAACCACAAAACCGAATTCGGCATCCGGTGCGGAAGCGGCTATTAGTAAGGCCGAGCAACCGCTCGATTCAGCTGCCGCTAAGGCACAGTTTGGTGATTTTGCCTCGGCGGCTACTGGTACAGCCCGCGATATTATTGTTGAGAATAAAGATATCAAAGTAACCTTCAGTACTGAAGGGGGACAGGTTAAGGAGGTAGTGCTGAAAAACTACAAAACCTACGACCAGAAACCACTGGTGTTGATCGATGAGCAAAGCAGCAAGTCTATCCTGGAATTACCGACCAATCGGGGTAAGATCGATTTGCATAAACTGTATTATCAGACAACCGCTCAGAACAGTACCGTAAGCGGACAAGCCCAGCAAATTGTGTTCCGGGCCGAAGTGGCACCGGGTCAATCCATCGAGCAGGTTTATACCGTGCCTGCCGAAGGCTATGTGATTGACTATGACCTGAAATTGAATGGTCTGGGAAATGCCGTTGGGAATGACAACATCCGGTTCTTCTGGGAAGACAAGATGCGTCAGTATGAGAATGACCTGAGCAATAACCGTCGGGCGGCTACGATCAATTACCTCACTGCTGACGAGAATTTTCAGAACCTGACCGAAGGCGAAAGCAATCAGGAAACAACGGTCGAAGAACCAGTACAGTGGTTTACCATTAAGCACAAATACTTCCTCGCGGGTTTGGTGGCCAAAAATGCGCCGTTGACTAAGGCTAACTTTAAAACCCTGGTAGACCCAACAGATAGCAGTGTTGTAAAAACAGCCATAGCGGATGTAAGCCTGTCGATGGCTGATGTTAAAGCGGGCAAAGGTCAATATAAGCTTTTTTATGGCCCGAACGATTTTCAGCTACTGGGAAGTGTAGCCCCGGAGTTTGACCGTAACGTATACCTGGGCTATTCGGTGTTGAAGCCGATTAACAAGTATTTCTTTGTTCCCGTCTTTAACTACTTCGGGAAGTTCATTTCGAACTATGGACTGCTGATTATTGCCCTGGTGGTGTTCGTAAAACTTATTCTAACACCGTTAACCTACAAGTCGTACGTCAGTATGGCTAAAATGCGGGTGTTGCAGCCAGAATTGAATGAGATGAAGGAGCGTGTTGGCGACGATATGACCAAGCAGCAAGCCGAGCAGATGAAACTCTATCAGGAGGTAGGTGTTAGTCCGTTGAGTGGTTGTGTTCCGGTGCTGGCTACCATGCCCATCCTGTTCGCTCTGTTCATGTTGTTCCCGAACCTGATTGAGTTGCGGCAAAAGTCGTTCCTGTGGGCGAGTGACCTGTCTACCTACGATGCGTTCCTTAAATTCCCGACGCTTCCATTTATTGGTAGTCATTTGAGCTTGTTCACCGTTCTGATGACCGCATCGTCGATCGCATACGCGTATTACAATAACCAGACGACGCCAACGCAACCAGGGCCAGTGAATATGAAAGCGCTTAGCTATGTATTCCCGCTGATGTTTATGTTCGTGCTGAACTCGTACCCAGCTGGTCTGACATTCTATTACTTTGTATCGAACATTGTTACGATCACACAGCAACAACTCATTCGCCGATTTGTTGATGAGGATAAGATAAAAGCAGTGCTGGACGAAAACCGCCGGAAAAATGCAGCTGGTCAGGGTAAGAAACCCGGGGGATTCCAGGCTTTGCTGCAACGCCAACTCGCAGCGGCTGATGAAGCCCGTAAACAGGCTGAAGAAGCGCAGAAGAAAGCGAAGTCTAAAAAATCATAAGTTGTTAGTGACAAGTAATAGGCTGGTAAGCCAACGATTTCAGACTGACAACTATCGGCTAAAGACTGATGATTATAAAAATAAAAGCAACGCGAAGGCGTTGCTTTTTGCCTTAACCCAAAAAAAATGAACACCAAATCGTGTTGGTTTACAGTGTGGGTGTTTTGCCTTTGCTTGTTTCTGAACCAACAGACAGCACAGGCCCAAATTTCGCCTGAGGCTCAGCGACGCTATAATGCCGCCGTAAAGCTGGTTCAGGCGGGCGATTACGAGCGGGCTAAAACAGACCTGAATGTGCTGATTCAGCAACGTGGCCCATTAGCTCCCTATGCCAGTTATCATTTTGCCATTGCTGCATTTCGGCAGAAAAACTTCGCCCAATCCCGGCTGATGCTGAAACAGTTGCTGGAGTATTTTCCAGATTGGCGTAAGCTTAATGACGCCTATTATCTGCTCGCTGCTGCTTCGATGGAGTTGGGTCAGTATGAAGAAGCGATCGGCGTTATTCAGCAAATTAGTGATCCCGCTTTCCGGACGGATATTACGAAGCTTGAGCAGACGTTCGTGCCACGCATTACCGACTTGAATCGGCTGAAGCAACTCAATAAGGACTATCCAAGTGACCGGGTTGTTGGATTGACATTGATCGATCTAATTCAGCGAACAGCGAGTGATAAAGATGATCTGGAACTGTCGGATCGGCTGACGAATCGGTTTGGGGTGCCCACTGTAGCTACTCAGTCCAGTACAACAACGGGTACTGGAGCAGCTAATCAGCCAACATCAACTGTTATGAACCCATCGCGAAACGCCCGTGCGAAAGGGTACTATAACATTGCCGTGATGTTCCCATTCCGGGTTGATGAGTTTGATGCCGACAAACGAGCACGCTCCAACCAATACGTATACGATCTGTATAATGGGATCAAACTGGCCAAGTCCAAATTGCAGGAAGAAGGTATAACCGTTAATTTATTCGCCTATGATCTGGATAACGACGCGAATAAAACACTGGAGCTAGTCAATAGTCCTGCCTTTGCGCAAACCGATTTAATCATTGGACCACTGTATATTGAACCTAACCGGATTGCCTCGGCCTATGCCAATCAAAATAATATCGTGCTGTTGAATCCGATTGCCACCAGCAATGAATTAGTCGCCAATCAGCCAATGTCGTTTCTGGCACAGCCTTCCATGAATCAGCAGGCTAAGAAAGTAGTCGAACATGTTCAGAGCCTCAATGGACTTCGTCGGGCGGCAATTTACTTTGGCGTATCCCGAAAAGACTCGCTAATGGCACTGGCCTATCAAAATGAACTCAAGCAGCAGAATTATACGATTGTCGATTTTCGAAAAGTAAGTGGTACCGCGCAATCCATGGCGGATGCGATGAAACTGACTGAAAAGCCGACGGGTACACGCCCAGTAAATACAACGGCTACCATTAATTTGGGGCATGTGTTCTTTGCCAGTAGCAATGACGAAGATGGAGCCCGTATGCTTGATGCCTTGAGCCGTCGGAAAGTGAGCGCTCCGCTGGTAATCACGGCTTCGGCTTTTGATTTATATCGGACCGCATCGTCCACGTTTAATCGTCGGGATTTGTACCTACTTTATCCCGACTTTATCGACACATCAAGGGAGCCCGTCATTTCCTTTCAGGAACAATATGTGGCCAAACGCAATACGATTCCATCGGTTTTCGCCAGCGAAGGCTACGATATGATGTTATTCTTTGGGCGACAATTAGCTAAAAATGGCTTACAGGCCCGTAATCGCAGTAACCTTCGCTCCGATACCGACGATTATTTACTGTCAGGCTTTGATTATACACAAACCAACGAAAACCAAATCGTCCCAATCGTAAAATACGAAGACGGGCGGTTGGTGAGAATTAATGAGTGAATGAGTGAAAGAGTGAATGAGCGAAAGACCATCCGGTGATTTTCACTCATTCACTCTTTCACTCTTTCGCTCTTTCAACCTTATGACAACGAGCGAACAATTATTCGAAAAGGCTAAAACGCTGATTCCGGGCGGAGTGAACTCTCCCGTGCGGGCGTTTCGGTCGGTAGGTGGTACACCACTTTTTATAAAATCGGCCAAAGGGCCTTATCTCTACGATGAGGACGGCCGTCAATACATTGAGCTGATTAATTCGTGGGGCCCTATGATTTTAGGGCATGCCTTTGAACCGGTCGAAAAAGCCGTTCGGGATGCGATACAGCATTCGTTCTCTTTTGGCGCACCTACGCGTAAGGAAGTTGACATGGCCGAGTTGATCACGTCCATGGTGCCTTCTGTCGAAAAAGTTCGGATGGTAAATTCGGGTACAGAGGCCACTATGGCGGCCATTCGGGTAGCGCGAGGATTTACCAATCGGGATAAAATTATCAAGTTTGAAGGCTGTTATCACGGCCACGGCGATTCGTTTTTGATCGCTGCCGGAAGCGGTGCCATGACGATGGGAATCCCCGACAGTCCGGGTGTAACGAAAGCGACAGCTGCCGATACCTTAACCGCGCCTTATAATGATTTAGCGGCTGTAGAAGCATTATTGGATAATAACCATAATCAGGTAGCTGCCATTATTCTGGAGCCTGTTGTGGGAAATATGGGGTGTGTTTTACCTGAGCCCGGCTTTCTGGAAGGTATTCGCTCGCTGTGCGATAAACATGGCGTTGTCCTAATTTTTGATGAAGTCATGACAGGGTTCCGACTGGCAAAAGGTGGCGCCCAGGAACGGTTCGGGATCACGCCTGATCTGACGACGATGGGGAAAATCATTGGTGGTGGTATGCCTGTTGGCGCCTACGGTGGTCGCGCTGATATAATGAATATGGTGTCGCCGGCAGGGCCAGTTTATCAGGCGGGTACATTGTCGGGTAATCCAATTGCTATGTCGGCTGGTCTGGCCATGCTGAATTACCTGAATGAAAACCCTGATGTGTATACGCGTCTGGAAGCAATCGGCGAAAAATTAACGGCGGGCTTCCGCGCTGGTTTGCTAAAGGCAGGCCTGAACTACACGATCAACCATATTGGGTCGATGTTCACGCTGTTTATGACGGAACAGCCCGTATCGAATTTTATCGACGCTAAAACCTGTAACGTACCGTTATTTGGTCGTTATTTCCACGCAATGCTCAAGCGAGGTGTTTACCTGGCACCGTCCCAATTCGAGAGCCTTTTCTTATCTGTTGCTCTGACTGATGAACTAGTGGAGCAGGTTATTCAGGCGAACGAAGAAAGCCTGGTGGAAATGATGAATGTGCCACAATAGCCTTCATCATTCATCATTATTTATCATTCATCATACGTGTTTTTCTCCATCATCATCCCCGTCTTCAATCGACCCGACGAACTGCGCGAATTACTGAGTAGTTTGACGAAACAGACGTATACAAACTTTGAGGTAATCATTGTTGAGGATGGATCTACACTCAAGGCGGATGGAGTTGTAGCGGAGTTTGCGGCCAGCCTTGCTATTCGGTACTTTTTCAAAGAAAATTCGGGGCAGGGATTTACGCGTAACTATGGTTTCGAGCAAGCGAAGGGCGATTACTTCGTCATTTTTGACTCGGATGCGTTAATTCCTGCTCACTATTTTTCGGCTGTTAACAATCAACTGAGTCAAGCCTGGTTAGATGCGTACGGTGGGCCCGACGCGGCTCATCCCGATTTCACGCCCATTCAGAAAGCCATTAGTTACTCCATGACCTCCGTTTTTACAACAGGTGGCATTCGGGGAAGTAAGAAAAACCTGGGAGGAACCTATCATCCTCGTAGCTTCAACATGGGCTTGTCGCGGAAGGTATGGGAAACGATTGGCGGGTATAAACTAAGTCGGATGGGGGAGGACATCGAATTCGCCATTCGAATTATTGAAAATGGATTCAAGACTGGCCTTATTCCAGACGCGTTTATTTACCATAAACGCCGAACGAATTTTAGTCAGTTTTATCGACAACTCCGCTTTTTTGGGCGTGCCCGAATTAACATCTCCCGTTATTATCCCAGCGAGCTAAAGCTCGTTCATACATTTCCGGCGGTGTTTACCCTGTTTCTCGTATCCATCCCAGTCTGGGCGCTGATTAGCCCCGTACTTTTCGGGCTGGCTATCGGCTTTGTTTTGCTATTGGCGATTCTGATTTTGATCGACGCCACGCAAAAGGAAAAAAGTATTAAAGTTGGGTTGTTGAGTGTCGAAGCGGCTTTTGTCCAGTTAACGGGCTACGGTGTCGGCTTTATTTCAGAAGGTTGGAAGCGCTTTTGGGAACCGAAACAGTTTCGGGAAACAGGGGCCAGTATTGAGTACCCATCCTGAAAAGTACGTTAGCTAATTCTTTTTCTTTTATATTAGGCCAACGCTCAGTCAATCGTAACGAAATAGGCCTATAAAGCGTTACTTATTAAACTCCCCTGAACGAATCCTTATGGCCAAGCTTGCTAAACCACCCGGTCAACGCTTAGTGAAACGAATGAGCACGCGAACCAAGGGCCTGATTATTGCCCCGCTCGGTTTGCTGTTATTTAGCGCGGGTTTATGTGTGTTTAGTGTAGCGGCTGAGGCCCATAAAGCGGGAGCTCCGTTTCGACAATGGTTTTTATGGGGCGCGTATAGCCTGATCCTGATCAATGGTGGCTTATTGCTGTTTGGACAGGCCGTTCGTTACCGGGCTCAATTAGATTATCGGCGGTTTGTTCGTCGAGAGCTTAAAAAACGGGATCGTGAGCTAACCCGAATTCTCCAGAAACGCAAAACCTCGCCTAGTAAGGGCGAGGTTAGATAATGTACGTTCGACGTATACTAATCGCTTAAGCAGCTTTTTTCTCAGCGAACGATGCCTTAATCGCTTCTACGTCTACGTTTTTGATGGTAGGCTTACGCAGCAATTGTTTGATGGCGTTGGTTTTATTGTTGGCAATAGCGCGGTTCCGGCGGCCCTTACGCTTTAATTCAGTAACTCCCATGATTGTATCTTTTTAACGTATCGGTTCAAAATCAAGGTGCAAAAATACGGTTTTTTCTGACAGGATTAACAGGATTAACAGGATTTTTATGGGGCCAGGGTAGGTTTATAGGCATAAGTGTGTAGTAAACCGGATAAGATTAGGTGAATTTCTGCGAATCTGTACGCGTGTCTGTTAATTTTGCGCTATGCAAAAACCAAGCTTACCCAAAGGCACCCGTGATTTCGGCCCGGAGCAGATGCGCAAACGGCTCTTTATATTCGATACAATCCGTCAAACCTTTCAACGCTTTGGCTTTCAGCCACTCGAAACGCCGTCTATGGAGAACCTGTCGACGCTGACAGGCAAGTATGGCGATGAAGGCGATCAATTGCTATTCAAAATACTTAATTCCGGCGATTTTGCCGCTAGTTTGACGGAAAACGACCTGCAAACCGGTTCGAAGAAATTGACGCCAAAAATTGCAGAAAAAGGTCTTCGATACGATCTGACAGTTCCGTTTGCCCGCTATGTGGTTATGAATCGGAATGCATTGACGATGCCGTTTAAGCGGTATCAAATGCAACCCGTCTGGCGGGCCGATCGGCCACAAAAGGGGCGTTATCGTGAATTTTATCAGTGCGATGCCGACGTTGTCGGAACCGACTCTCTAATCTGTGAAGCAGAAATTGTTCTGATGATTCACGAGGTGTTTCGCAATCTGGGCATTCAGGATTTCACGCTCAAACTTAACAATCGAAAGATTCTGGCGGGTATTGCTGAGGTTATTGGTACACCAGGGCAGGAGGGGTTATTGTCTGTCGCGATTGATAAACTAGATAAAATCGGCAAAGAGAAAGTACTGGATGAGTTGCGTGAACGTGGATTTTCGGAAACGGCCGTCGCTAGTCTGGACCCCATCTTTACGTTCAGTAATCAGGCTCCCGCTCAGGTTTTAGAACAGCTTGAAACCTGGCTGTCGACTTCTGAAACCGCTCAACAAGGCATTGCAGAACTTAAAGAAACACTTCAGCTAGTAAGCCAATATGGTCTATTAGACAGTCAGGTTGAACTTGACCCAACGCTGGCTCGTGGGCTTTCTTATTATACCGGCGCTATTTTCGAAGTAAAAGCGAACGGTGTTAGCATCGGCAGTGTCAGCGGTGGTGGGCGTTACGACAATCTGACTGGGGCTTTTGGTATGCCCGGTTTGTCGGGCGTAGGGATTTCGTTCGGCGTAGATCGGATTTATGATGTCATGGACGAATTGAACCTATTCCCAGCCGGAGCAGGGCAGGGAACCCAGGTGCTTATCGTACCCTTTGATGCAGAGGCCCGCACTGTTGCTTTGCCTTTATTAAGTAAACTACGGACTGCCAATATCGCTTCAGAGGTTTACCCGGACCTGGCCAAAGTAAAGAAGATGCTCGATTTTGCCAATGCCAAAGCGATTCCGTATGTCGTATTGATTGGCTCAGAAGAAGTGCAAACGGGAGTGCTTTCGCTGAAAAATATGATAACGGGCGAACAGAAAAGAGCGACTGCAGAAGAGATTCTGCAACTGGTACAGTAAATTTTTGTCATTCCGACGTCAGGAGGAATCCGCTCCGGCGGCCCGGTCAAGCTTAACTAATACTAGAACTCGAGATTCCTCCTGACGTCGGAATGACAAAAATAACGTTAAAAATATCTATTCGACCTCAATTTTATTCGTCGATGAGTCCAGAACACGCTGCAAATCCATTTGCGTCAGCGCTGCGACTTCACCTACCACAATAATCGCCGGGTTGCCAACTCCTGATTCGTTAACCTTCTCATTGATAGTCGACACATTTCCCACCACAAGCTGTTGATCCATTAGGGTACCATTCTGAATAATGGTAACGGGTGTATTCGCCTTACCACAATTGGCAAAAACGGCCATAATTTCAGGCAGTTTGTGCATGCCCATTAAAATAACGACGGTTGCGGTCGATTGAGCCGCCAGTTGTAAATCGGACGAAAGCTGACCGGCTTTGGTCGTTCCTGTAACAACCCAGAAACTTTCCGAAATTCCCCGTGTAGTAAGCGGAATGCCAGCCGAAGCAGGTACGGCATAACTACTGGACAGACCCGGTATAACCTGTGTTTCAATGCCGTACTGACGAGCATAGTCAACTTCTTCATACCCTCGCCCGAATATGAACGAGTCACCCCCTTTGAGACGCACAACATGCCCGTATTGCTGAGCATAATGGACGATGAGTGGGTTAATATCTTCCTGCACGCACGAATAAGCACCCCGGCGTTTACCGACATACACTTTCAAGGCATCAGGTCGACAATATTCCAGTAAGTCAGGGTGAACCAGCGCATCATACATGACCACATTGGCCTGTTGTAATGCTTTAATTCCCTTTACAGTGATTAAATCGGGGTCACCAGGACCGGCCCCTACGAGCGTAAGCTTCATGATTCAATGAGTGAAAGAGTGAAAGAGCGAATGAGCGAAAGACTTTCTTATTAACTCTGTCTTTCACTCATTCGCTCTTTCGCTCATGGAAAACTAGCTATCCAGCGCCTGAGTTAAGGCTTGTAGCTCAGGTAAACCTTCCTGTTCAATTTGCACTTCCCGGTAGGCTTGCACAGCCTGAAGAAAGGCTTCGCCCTGCGCAATGAACTGACGAGCAAATTCTTCGGACGGCTCCTGTTTGTTAATGCTGAACACTAACGCTTTAAACTCACCTTCTGCCTGATGGAAATCGGGTGTCCCGACAAAGGTTTTATCGAAATCGCTAACAATACCATGTTGCGTATTGGTAGGTACATCGCGGCTCATCAAGGCCGCTCTGGCACCCGTAATGAACACATTGTAGGTATGGTATAAAGCATCTGACCAGCGGCTTTCAGAAAGTGCCTCACGGGCCCAGCCTAATTTTTCGTTGGCTTCAGTCAACGTTGTGGCTACCAGGTCGATGAGTACACTGGCGCATTCGCCAATACCCACTTCAGTAACGTATTGTTCGGTATGATCCCAGTCAATGTAATCACTGTCGACGAGTGTCTTCAGGTCGGCCAGCGGTTTCAGCAACTGATAAAAATAGTTTTTGCCCTGACGAGCATAGTAGTCGCTGTAGTATTCGCCATCAAACGTATTGGCTTCGAAATCACGAAGTAAATACCGCAGCGAATCAGGGCCACGTTTCGCAGGAATTTTAATGACCTTATCGGCAATTAGTCCTTCGCCTTTTCCATTAAAACCACCACCCAGCAATACCTGTAGGGCAGGAAGTACATAGGCTCCGTTTTTGAGCGATGACCCATGATAACCGATGTTGGCCACGGAATGCTGACCACAGCCATTCATACAGCCCGAAATCTTGATTTTGATGTCGTCGTTGAATACCAGATCCGGAAATTCATCGTGCATCATCGTTTCGAGCGCCCGTGTAATACCATAACTGCTCGAAATAGCCAGATTGCAGGTATCCGTGCCAGGGCAGGTTGTAATGTCGGCAGTCGTATCGAAACCAGGCTCAGCCAACCCAAGTGCATTGAGGGCCTGATAAATAGCTGGCAAATCCTCTGGTTTCACGAAACGAAGCAAGTAGCCCTGATTGACCGTCACCCGGATATCATCGGCGGCATATTGTTTCACAATCTGGGCCAACGCGCGGGCGGTGTCAGAATGCATATCACCCAGCAGGACACGAAGTTGAACCGAATACCAGCCCGCCTGTTTTTGTTCAAAAACGTTGGTTTTAAGCCAGCGATCAAACTGCTCATCGCCTTCAATAACACTCGGAGCGGGAGCATCCAGACGCTCGGCAGGTGGTGTTTCGAAAAGTGAATTGCCCGAGTTGTCGTCAACTTGATACGATTTCACGCGCAAAGCAGGCGTTTCGTCGGCAATGCGTTGCAGCAATTCCTCCAGACCAATGTCGTTGAGCAGGTATTTCATGCGGGCTTTGTGCCGCTTCTGGCGTTCACCATAGCGATCGAAAACCCGAATGACACCTTCGATGAATGGAATCACCTGGTCTTCTTCCAGAAATTCAAACGCCGTTTGTGCTGAAAAAGGTTGAGCTCCCAGACCACCACCCAGCATGACTTTGAATCCCCGTTTGCCATCCTGTAGGCGAGCAATCAGGCCTACGTCATGCATATAGCCATACGCAGAGTCTTTTTCGCTGGATGAAACCGAAATCTTAAACTTACGACCCATATCCTGACAAATCGGATTGCGCAGAAAATAGTCGAAAATGGTATGCGCATAGGGCGTAATATCGAAAGGCTCCAGTGGATCAACGCCCGCCCGGGCCGAACCTGTTACGTTTCGAACCGTGTTCCCACAGGCTTCTTTCAGCGTAATGTTGGCATCCTCGAGATCGGCCCAGAGCTGGGGCGAATCGGCCAGCTTGACAAAGTGCAGTTGGATATCCTGCCGGGTGGTAGCGTGTAGGTTACCCGTCGCGTATTTATCCGACAGATCGGCAATCCGAATCAGCTGATCGGCCGTGATTCGCCCGTGGGGTAGCTTAATCCGAATCATCTGTACGCCGGGTTGCCGTTGACCATACACCCCGCGTGTGAGCCGAAATTTTCGGAACGCTTCATCGGCTATATCACCTTGTTGAAACGAACCAATCTTCTGGGCCAGATCGAGGATGTCGCGCTTGGCGGCTGTGCTTACATTGTCAGTGAACTGGATAGACATAGTGAGTATTGTCTATAGGTTTAATAGCTTATTTTGTTAAAACGAAACGCCGGATTGGGCCGGCGTCTTGTTTATGTACAAATATAAAACCATTCAAAGCCAGTAAGGTTCAACCGTTGCCCAACTTCTGGTTATGGTCGATAAATAAAGGTTATGGATAAGGTGGAATGGAGTGGCATCCTGAAATATCCTCAAATTCAGGGATGCGAAATCATCATAATCAGGGATTTTCGGGCAACCCAAAAGGCAAGACCTTTACATCGTTTGCAAAGGCAACCGCTCATCCACCCATTCAATCTGTCCGTTCACTCAGCAAGGCCGGTCATTTTCCGGCTTTGCTGTTGTACTGACTGCGTTCATCATTTAAAAAAACAAACGTATGCCAACCGTATCGCTGCTAAAATTAGCTTGATTTACAAGGAATTGATTATTTGTTATGAATTGATCAGATTACAACCGATTTGTTGTTGACAGTAACGCCTATGCGCATTCTTGTAGCCGAAGACCAACGAATTTTGCTTGATAGTCTGGCCATGCTCCTATCCAGTATCGAAGGAATTGAGGTCGTATCAAAGCATACCAACGGCCGACAGGTATTGACGGCATTGGAAATTGAGCCAGACATCGCGTTGGTGGTTTCTGATGTGCAAATGCCTGTAATGGGCGGTATTGAACTGACCATTCAACTGCGCCAGCGGTTTCCAAACGTAAAAATCTGTTTGCTGACAGTGGCCGATGAACCCGATGCCATTAAAGAGGCCATTCGTGCCGGGGCCGATGGATACGTCCTGAAAAGTGCCGATCGTTCTGAACTGGAAACGGCTCTGCGCATGATTGCCATTGGGAATAAGTTTTATAGCGAACAGGTGCTGATGAAATTGGCGAACGAAACCAGTATCGAACTAGTACCCGATTCTGGTAAACCTGACAAAATAACCATCACGAAACGGGAACTCGATGTATTGAAGTTGATTGCTCAGGAGTTTTCCGGGACGCAGATTGCCGAAAAGTTATTCATCAGTGCCACCACCGTTGAAACGCACCGCAAACACCTGATGCAAAAATTGGGCGTTCAAACAACGATTGGCTTAGTGAAGTATGCCATTAAATTTCAGATTGTTTAAGTATATCGTTTCACCTTTTAACCACCACTCACACAATGGAAGCAAATACAAAAGAAGGTAAGTATGTACACTTGATAGGTCCAGCACAAATTAAAACGAATAACAACAGACTGGAAGTAACCCTTCTTAATAATGACCGTACCCCCATTAATAGTAAACCAGTAATTTTGGATCAAAATGTCGCGTTTGTGAGCATACACTTAGTGGCGGAGTTTTTTGATGAACAATTTGAAAATCACCAAGATATCTTAACGAACTCAAAACATTCTTTCGTAGAAGTTAGAACGTTGAAGGATCCTGCCGTAACTATCTTACCTGAGACATCAGAATTTGACGATTGTATGACCTCAACAGATCCGCCTTGTAGAAATACAGTAAAATAAGCTCCCAGATAGAGTAAGATAGTTGTACTCTATCTACTCGTCCCCATTGAAACGAACCGTCTCAATGGGGATTTTTATAAGTATCCGAGTGCCTTTCTCTATCGCTAGCAAGGTATTGAACGTTCCTCCCAGCGATTCTAAACGGGTCTGGATATTTTGCAGGCCAACACCTTGTTTGCCTGAAGATTGAATCAGTCCTATACCATCGTCTGTAACGGATAGATTGATACCTAAGTCGGTTCGGAACAGACTAATACCAACGGTAGTTGCTTTTGCATGCTTGATAGCATTATTGATTAATTCGAACACAATACTATATACATTAAACTCGATTTCGACAGGCAGTCGCTCTTGTAAGCCACTAATGGTAAGAGAAAATTGCAAGGGCAAATTTTGGTTCAGTCGATCGACCAGTGTCGTTAGTGTTGTCGCAAGCCCTTCGCGTTCAAGTTCGGCAGGGAGGATATTGTGCGAAATATTTCGAACTTCTGCATACGCATTTTGAATGAGGTGTCTAAGATTTCGATAGACTGATTGCTCAGATTCTGATAGGTTCTGTGGATTGATCGACTGGATGCTCATATTTACAGCACTGAGCAAACTACTCAAATTATCATGCAGCTCAAGTGCCACTCGTTTCCGTTCAATTGTTTGTCCTTTGAAGAGAGCCGCTTTTATTTTCTCATTTGTTTGAATCAGTTCCCGGTTGGCCGTGACGAGTTCTGCTGTCCGTTCTTCTACGCGGGCTTCCAGGGTTTTATTGATGTCGGCGAGTTGTTTCCGGGCGGTTTCCAATAAGGCCCGCTGCTGGTCGATTTCCTGATTTTTGACTTGTAATCGCCGATTGTTCCATAACAGCAAAGCTGCAATGAGCAGGATTCCTACAATTCCTGAAAACAATACGTTGCGTGCTAATGCCAGTTGGTCCAGCTTCAGTTGTTGCACTTGCAATCGATTCTCTTTCTGGTTGCTATCGTATTGGGCCTGTAATGTCTCGATCCGTTGCTCATTGGTATGATTCGCCAGACTGTCTTTCAGGAAAACAAAATCTTCGTGGGCTTTCAGGGCCTTGTCAAACTCGCCTGTCTGCTTAAAAATTTTATAAAGCTTTTCGTTAGTCTCGGCAACCAGGCTGCTATTTTTTAATTGCTTAGCCGTTTGTTTGGACTGTCCATAATACGTTAATGCTTTCGACCATTTTTTCTGCCTGGTATAGAAATCACCAATATGAATGAGAATACTTTCTTCTAAATCGGCACTCCCGATTTCCCGCGATAAGGCCAGCGCTTTAGTAAAATAATCAAGGGGTTTGGTGAGATCTTCCATTTCCATGTAATCCCATCCAATGGTATGCAGCCCCTGAGCTTCATAAAATCGGACATGGTTAGTTTGGGCCATTTTATACATCTCCTGATTGACTTTCAGCGCATCCGAAAATCTAGCTTGCCCTCTATAAATGGCTCCAAAAACATTCAGAATCGACAAATGAATGGTTGCATCAGGATGATTACGAAGCACTTCTAACCCTTGCCGGCAAAGTCCTGTAGCCTTCGTATATTGTTTGAGGCTGGTATAGGCGTGCGCCAATGCGCCAAGTGACCTCGCCATTCGTGTGTATTGATTTAGTTTTTCTGCCAGGTGCAGGGCTTTGTAATTAAACCGTACCGTTTGGTCATAATCTCCTCTAACCTGGAAAAGATACCCTGCAAACTGATAGGCATAGATAAGTTCTTTGTCCAGTTTAGAATCGATACAGAGCCGAATCATCAGCGTGTTAAAATACATGGCTGAGTCAATGTTCTTGTCGGCATAAGTGCGCATGACCGCCTTAAGGGTTTGGCAACGGAGTGTGTCGGTCGTGTATCCCGTTGGTCGCTTCTGCAAGCGCCCCAATTCTCGTCTTAAGCTATCAATCCGATTTGACTGAGCAAGCCCTATCTGTACTTGTACTAATAAGCATAAGCAAAATAGCCGTTTTTTCATGGGTCGGTGGGTTTTCGACAAACATACATAGCCGGTCTTTATTTCCAAACCAGAGACTATAAAATAGCTTATCAACGACAATATCCTTTAATTCTAGGATACAAAATCATCATAATCAGGGATTTGCGGGCGGACGTGACGTATATACCTTTGAGCTGTTCAAACGACGAATTAGTTGATCATACGGATATTGTAACACCGCACTCGAATGCAATAGACAAGGTCGATGCTACTCGCTCCAAGGGAAATTTATTAAATACTATTCACACCATTTTAAAATACGTTTTCAATCAGTAACGAGTCAAATATGGGTCTGTTTCCTACATCTTGATAAAGCCTGTTCATGATTTTAGTACAACACAAAGCGCTGTTAACTCTATGAAAAATCTTTTATTAACTGAAACGAATGTTTCAACGAAAGACCCCAGATTTAAAGCCTTGTTGGAAAACCTCCAAGGGAATATTTTAAAACACCATGGCCGCACTCATGCCTACCACATCTTTGTTCAATTTATTCCAGAGAAAGCGGATGATGCTAAATCCTGGATTAAATCGTTCGCTGAAACTCGAATAACTTCTGCTATAAAACAATTAGGAGATTCCGAGAAAAGGAATGCAAATGCAGAATTTAACGGCGGAATTTTTCGAAACATTTCACTATCTTATTCAGGATATACCAATTTGGGAATTGAGGATGTAAAAATCCCCTCTTCGGATAATTCATTTCTTCAAGGGATCAAAGGGAGTAAATACTTGTTGAAAGATACCCCAGAATATTGGGATATACCTTTCCAAAACTCTATTGATGCCTTAATAATTGTTGCCGATAGTAATGTATCAACAGCATCAGATGATAAAGATCAGATTCTACGCGAGATCAATTCATTTAGTGTAATAACTCATGTTCAAAAAGGGAAAATTTTAAGAAATAAAAGCGGTATTGGTATTGAACATTTTGGTTATGCAGATGGTGTGAGCCAGCCCAGTTTTTTAGAAAATACTGATTTGCCCGCTACCCAATGGGATGATAATGGTGCATTACTCAGCACACTTCTAGTTGAAGATACAGGAACAGATATAGCAGATTCATTTGGTAGCTATTTAGTTTTTAGAAAATTAGAACAAAACGTAAAGGCATTTAAGCATGCCGAGAATCAACTTCCGGTAGTGAAAGATACTAACGGATACGAAAATGATGAGTTAGCGGGGGCTATGTTGGTGGGTAGATTTGAAGATGGTTCTGAGGTAGTAAATAATAGTATCGAAAAAGGAATTTCACAGGCTGACCAACTGGTGAATGATTTTGATTATAGCGATGATATTAATGGATTAAAATGCCCGTTTCATGCGCACATCAGAGTGGTAAATCCGCGTACAGATATACATGTATCGAAGGAGTTTGTGAAAAGTATTCGGCTTACCAGAAGAGGTATTCCTTATAACGACATTGGCCGCGACGAGTTTAATCTTGAGGATGATCAACCGACTGGAGGTGTTGGTTTGCTTTTTCAGGCTTATCAAAGTAGCATCGAAAAGCAGTTTGAATTTATACAAAGTAGGTGGGCTAATGATGGTGATATTGGGAAGCCTAATGATGTTATTGGCCGTCTGGTTGGTCAGGATGGGATTATTGGTCAGGGAGGCAATACAACAGTTAAAAAAATACCTATACAGTGGGGCTTACCAGCTGTTAGTAACCCAATTGTATTTAGGGATTTTGTTACGACTAAAGGAGGAGAGTATTTTTTTACACCGAGCTTGAGTTTTTTGAAAACTTTATAAAATAGACTGATTTTACCCTATCTTATAAAGAGATAAGTGAAAATTGGTTTTTAATCAAAAATCCACACGATACTTTAAAAATAATATGAAAACGTTAATTTTAACACTAATGGTGTTTTTTATTTGGCATACTTCTAAGTGCCAAATGCTTGAAATTAAAAGAGGGAACTACAGCCTAGAAGAGAAGAAAAAAGAATTGCCTAAAAAAATAGATATGGCAATACGTCAAGAGAAAGCTAAAGACGGTACAATAGACGAAGAATTTAAAAAAGAAATAAGTGAGGATGTAGAGAAGACTACTAACGAAGATATAGCAATGAAGGGGCTAGGTAACTTTACGTTTAATGGAAGGAAAGTTGTTCCCAATATTCAAATCCTTGCTGACCGTGTTGGCCGAAGTAACTCAAATAGTACTGCAAGGTGGTATTCAAAAGTAGAGCTCTTTGCGATGCCTAACTTGGCTTCATTGGATCAAAATGAATACAAAGCCAATTTCTTTATTCCGGAATTTAGTACATATGGGATAAATTACACGTTTGCAACTTGCAATGTTAAAACAAAAGATTATGATAAGGCTTTTGTTGGTTTTACTTTTAGTACCTCTTTTTTAGATAAATCTTTCAAAAAAGATTATGATTCATTGTCAATTAAAAAAGATTTTACAATGCTTAATTCCCTCATAAATATAGGAGCTGAATTAGTTTTTCCTAAAACATATACTAGTATTTATGGGAACATTAATCTAAGTAGTGTTCTGACTAGTCGGGATACATTTCTAGAAAGTATGAAAACACATGATCGAGATTTTCTTTTCTTTACTGGTGGCATTAGGAGCCAATTGAACCTTTCGGGTGAAGATGATAAAAGTAATGTGCTAGCACTTGATCTTGGTTTTATTTTTCAGAGTAATGGAATAAGTAGCTTCGTAAATAACAATGATTTCGCTATTCCCTTAATCCGTCTTAATTTTCGTCATAGTTTTTTAAATCGCTAACTGTACCACTATTTTACCCCCATTATTCCGACTGGTTCATGAACCAGTCGGAATAATGGGGGTAAAATAGTCAACGCGCTACACCCGTCAAGACAAAACCTCTTTCTTCTCCATATCCTTTGGTTGCCCTTTTAGCACCGCTTTTGCCTGCTTGACCACGTTTTCGACCGTGAAGCCAAAGTAGGCCATAACTTCTTCCGCTGGTCCTGATAGACCAAAGCGGTTCATACTAATGGTAGTGCCTTCGTCGGTAACGTATTTGTGCCAGCCTATCGGCGAGCCTACTTCAACGGCCAATCGTTTGCGGATAGCAGGGGGTAATACCTGATGCTGGTAGGTGATATCCTGCTGTTCGAACAATTCCCAGGAGGGCATACTAACCACCCGAGCCCGAATACCCTGTTTTTTTAGCTCTTGCTGGGCTTCCATCACGAGCGATACTTCTGACCCTGTAGCTAGTAGAATAAGTTGAGGAACACCTTCACATTCGCTGAGGATATAGGCTCCTTTTTCTACACCCCGTGCCGAACCGTATTTGGTCTGGTCAATTACGGGTAATTTTTGTCGGGAGAGGAGCAGTAGCACCGGCGTTTTCCGTTGTTTCATAGCCACCCGCCAGGCTTCGACTGTTTCGTTGGCATCGGCAGGGCGCAGAACAATGATGTTCGGAATGGCGCGTAAGGCAACGTATTGCTCAACCGGTTGGTGTGTTGGGCCATCTTCGCCCAAGCCGATGCTATCGTGGGTAAAGACGAATGTTACGGCCGATTCGGCCAGTGCGGTTAGTCGAATGGCGCCACGCATGTAATCGGAGAAATTCAGGAAAGTACCACCGTAAGGGTGAATACCCCCGTGTTGTGCCATGCCGTTGAGGGCCGCTCCCATAGCATGTTCGCGCACGCCAAACCAGATATTTGAATTTTCGTAATGACCCGGCTGAAAGCTTACATCGCCCTTAGTGGGCATCTCGTTTGACGAAGCCAGATCAGCCGAACCACCGAAAATGTACGGAACCCGCTTTTTCAGGGCTTCCAGCGCTTTGCCAGCTGCCTGTCGGGTGGCCAATGGGCCGTCTTCAGGGGCAAACTGAGGCAGATCAGCTTCCCAATCGGTAGGGAGCTTGCCCGAAAAAGATCGGCTGAAGTAGTCGGCCTGGTCGGAAAACGTTTTCTTATAGTCCTTGAATCGTTTCTCCCAATCAGCTTGTAAATCGCCCCCCCGGTTTCCAGTCTCGAGCAGGTACTCTTTCACTTCGTTGGGAATCACGAACGATTTATCAGGGTCCCAGCCAAAGAATTCTTTCGTTTTTCGGACATTTTCTTCGCCCAACGGACTACCGTGCGCTTTACTGGTTCCGGCCAATGGGCTTCCGTAGCCAATAATAGTACGCACAGCAATAATGGATGGACGTTCGGTTTCGGCCTGAGCGAGTCGAATGGCAACCTCAATGGCATCGAGGTTATTGCCATCCGATACGTGTTGGGTGTGCCAGCCATAGGCATCAAATCGAGCCATTCGGTCTTCGGTAAACGCCAGATCAGTAGGACCGTCCAGCGAAATCAGGTTGTCGTCGTAGAGGTAAATGAGCTTGCCGAGTTTCAGATGGCCTGCTAATGACGCGGCTTCCGATGCGATCCCTTCCATCAAATCGCCATCGCTGACAATGGCATATGTATAATGATCCACGACCGAATGACCGTCCTGATTGTAGGTAGCGGCCAGGAAGGCCTCGGCCATAGCCATACCGACCCCGTTGGCGAAACCCTGACCGAGCGGCCCGGTAGTTACTTCAACACCAGGTGTCAGATTCGACTCTGGGTGACCAGGGGTTTTGGAATGAATCTGCCGAAAATGTTTCAGATCATTGAGGGAAAGGTCATAACCGTAAAGGTGCAACAGGCTGTAGAGTAGGGCAGAGCCGTGCCCCGCCGATAAGACGAATCGATCCCGATCAGGCCAATGGGGATCTTTCGGATTGAAACGCAAAAAGCGGGACCAGAGTACATAGGCCATTGGAGCGGCTCCCAGCGGCAAGCCAGGGTGACCGGAATTTGCTTTCTGAACAGCATCGACCGACAATAGTCGGATTGTATTGATGCTAAGTTGGTCGAGGTCAACCGAATTGTTTGTCATAACGAACGCGAATCAGATGATAAACGATAGCCTGGGTGAACGGATATAAGCTCCGCCTGATAGACTGTTTATTAACTAACTCGCGAACTGCCCGGAAGGATTGAAAAAACGAGTGATTTTCTAGGGGTAGACCAATTTGGATTCTATTGATTTTTTAGATTCTATTGATTCTGGCGCTGCTATCGTGTTGATGACCAGAATCAATAGAATCTAAAGAAGCGACAGCATCTAAACTGTTACTTATCGTCCTTGATTGCTTTCATGCCTTTGGTCCAGCGCACCAACTGATGGAGCATCTGTGTAGCTGAGGAAGTTAGCTGATCGGTAGGGGTAAATACACCATCTTCATTAATAAGCCCATTGACCAGCGGAATGGTGACACCTTCGGCTAAGGCTACATTGCGCAAACTGATCAAATCGCCTTTCAGGCTGATGACTGCTCTGACACCCGCAAATGGCCCGGCCGAGTAACTCACAATACCCGACGGTTTGTAAGCCCATTCGTGAACCAGGTATTCTAAGGCATTTTTTAAGGATGCAGGGTAGCTATAATCGTATTCGGCAGTTACGAAGATAAAAGCGTCGGCTTCCTCTATTTTAGCACTCCACTGTTTGGTGTGGTCGTGCTCGTACTGTTTCATAATGGGGTGAACGGCTTCGTTCATAAGCGGTAGCGCGATCTCCCCTAAGTCGAGCACTTCAACCTCGAAGCTTCCTTGCTTTTTGGCTTCTTCGGCAATCCATTGGGCAACAAGTGGCCCTTTCCGACCCGGCCGAACGGTAGACGAAATGATTTTTAGTTTGTACATCTTGTGTTGGCTATAAAAATGGAGTAACTCCCAACCGGACTCACTCATGTCACAAAAGTAGACATGGGAGGCCCCTCAAGCGAGCAAGTTACCTAAAGGAAACCACGAAAACGACGGAAATTAGGCTTAAAAGGCTGTGTCAGTCCTTAAAATGCGTTATTACGATCGCCTGTAGCCTGCCAGTCGGCATCCATATCCTGGAACCGTTGGCTTACCTTTGTCAGAAACTCCTGATCAAGCAGGTCTGGAACGGCGGCCGGGTCAATAAGGTCCATTTCGCTGACTTTGTAGGTCTGCTCATAAGGACCGGCTTCGATTTTGACAATATATTTGCTATTCCAGGCGTAAAGGCCAATGCGGAATTGCGGGTTTGGGATATCCTGAACGAAACGCACGTGGAGAGTGATGAATAATAAATGATGAATGATGACTAATTTTTGGATACTCGATTATGGTTTTACAAAGGTAAGCAACTTGATTCGCCGTCTGTTTGTCTGGGTATTTATCATTCATCATTCATCATTCATCATTGTAGGCTGCGTCAACGATTCGGATGAAGCGGCTCAGTTTTTTTTGAAAGGGAATTTGCAGCTCCAGAAGCGCGAATACAAAGAAGCGATCCGGTACTATTCGGAGGCTATTGCCAAGAAGCCCGATTTTGCGGATGCGTACAATAATCGGGGGCTGGCTAAATTCCGGAACGATGATCGGGAGGGGGCATTGGCTGATTATAACCGGGCACTGGATGCTGATCGGGATTTTGGAACGGCTTATTTCAACCGGGCAGAAGTAAAGCTGGAAATGGGCGATGCTGCGGGCAGTTTAAGCGATCTTGAACGCATTGAGAAACAATACCAGGATTCTACGTTTTACCAGACCCGGTTGGGCGATACCTACGTTCGACTCAATAAAGTAGCCCAGGCGCAAACGGCATACGATCTTGCCCTGCAACTCAAGCCCGATAACGTAGAGGCCCTAACCA
The DNA here is from genome assembly GCF_054776755.1 of Spirosoma litoris. NCBI lineage: Bacteria > Pseudomonadati > Bacteroidota > Cytophagia > Cytophagales > Cytophagaceae > Spirosoma > Spirosoma litoris. The sequence goes on along the minus strand of NZ_BAAHBI010000072.1, from coordinate 5,507 downwards.
ATCGTGGAGCACTGTTTTACAGCCAGAAAGACTACAAAACAGCCGAAGCCGATATCCGTCAGGCCCTGAAACTAAACCCCAATCAGGATGCGGCTCTCAACAACCAGAGTTTATTACTGGCACATGCCGGAAACTATACCGAAGCGCTGACCTATGTGGAACAGGCATTGGCCCGGCAGCCGCGTCAACCCTATTACCTGAACAACAAAGCCTATTTACTGATTAGGCTAAATCGTCCGGCTGAGGCCCTTCCGCTGGTCGAAGAGTCGTTGCAACGAGATAATCAGAATGCCTGGGCGCACTACACTTTAGGACTCTATTGGCTAGGTCAGCGGCAAGCTGCTAAAGCGCTGGACGAATTCCGAGCCGCCGAAAAGCTGGATGCTTCTGTCGATGCGCTTTATTACTCCATCGGGACCACTGAATTTGCCTTAGGGAACAAAGCGAAAGCCTGCGAAGCCTGGCAACGGGGCGAATCGATCAACGATGAGCAGGCCCGTCGGGAACGAGCCAGTCGTTGTCGGTAGGAGAGCCCCTTCACTAGCCGTCCAGATCTGGACAGCTTCCCGTCCGTTTTCGGACGCTAATAAGCCATGAAACGTATAAAAATGGGCCTTTCTTAGGCATGTAGCCCTTTTACGGCTATTGGCCTTTTATTTGCTATGCAAAGAGGAAAGATAAACGTTGCTTCGGTAAAAAGGTATACTAACAGATGAAAGGTACCCAACTTGGTGAGTTTGAAGAGATCGTTCTGCTGACGATTGCCCGGCTCTACGATGATGCCTACGGCGTAGCCGTTCTGGAAGAATTAAGTGAGCGTTTAGAGCGGCCTATGAGCTTAGGCGTCGTTCATCGAACCTTGCAGCGATTAGAAGAGAAAGGGCTCGTTAACTCCCGTTTTAGTGAGCCAATTGCTGAACGGGGGGGGCGGAGTAAACGCCTGTTCACCGTAACCATGACGGGTGAACAAGCGTTGCGGGAAGCCCGGCGTATTCGAAATGAGTTATGGGACGGTATTCCGAAAACCGCTTTTGATCATCAGTCATGAATCGAAAAAATAAAACCCGGTCGGGCCAACAACCTGAACCGCCACGCTGGGCTGAATGGCTCATGACACGCATTACGGCTCCGCACCTTCGGAACGAAGTGTTGGGGGATATGTACGAATTGTTCCAGACGAGAAGCCAGAAACATGGACACATAGCAGCCCAACTACTTTATGTGCTCGACATGCTGCTGCTGTTGCACCCCCGGCTCTGGCGTCGCCAGCCTCAGGTAGCCCCTTTTTACCCGCAATCAACTCATTATTCGCCACCAAACCCAATGACTATGTTAAGTAATTATGTTCGAATCGCCTGGAGAAAACTAAATCGGCACAAATCCTACACGCTAATCAATGTCGTGAGCCTAAGTCTGGGGATTGCCTGTACTATTCTGATCTTTACGTTGGTCAATTACCATCTGAGTTTTGACACCTTCCATGCCAACCAGGATCGGATCTATCGGATTTATACCGAGCTTCATACCGATAAGGTAACCTATAGCACGGGCGTTCCGAATCCGATGGGGGAGGCTTTTCGAAAGGGGTATAGTGTCGCGGAAAAGGTTGGTCGTGTTGCCTTTTTGAAAAAACGAGTCGTGTCCCTATCGCCCGAGAAAAAGTTTGAGCAGGATGTCGCGTTTGCCGACTCGGAATTCCTCGACATTTTTAATTTTCCACTACAGCAAGGCAATCCCAAAACCGCGTTACAGGATTTAAATACCGCCCTGATTACGGAGCGTGTTGCGAAACAATATTTTGGCGATAAAGACCCCATTGGCCAGATCCTCCACATTGATCAGTCATTGGTTGTTAAGGTGACCGGCGTTCTTAAGGACCTGCCAGCTACTACAGACTTTCGTTCGGAGATCTACCTACCATACGACAATTTGCAGGAGCATAGTCCCTGGCTGGTCGAAAAGGATTGGTGGCTTGGTTTCAATAAAGAGATGCAGTGTTTTATCCGGCTCAAACCGGATGTATCGGCAGAGGTAGTCGATGCGAAAATTCTTCCGGCGATTACTAATAAATACTATGATAAAACGAATGCGAAACTGTTTCATTTCAAATTACAGCCGCTTTCTGATGTTCATTTTAATCCGAAACTGAGGGGATATACCGAGAAAAAGAACCTCTGGACGTTTGCGCTGATCGGCTTATTTCTGATCGTGACGGCTTGCGTGAATTTCATTAACCTGGCAACGGCGCAGGCGTTGGGACGCTCCAAAGAGATCGGGGTTCGGAAGGCGCTGGGAAGTGAGCGGGGAGCGCTGTTCTGGCAATTTATTACAGAGACAGCGCTTATTGCCGGATTGGCTATGATTATCGCGTTGGCATTGGCCTATCTGCTGCTGCCGTTTGTGAATCAGTGGTTCGAGATACAGCTAGTACTCAATCCGTTAGCCGATACGCAGCTACTCGCCTTTTTAGCCGGTCTGTTACTGATAGTGATTTTTTGTTCGGGGGCATATCCTGGTTTGATTCTGGCCCGTTTTCAGCCCGTATTGGCACTGAAAGGAAAACTTTCTCAACGTGCAGTTGGCGGCTTTTCTCTGCGAAAGGGACTCGTTGTTGCGCAGTTTGCCATCTCGCAGTTGCTCATTATTGGCACGCTGATCATTACCAGTCAGTTGCGCTATTCGCAACAGGCCGACATGGGCTTTCGAAAAGATGCCACCATCATTCTTCCAATACCCGACAATAAAAAGGCCAACATCAGTACACTTAGAGCGCAGTTTTCGGAAATGGCCGGTGTTGAAAATGTAACGTTTTTCGATACCCCTCCCGCAACCGAATTCCTGGCAAGCACTGTTATTCGCTTCGACTCCCGCCCGAAAAACGAAACCTTTAACATTGCGCGTAAATCGGCGGATCATCAGTACATCCCGACCTTCAATATACCCATTCTAGCCGGTCGTAACCTGAATCCGTCCGATACGGTTCGGGAATATTTAGTCAATGAAACCGCTGTGAAATCCCTTGGGTTAGGCTCCAATCAGGATGCAATCGGCAAATCGGCGACAATCGATGGTCGATTGGGAACAATCGTTGGCGTGATGAAGGATTTTCACTTTAAATCGTTTCGGGTTGCTGTTGAGCCATTATGTCTCACAACCTGGGGGGAGCTTTATAACAGCTGTGGGGTAAAAGTAAATCCGGCAAACCTGCGAACAACCCTGGCTGGTTTTGAAAAGGCCTGGACGGCCATGTATCCATCATCCATTTACACTTACCGCTTTCTGGATGAGGATATTGAGCGATTCTATAAGCTCGATACCATGTTGTTGCGGCTCATTCAGGCGTTTGCGGCCATTGCCATTTTTGTCGGTTGTCTGGGTCTATATGGATTGGTATCGTTTATGGCCGCTCAGAAAACGAAGGAAATCGGAGTGCGCAAGGTATTAGGTGCGAGTACGACCAGTATACTTTGGCTATTTGGGAAAGAATTTTCTCGCCTATTGTTGATTGCATTTCTGCTGGCAGCTCCGTTAGCGTGGTGGGTCATGGGCAACTGGCTGAATAATTTCGTGTATCGGATTGAGCTTGGGGCAGGTATTTTTGTCCTGGCCATTCTGATTACGGTATTGGTTGCCCTGCTAACGGTGAGCTTCCGTAGCGTGAAAGCTGCGCTGATGAATCCGGTAAAGGCGTTACGGACAGAGTAGAATGGGCATAGCCAAACAAAAAGGGCAAATCGTTCATTCGTCACCCAATTATCATCAAAAGTAAATCTGTTGATCTAATAAAAGTCCGTTCGGGCGGCCCAGTCACAAACTCAGCTAAAATGTGAGATTGTCAATTTGATTTGTGACCGGGCCGCCGACTACAACAGGCTGAAGCGGCAACGTTCTATCGACTAATGATCTTGATCAACGTGCCTCTTGTAACCCGGTCGTCCGCTTTTAACCCATTTAAGATACCAGCCTCTTCTACCCGATTAGCAGGCATCCCTAACTGGGTTACCACGTCACGAAATGACCCATCACGTGGCGTCGATTTTACCACGATTCGTTCAGCCTTGCGATTGAGTTTATCGGGGTCACTGAGCGAGCGAAAATTTTCGGCCACCTGCTTGAATGTGCTGAAATTAGCCGTAAAGTCGGCGTTGGTCGCTAGCCCATGCAGGGCATAGATGGCACTGTTATACTGAATCAGCCAGGTGCCGATCTGGAGAGCCGATTTGGGATCCTGTTGTTGACCTTGTTGCTGTTGTTGTTGCTGACGGGAAATAAGGACATAGGCCGGATTGCCGTTTATGGTTGTTTTCCCGTTCTCCAATACGTTCAGGCTCAATTCTTTCACCAAATTCTGGGCCGCTTCATCCAGTGAATTTCCTTTGGCCAGCATCAGAATCATCGCGGCTTTCCCATCTTTAGCGGCCATCTGAAACTGGCTAGGTGAGTTTTGCGACTGCCAGCCGGCCGGTACTGGAAATTGAAAACGTAGTTCAGGGTGATAGAAATAGTTGTTTTCAACAAAACCCTGCTTAGGATCTTCACCATACATAATGCCGTCAATCAACCGTAGGTATTGATCGCGATTTACCTGGTAGGATGCTGGATTTTTGGCTTGATAATCTTTGGCCAGTTCATGCACGCGCGTAAAGCGATTACCCGGATCGGGGTGAGTCGACATAAACTGGGGTATAGCCTGTCCGGATCGGTCGGAAATGCGTTTGAGTGTCTCGAAAAAATCACCCATCTGGCGGGCATCGTAGCCAATTTTACTGGAATATTCGACGCCGAGCTTGTCTGACTCTGACTCGTGGTCACGGCTGTATTTAAGCGATAAAAGACCCAGTCCTTGCTGAAGCGTTTCGATATTTTGCCCGACAGCCTGAGGGGCTAGCACGGCTCCACCAATGAGGGCAATTGTACTGAGCAACTGACTTTTCTGCGAGCGGGCGGCATGCTTGGCCGTAATATGACCGATTTCGTGACCCAGTACCCCGGAAAATTCAGCTTCATTATTAAAGTGGGCCAAAATACCACGCGTGAAATAAACGTAGCCCCCTGGTACGGCAAAGGCATTGACGATGGGCGAATCAACAATGTAGAACTGATAAGGAAGGTCGGGCCGATGCGAAATGCTGGCCATTGCTTTTCCTTTCTGGTTCATAAAAGCCTGAAGATTTTTATCTTCATAGAGGCCCATGGTGGCAACAACAGACGGATGTGATTCTTTACCTATGGCAATTTCCTGCTCGGTCGACATAAGGTTAATTTCGCGCTTACCGGTCACTGGATTACGGGCGCAGGCCAAAACAAGTAGAGGTGTTGTGACAAGGATAAGAAGTCTGAAGTAAGCGCGTGTATACATGGTAGGAGCAATAAAACGTGTAAAGCCTTTTTCAGCCAAAAAAATTTACCAGTATAAACACTCAATTACCGATTATTTGTTTAATGTAGAAGCTGTTTAAACTTTCCGTTTTCGATTGATTTTTCGCAGGAAAATGACCGAGAATGCA
>NZ_BAAHBI010000071.1:0-255302 GCF_054776755.1 Spirosoma litoris | reverse complement strand
TTGGCCCATGTCGGAAAGATACTTAATTTTATCTAATCATTAAATTGGAAGAGTACTAGTGAGATAACCTTATCAAGCTCTGTACTTTTTAGTTAATTTGTAAACAATCGCGCGTACACTAGGTTGTAATTTGAGTTTATAACTCATAGAATTCAACTGTTATGATTACGAATAAGGAAATTGTTGACGATCTCAACGAACTGGTTAAAATCAACAACGATCGCATTCAGGGCTATGAAAAAGCGATTGAAGACAATGAAGATGCTCAACTGGACGATTTGTTCCGGCATTATGTTATTCAGAGCCAGAACTTTCGTAGCCAACTAGCCGATCACATTGTACGGATTGATGGGTTGGCTGTATCGGATGCCACCTCAACCGATGTAACCAGCAAAATTCACCGCGCGTGGATTGATATCAAAACCGCATTGACGGGTAAGGATCGCGATAGCGTGTTGAGTTCGGTAGAATTTGGCGAAAATGCTGCCATCGAAGCGTATCAGGATGCCATCGATAAGGATCACATTCCTGCGTATATCAAAGAAGATCTGGTAAAACAACTTAGTGAATTACAGGCTGCTCATGATAAGATCAGTTCACTGGAAAAAGTGTCCTAGTCGCGAGCAGTGTACTAAAAAAGGGATGGCTTTACGTCATCCCTTTTTTAGTAGTAGGGTATTGATTCATTTACCCCGCCTGCGTAACCTGTTTCGAAGTAGCTTCCAATACTTGAGCCAGTTGGAGTAGCTGGCCGACCAAGCCAACGTCCGTTTCCTCGCCAGCAGCCTGCTTTGTTAGTTTACTAAGCGTATGCAACGACCCCGCGATTTTAGCTGCTTTGCCTTCGGCCAGGGCTTGTTTGAGCGAAAACAACTCATCGGCAACATTTTCGAGTGTTAAATTGCCTTCACCAAGCGTATCGCTCCACTGATTAATCAGATCATTGACTGGGCTTATGTGCTCAGCGCCTTCTTGCAGCCGGTGCAGGGTCGAAGCCAGCAATTGCTGCGGGTCTTGTTTGGTTTGTGTTAGCATACAGATTGACGATTTGGTTACTGAGTTTGGGTCTACAGTATCGCATCGAATACCGTAAACCTTATTTTGGAAGTGGCATATCCTGCAAATCTTCGTCGGTAAGTTTAATGGTAGCCGCCTTTACGTTTTCTTCCAAATGCTTAACAGAAGATGTTCCGGCAATCGGAAGCATGGCAGGCGAAGCGGCTAATAGCCAGGCTAGGGCAATCTGATAGTCAGTTGCCCCGTGGCGAGCGGCTACTTTCTTGATGGCGTTGTCGGCGGCTACGTTCCCTGCGTTGAGGGGAAACCACGGAATAAAGGCGATATTGTTCTGTTCGCTGTATTTAAGCACATCATTCCAGCGTTGTTCGCCAAAGTTGTACATGTTTTGTACCGATACGACTTCGAAGTATTTTTTCGCTTCTTCAATCTGATCGATACTCACTTCCGATAAACCAATGTGCTTGATCTTCCCTTGCTCCTGGGCTTCCTGTAAGAAACTCAAAAACTCGTCGGAGGGAACTTTGGAGTCGAAACGGTGTAATTGATACAAATCGATTCGATCGACTTTCAGGCGTTTTAAGCTTCCCTCCAGGGCTTCCTGAAGGTGTTTCCGGCTTCCGTCTACCGGCCACTGATTGGGGCCCGTACGTAATAGTCCCCCTTTAGTGGCAATAACTAAGCCATCGGGGTAGGGGTGGAGTGCTTCGGCAATAAGTTCTTCCGATACATAAGGACCATAGCTATCAGCCGTATCAATAAAATTAATGCCCAGGTCCAGACAGCGTTTTAAAACGCGAATGGCTTCGTCATGATCTTTGGGTGGCCCCCAAATGCCATTTCCCGTAATACGCATGGCTCCGTAAGCCATACGGTTGACTGTTAGATCGTTCCCGATGGTAATTGTACCAGCCTGTGCGGCCACGTTTGACCCGGCTGATTGTTCACTTGCTTGCATAGGTATTCAATTGATTCAGGTTCCGGGACGTACCAGTTTGTGGCGTCCTTTAGGCTATAAACCAATAGAAATCCGTTTTGTATCGATAAGTGTAAAAAGTTTTACACTTATCGCTTCTCGATCCCGTCTAACACTCGCCGGATAACGTTGGCCCGCTGCATGAAATCCAGTGACGTTTGAAGGTCCTGAGTGTCAATTACAGCTTTAAACTGCTGTAAGAAGTCGATATAGGCGGCTAGTGCATCCGATACGTTCGTGCGATTCTGGTCAAAGATGGGGGCCCACATCTGCGGTGAGCTTTTGGCCAAACGGACTGTTGAGCTGAAACCTGTACTCGCCATGTCGAAAATGGCTTGCTCATCTTTCTCTTTTTCCAGCACGGTCAGGCCAAGGGCAAAGGCGCTGATATGGCTTAGATGAGAAACATAGGCCAGGTGCAGGTCGTGCTCTTGGGGAGTCATGTAAAACAATTTCATACCTATATCCCGGAATAGGCTTTCGACAAGCGTCAGGCTGTCGGCATTACTTTTCTCCCGGTCGCAGATGATCAGGTTTTTGCCGGGAAGCAGTTCCTTGAACGCTGCGCCAGGCCCCGAGTTTTCGGTACCCGCCATCGGGTGTACGGCAACAAACTGTGCTCGTTTTTCGTGGGCGTCGGCTACGGCACAAATCAACTCTTTGGTCGATCCTAAGTCGATAAGGGTAGCCCCCGGTGGGAGATGATCAAGTACTGTTGGCAACAGATCGATGATCGTGTTAACGGGTGTGGCCATCACAACAAGTGTACTTTGGGCTACGGCTTCGGCCAGTGGAAGCACTTCATCGACAATACCTTTTGCCAGCGCCAATTGCCCATTCACAGGCGACGCATCGACGCCAATGAAGTGCATTTTTGGGTATTTCTCTCGTACTGCCAGGGCGAATGAGCCACCTAATAAACCTATGCCAATAATAGAAACAGTCATCTGAACCGGGATTTTTATGATTTAACTGACTGGCTTTGATTAATTAATCTCATTGATGAATATTGATTTGTAATCATTATATTTTCAAGAGAATACTAATAAAAGTATGATTAAAACAGAATATAAATACTCAGAGTTGGCGGGTAAAGTAATTGGGTGCGCATTTGAAGTACATAAGATACTGGGGAGTGGGTTTCAAGAAGTTATTTATCAACGAGCATTAGCAATAGAATTAGAAGAATGCAATATTGGTTTTGCTCGTGAATACGATATGCCGATTTTCTTCAAAGGAAGACATATTGGCTCTCGTAGAGTTGATTTTCTGATTGAAAACGTAGTGTCTGTTGAGTTAAAAGCAATTGCTACGCTCAATGATGATCATTTAGCTCAGGCTATTAACTATTTGGAAGCTTATAATCTTGAGGTAGGTATGCTCATTAATTTTGGCTGTTTAAGTCTACAGTTTAAGCGACTTTTAAATAAAAAATTCAGGCCTTGAACTAAATTTTATTATCTCGCTTGAAAATCAAACCAATCAGTTTAATCAAAAAAATCCCGGTTCAGACGCCCAAAATTCGTTCAATCGCGGTTCGGATTCGGTCTTCGGGTACGCACAACGACACCCGCACGTATCGATTTCCTTTAGGCCCAAAAATGAAGCCGGGCGCAATGAAAACGTGTTTTTTTGTCAATAGATCGTTGACCAAAGTTTCGGCTGATTCAACCGAATCGGGTAGTTTGGCCCAGATAAATAGCCCTTCCTGATCGGTAGAATAGCTACAACCGAGCGCATTTAGAAGGGCATGAACGGCATCCAGCCGACCCTGGTAAACAGCGTTACGCTCCCGGTGCCAGTCGTCAGAGTTGCCCAATGCTTCGGTCGCAGCGTCCATGAGTGGTTTAAACTGGCCCGAGTCAACGTTACTTTTGATCGTTAACACAGCATCGACATACGCTTTAGCACCAGCCATCCAGCCAATGCGCCAGCCCGCCATGTTATGCGATTTGCTCAGTGAGTTTAACTCCACAGCTACCTCTTTCGCCCCATCAACCGACAATAGGCTAATCGGTGGTTTTTTATTCAGAATCAGGCTATAAGGGTTGTCGTGGCATAACAATACCCGGTTGTCGTGCGCAAACCGTACCGCCCGTTCGAACAGCGCGTGTGTAGCGGGTGCACCCGTGGGCATGTGTGGGTAATTGAGCCAGATAATTTTAGCTTTTTCGGAAGTGGGCAATGCGGCCAGTAAATCGGTCATGGCTTCCCAATCGGGTTGCCAGCCAGCCTGTTCCAGCAATGGGTACTCATGAACCTTTGCGCCAACCATCTGACTTACGGCCCGATAGGCTGGATAACCCAACTCTGGAACCAGTACGCCATCGCCTTCATTCAGGTAGGTGAGCGAAATATGTGTGATGCCTTCTTTAGAACCGATTAACGGTAAAATTTCTGTTTCGGGGTCGAGGGCAACACCGTATGTATGACTATAGAATTGGGTAATAGCCTGTCGTAGGGCGGGCGTACCTTTATAGTTTTGATAGCCGTGCGAAGTAGGCTGTTGCGCCGACTGAATAAGCGCATCGATTGTATTGGCCGAAGGCATCATATCAGGATTGCCAATGCCAAGGTTAATCACATCATGACCAGCCGCCTGTATCCGACGAACTTCAGCCAACTTTACTGAAAAATAATACTCCTGCGTTTGATCAGCGCGGAGAGCAAGAGGGATAATCATTCTGAACCGGGATTTTTCTGATTGGTATAATTCCTCTGATTTTGATTGGGAATCAGAGGAATCATACCAATTTGGACGGCAAAGATACTCGTCGGGGCAATGCCATAAACCATTAATGACTAGATAATCAAAATCAGTCAGTTAAATCAAACAAATCCCGCGGGGCCGCCCGGCGGTTCAGGTATTTCAGCAATGGGGCCAAATGTAGCGCCTGCATCATCTCGCCGTTATTGATAATCTCCATTGCCCGTTCCCGCGAAACAACGTGTACCGTGATTTCTTCGGTGTTTTCGAGGTGTTGTGCCTGTTTTATCTCAACATCTGTTGCCAGAAACGCATGGGTCAGGTTAGCATGCGTGCCCGGATTGGCAGAGAGTGTCATCAGATGCTGCCATTGACCACCGCCAAACCCAGTTTCTTCCAGTAATTCACGCTGAGCGGCCACAATTGGCTCTTCGCCAGGATCGATAACGCCTGCACAAAGTTCGTAGTGAACCCCCGCAATGCCGTGTCTATATTGCCGAATAAGTACGAGTTGCTTGTCTTTGGTAACAGCGACTACATTGATCCAATCAGGATATTCGAAAACGAAATAGTTGGGAATTGAGCCACCATTTTTCATCCGAATGGCGTCTTTTCGAACCGTAAACCACGGCAACTGATGAATGTACTCGGAGGTTTCGACCTGCCAGGGCTGGGGATCTTTATCTGGAATCATGGCCGCAAAGGTAGGCACAGCCTGTGGACTAATTGAAGGCTTTTTTGGGTGAATCATATTAACCGGCCCTTCTGATTCGTTGTAGATGGGATTTTGTCTCCGCAATTTCCGTTCGTCCAACTCACGACCTGATGAAAAATGCCATTGCCCTTTTTGTTACTGCGTTATGCCTTTTTCTTTCATCCTGCCATCGCCCTGTTGCGTATTTTCAGCGATCATCCCATCCGGCAGCAGCCCGATTAGCCGTTGAGAAGTTTAAAGAGCGAAAGAGTGAAAGAGTGGAAAAGCGTTCTGCCTCGCATACCGTAGCACCAGATTCGGATTCAGTGGCGGAAGGTAATGGATCGATTACAACGTTGCCGTTGATAGCTGACCCTGTTGTGGCCAATCGAAGGCATCAGCCGGTTCAGACAACCAGCAATCGCATTGAACATCGTATGCATCGGGTTCAGTCGCTGTTAGCAGCGTCAACTGAATCGACCGATAAACAACCCGATCCCCGACCCAAGAAAAAACTCAAACTAGGGAATCAAATTCGGCAGAGTCTAGGCATGCGATTACGTCCAGAACTGAACTGGTGGCAGCGGATTAGCTGGAAATTAAAAGCGTCCGTGTTGATTATTCTGGTGGCCGTTCTCTTTGCCATTCTGCACATCACAATCCTGGCAATCATCTTTGGTATTCTGGGTGCCTTCCTGATGATTAGCGGCCTGAAAAAGTCGTTTAAAGTCAGACGACCGTGGTTTTAAGTTTTCGACAGGATTAACAGCATTTGCAGGATTTTACTGTGGTGTCGGATGCTTACATCTGACACGGCGAGGTTTCTCAAAACCTCGTTTATAATCACAAATCAAAAGGTTATGAGAAACCTAAAATGTCGGTTACTCATAACCGACATCACGCTACTCCTGCAAATCCTGTCGAAAAAACTTAAGGCAGTTTTTGAACGGCTTCGTAAATCAAGTTGATGTACTTCTCCCGATCAATGTCATACACAAACTCGGTATTCGGGACTTGTTTCAACACATTGAAGAAGTCGACAACTGTGGTGCCCAGCGTTAGTTTACCCGTTACTTCGACATCTACGTAACAGGATTTTGACGTAAACATCGTTGAGTCAATGAGCCAGGCGATGGCGCAGGGATCATGCAGGGCCGCTCCTCCTTCCAGCTCCGGGCGTTCGCTTCGATAATAGATGGAGAAAAAGTCCATCAATTCGGCAACGACTTTGCCCGATTGATTGCCGATGGACCGGAATCGCTCAATATCTTCCTGAAAAACGAGTGCTTTGTGGGTAACGTCCAGACCACACATGGTAATCGGAACGCCCGAGTTAAACACGACTGAAGCGGCTTCGGGGTCAACATAAATATTAAATTCGGCGGTGGGCGTCATGTTGCCTCGAAAACCACCACCACCCATTAGCGATATGCGGGCAATTTTCGATTTCAGATGTGGATACGCCAGCAGAAAAGTAGCAATATTGGTTAGTGGCCCGGTTGGAACGAGAGTTATAGGTTCGTCACTGTTGGTCAAAATAGCTGCTATGGCCTCTACAGCTGGTATCGGTTCCTGTTTTAGCGTCGGTTCAGGCAGAATTGGCCCATCCATACCTAATTCACCATGTACGTGGTCGGCAATGATAAGATTGCGAAAAAGCGGTTTATCGCAACCTTTGTAGATAGGAATATCAACGCCAAGCAATTCCTTGAGCTTTAGTGCATTGGTTAGTGTTTTTTGTTGCGTCTGATTGCCCGCTGAAGTCGTAATAGCTTTAATATCAAATAAGCCGCTACCGATGGCCAACATGAGCATAACGGCATCGTCGTGGCCGGGGTCGCAGTCGATAAGTATGGGTAATTTCTTCATTGTCTGTTGATCGTCTAAGTGGCCCAACTTCCTCTAAAAGTCATAGCCGATTTCTGGTCTAATTGGGGCGCCCAATATACGACCAATTAAGCAAGTGTATGGATATCGGAGCTAAAGTTGCGTAAGGGTCAATTTGTTCTCCTGAAACTGTGATCTATATTAGCTAATCGTTTTCTGCTTTACTCTTCTTCGATGAGACACTTTACAACAACTATTGCCTTTAGTTTATTGATGACCCTGTCTGGTGTAAATTGGGTAGTAGCCCAATCCAGTGCCATTCCGGCCGACGCTCAACAAGTTACAAAAACCGTTCGCCCCGATGCTATTCGAAGACATATGAGCGTTCTGGCCAACGATTCCTTGAAAGGCCGAAAACCGGGTACAAGAGGGTTTGCTATGGCGGCCGATTATGTAGTTGGGCAATTCAAGGCATTGGGACTGCAACCAGCCGGGGAGAACAACACGTTTCGACAGAATGTACCCCTTCGTCGGTGGCAGGTAAACGAAAAAAACAGCTTACTGGCCTTGCTGTCGAATGGCAAGGAGGTGCCCCTTAGTTATGGAAAACAGTTTATTCTGAACCCAAGTCCTGATAACCCTATTGGCGATATAACCGCTCCGGTAGTCTTTGTTGGCTATGGCGTGACCGCGCCTGAACTCGGTTACGATGACTACATGGGCATTGATGTAAAGGGAAAGATTGTCGCGTTTCTGAATGGAGCCCCAGCTACGTTTCCGTCAAATCAACGAGCTTATAACTCATCGTCTAAAGCCGAAAATGCTGTAGCGCATGGGGCCATCGGTACAATCGCTTTCAGTTTACCCACCGATTTACGCAGTCGTATCGAAACGGCAGCTCCTCGCGCCCGCCAGGGAGTAACGCGATGGGTAGGTAAGGATGGAAAACCTAAAAACACGTTTCCGGCGTTGAAAGGCGCTGCCTCTATTAGCGACTCACTAGCCCGGCTCCTGTTTGTCAATGCGCCAACGTCGTTTACCGAAGCGGTGGGGCTGGCTATGAAAAACAAATCCCAGGCATTCCCGCTCAACGTGTCGGTACACATGAAAACGCAGACCGATGTTGCCGAAGATATTGCCGGATTTAACGTGGTGGCCGTATTACCCGGCTCAGATCCCGCACTGAAAAATGAATACATTGTACAAGTAGCTCACCTCGATCACCTGGGCGTTGGCAAACCTGTAAAGGGTGATTCGATCTTCAACGGTGCTCACGATAATGCCTCGGGTGTTGCTATTATGCTCGAAACCGCGCGCCTGTATGCGTCCTTACCCAAAGCACCCCGACGGTCTATTTTATTTGTGGGTGTAACGGGCGAAGAAATGGGCCTGCTAGGGTCTGATTATTTTGCCAATAACCCGACTGTGCCAAAAGAAAAAATTGTGGCGAATTTGACGTTAGATATGCCGTTCTTTTTTCATCCACTACTCGATATTGTGCCCTATGGCGCTGAGCATTCGAGTTTGGCTAAAGAGGTCAAACAGGCCGCTGACTTTCTGGGCGTTGCGATTAGTCCTGACCCAATTCCTGAACAGACGGTGTTTATGCGAAGCGATCACTTCAGTTTTGTGCGGCAGGGGATTCCGGCATTGTTTATCAAAAGTGGTTCGCAGACGGGCAATCCCAATCTGGATGGTACTAAACTCAATCTGGAATGGCGGGCAACCATTTACCACACGCCACAGGACGACATGAACCAGCCTTTTGATTTCAATTCTGCGGCCAAACACGCCCAATTGCAATTCCTGGTCGGTTACCTGACCGCACAGGATAACCAACGTCCAACCTGGAACAAAGGCGACTTCTTCGGTACAAAGTTTGGGAAAGGGAATGTTGGACAGTGAATGTAGCGTATTAATTACCGGCTGGTAGGCGTCGTTACTAAAAAGGGCGTTCCGAATTTTGGAACGCCCTTTTTAGTAACGATATCGTCTTTGTAAGGCTCTTGCTTAGTACTTATTGATAATCGAGTCGGGCAGCATTTTTACGTCAATACCAAAGGCTTTGAGCAGATTAGCCCGGTTGTTCTGTCCGTCTACATACGCTGGGTTTACCACCATCGACCGGTTGTAGTAATAGGAGGCCAGTTCCAGCTTCTGCCGGTTGTTCTGCGTCTGACCTTCACCCTGATAAATTACCCCAAGGTTGTTATAAGCCGGAGCATAGGCATTGGCTGCCCGGATCGTTTGCTTGTAGTAATACTTGGCTGAATCGACGTTAGGCGTAATTTTCTGAAACACATAGGCCATCGAGAAGTAAGCTTCACCAAAATTAGGATAAATTCGGGTTGACTCCTGCAAGTGATCCAGCGCCCAACGGCCGTGTTTATTGGCATGGGCAATGTTCGTATCAATCAATATCTGTGCTTTCTTAACCTGCTCAAGAGACGGTTTGGGCTTAATCGCGTTTGTGGCGTTCGCAATCGAATCAGCTTTAGCCCGATCTTTCAAGCCTTTCTCAATCCACTCATTTGCCACGTGCCGTTGTACCTGACAGCTATTGGGCGCATAGGGTAAGGCCGAGTTAAAGAGGATGAAATTGTTCTCCCAGTCGCGGTTTCGTTCAACCGTTTTGAAGGAGTATAAGCCCGCTACAACCGCCATTAGACCAAGCAAAGGAGCGTATCGAACCAGTACGGGTTTAGGTGAGTTTTCCGATTGACGAACCAGCAATTTCTCTAAGGCCCAGATTAACACGAAGCCAAAGCCCATCACAGCCGCATACGCAAAACGTTCAGCAAAAATACCCCCCCGAAGCCAGATGAAGCCCAGACCTGGAGCCATCGTTACGAAGAACCAGAATATGCCAAATCCCCAGAGGGTACGCTTCATAAATCCTTTCCAGGCTAACCAGATCAGACCCAGGAACGTAAAGAAACCAGCCCATGTCAGGATATCGCCTTTACCGCCCGATGGAATGACATTGTACGAGTAGTCATAAACCAGCGGATGGGGCAAAAAGAGTAATCGCAGGTAGTACTCCAGAAACTTAAACATGGTTGATTTCTGGGTCTTCTCAATCGCGTACGGATAGTTAGCCCAGTCGACCGGAGGAGTACCACTAAGCGTTCCAATCATTTTCTGTTTTTGGTAGAAAAACAGCGCCGTAACGATCAGGAATGGCCACAAGCTAATGAGCGATTGCCAGACATTACGACGGGCGAACCAATACTGCATCGCCGGAATCAGTGCCAGACTCACAATGGAAGATTCTTTCGACAGAAAAGCAAAATAGAGCGATGCGCAGGCAAGACCCATCCAACTGCCAGATAAGGCTCCCATAATCAAAACGCCCAATACACCACCAGCCGTGCTACCGAGTGTATTTACCATTAAGCTACTGCCAATAACCCAGCCGCCAACGATGGAGAAGAGACCCAATAGGCCGCCTAATGGCCAGTCTGAAATTGGTCCCTTGAACCAATAAGGCGAGTCAGCCTCTAAATGCTTCCAATACGAAAGCAGCATCAGCGAAATAAACAGGAAGCTCAGAATTTCATCACGCCCTTTGATGTTGGCAACAATCTCAGTATGTAGCGGATGGGCAATAAAGACCAGGCCAATCAAAAACGCGGTAATCGTTTGCTTCGTCAGCCATTTTTGCAACAACACGCCAACAACCAAACCAGTCACTCCGTAGAGACCCGCATTAATCATGTGGCTGATGTTTGGGTTATCTTTAAAATATTCCTGCTCCATCGCAAACGTAATGAGCGACAGCGGACGATAGTAGCCTAGTGAGATATTACTGAAATGCCAGAACTCCGTACGGAGCAAATCGGGGATACCCGCAAGACCTTTTTTAACAAACAAATTCTGACCAACAGCGGCAATGTCGTCGAGCGCATACTGGTGGCCAAACGTATTGATATACAGGGCTACTCCCAGCAAGGCTAGGACAACTGGCGGCCACCACTCAATCGGACGTCGTTCGATCGGTAAATCATCCGTAACAGCTGGTTTTGCCGGGGTTGATCGAACAGGAGGACGTTGTGTGGTATCAACGGGTCTGGTTGCATTGGTACGCGCAGCACCCTGGGTTGGAGTTGGTGTAGGTTTAGGCGCTACGGAGCGAGGATTCTCGTAGCCAGAAGATTGCTTTTTTTTAGCCATAACAGCAGATGCTCGTCTATTTTAGGTCACTTAAATTCTCTCGTTAGATTTACTAAAGGGCTACGTCGAGAATCACTACATTTATGGATTGATCGTAAAGTTCCGTAAGAATGTCAGCAAAATCAATTCAACTTCATCATCCGTTCAAAACTATTATTTTGGCGGTCAGTCTGGGCGTCCTTCTGAACGGGTGCGCTACTGTACGACCGACTGCTCCAGCAACAACATTTCCTTCTCAAAGTCTTAACCGCGCGGATAATCTTGCTCTCGGAAACCCGAGTGGAGCGTCGATCAGTGATCCGGATAATTACCCCATTACGCGTCCTCAGTATACACTGTCTTATAATCGTAGCCGAGGCATTGCTAACTGGGTAAGCTGGCGCCTAAGTCCTTCCTGGAAAGGTGATGCCAAACGAACAACCGAGTTCAAACCTGATCAAACGTTACCAACGGGCTGGTATGCTGCTCGACCAAACGATTATACGAATACGGGCTTTGACCGGGGGCACCTCTGTCCATCCGACGATCGGGATTCAAGCCCCGAAGATAATGCCGCCACATTCATCCTATCCAACATCGTGCCACAAGCGCCACGACACAATCGGGAGGTCTGGAAAAGTTTAGAAGATTACGAACGTCAACTGATGAGCAACGGTAATGATGTCTATATTATTGCTGGTGTAAGTGGTACCGGAGGAACCGGACAAAACGGCTATGCAACCACAATCGCTAATGGCAAACTGACCGTTCCGGCTACGCTCTGGAAAATACTGGTCGTTGTCCCTAACGGGAGTGATAATGGATTTCAGCTTACTTCTAATACGCGCGTCATTGCTGTCAATATCCCTAATAATCAGACCGCTGCCGACAAGCCCTGGCGAGCTTATCTAACCAGTGTAGACGAACTGGAAAAGTTAACTGGCTACGATTTCTTATCGAATGTACCTGTCGACGTTCAGCAGATTATTGAAAAGCAAATCGATGGCGGCAATAGTTAGAGCTAAACACAGAGACACGGAGAACACAGAGCATTATTTACCACTCTGTGTTCTCCGTGTCTCTGTGTTTATACAATTTATGCAGCCACCGCCGACACCTGCGGCATGTCTGTGACTACAGTCTTCAAGGGAATTCGCTTTGTGCGTCGTCGTAGCAGTGCAATGGCTTCGTCATCATCAGCAAAAGCCCCGTTAATATTGACCATGTTTCGAGCCAGCACATCATAGCGCTTAAACATGAGCAGGAAAAATACTTGCCCGAAATCAATTCCATCGAAAACAACAGCCTGATTCTGTGCGTATTTATCAATAGTTTTCATGAAAAATGTGGGATGCTCAGTCCAGTGCATGGCTGGCCGAACATGGTGACTAATGTGATAACCGTCATTCCAGCATTTTTTGTTATAGCGCACATTGATGCAGGTTATACTGTTTTTGTAAGCATTACCTGGATCGTCAAAATCGACAAAACAGTGTTGGGTCCAGTTACCCAACATCGCAATAAATCGATAGATAACAAGCGGCAGCAGAAATACCAGTACCGTAGCGCGCCAGTTTACAAAGCATAGCCCAATGCAAACAACCGCAAACAGGATTTCACCTGTTAGCGCACGTGTCGCTAGTTTAGGGCGATTTTTCTGCCGGAGATAGCCCAGCAAATTACGTACACCAACCACAAAAAAACGCCCGAAATAAGCCAGGAAGCTTCGGAAGCTATCGCGTTGGAAGGTCATTGTACTACTATCATCCTCTTCGAGATTATTCTCAGGATGGTGCATGCCAATATGATGACTATAATAGGTTTCGGGGGTATGACCAAAGAAAGGCGCCAGTATCCAGGGCAGAAATTTATTCATCCAGTCATACTCGGTCTTAAAAAACTGACGGTGGCTTGTACAGTGAAGCATCAAACCAAAGGGACCTTTGACGCCCAGATTACTAAAAAATAAATGAAGAACAGCGATCGCCCACCAGGCCCAACCCGTCAAAAAGGGCATAAACAGCAAAACGCTTAAGGGAACAAGCGTCAGGCAAATGCGAAGGGTAAGATAAATAAAGGGCAGGTCTCGTTCATCTTTAATAAACTGGAGGAAAAAACGATCCAGCCTATTGTAATTTCCACCTTTGAACGTAGGGTCGTGGATAGTGCTCAATAATTTCATGCAACAGGTACGGCGGTTTAAGGAATAATAGGATACAAAAATTCGGGTCGCTTCAATTATCGTTCATAGCGAAATTGAAACGACCCGAACCTTTGTGTAATACTAACGAAAAAAACAGAACTTTATTTAACTATTTATCGTTAGGACCTTTTTATTTTTTCTCGACGGCATGGCCGCCGAACTCATTGCGCAAAGCTGCTACTACTTTCCCGGTGAAGGTATCATCCTGTAAGGAGCGATAACGGGTTAGTAAGGACATCGCGATTACGGGTGTTGGAACACCCAGATCAAGGGCCGCATCGAGCGTCCAGCGCCCTTCGCCCGATGAGAACATCTTCCCTTTAATTGTATCCAGTTTAGGGTCTTTCCGGAACGCGTCTTCCGTCAGTTCCATGAGCCAGCCACGAATCACTGAGCCATGACTCCACATTTTGGCAACAGCTTCAAAATCGAACGGGAATTGGCTTTTCTCTAGTACTTCAAAGCCCTCGGCAATGGACTGCATCATGCCATACTCAATGCCGTTATGGACCATTTTGGTGAAGTGACCGCTTCCTGCAGGGCCTGTGTATAGATAGCCGTCTTCAACAGAAATGTCCTTAAAAACACCATGTAGTGGCTCAATTACGTCAGGATCGCCCCCTACCATAGTACAAGCGCCATTCAGGGCACCGCTAATACCGCCACTGGTTCCGCAATCGAGGAAACCAATGCCTTTCTCTTTCAGGTATTCATGCCGCCGGAGCGAATCCTTGTAGTGCGAGTTCCCCCCGTCAATAACGACGTCGCCCGATTGCATAACCGCCAGTAATTGCTCAATTACCTTATCAACCAGATTCCCTGCCGGAATCATCAGCCACAAAACGCGTTTCTCGGGCAGCGCATTATAAAGGTCGGCTAACGTGTTAGCTCCCTGGGCGCCTACCTTCTCAATACCTTCAACCAACTCTGGGTTAATATCGAAGCCGACAACAGTGTGTTCATGCCTTACCAAGTTAGTAACGAGGTTGAACCCCATCTTGCCTAATCCTATGAATCCAATATGCATAACAGTTGATGATTTAAGCAGTTAAGTTGGCAATTTTTCCCTTACTCTTCTTTTTTCGGTCCGTTAGAATTCAATTAATCCTATTTTAAATTTCTCCCGGCGTATTATTTCCTATCAACTGGCTATCCGCAGTAGACACTCAATAGATATAAGCAGAAAAGATGCGTTATGATTTTATCAGGCTACAACCCCTGTTTTTTGGACAGCCCAGGCTAAGCCTATCCCTATAAGGACACCCAATCCATCAGCGGCAAAGTCAATCCAGTCGGCACTACGATTAATCGGCAATATGTATTGTAGAACTTCAATGAGTGCTCCGAGTAGAATGCCTGCTATCAACGTATGATTCATGCGAACCCCAGCCAATATCCACAAGATGGAGAATGGAGCAAAAATGGCTGCATGCAGCATTTTATCGTTAAGCTCCACTAATTCACCAGGCAATTCCTCATGGGGAGTGAGGCACCCGATCAACATAATAATGGTCCAGACAATGGCTAGCCAACGAAATACGGTCGGATTAATTTTCATAGAGTTGATTTCAAGCGATTGGTTGTCAAAAGCAGGAAGAGGATAAGTAAGCTAAGCAGATAAATCACATTTCGGCTATCAATTACACCCCTGCCCAGCGCTCGGTATTGTTCATCCAGCGCCAATGAAGATAGGTAATACGATAAGCCACCCAACGCTGATAAGCCAGCCAGCGCGCTAAGACCCACATAGAGTAAAAAACAAAAAAATGCACCCAGTACGAAGGCAACCACCTGATTGTCATTAAATGACGACGCCCACAAACCAATAGCCACAAACACACCGGCTAATAAGATCAGGCCAAGATAAGAACCAAACACCCCCGCCGAATCGATATTCCCAACGGGCGAACCGAGTTTATAAAGCGTAAAATAATAAATCAGAGTAGGAAGCAGGGTGATAATGACCAGTAGCCAGCTAGCTAGAAACTTTCCGCTGATAATGCCCCATTTACTAACAGGCTTAGTCAGTAGCCATTCGAGGGTACCCGAACGTACTTCATCGGCCAGCGAACGCATGGTAATGGCCGGCACCAGAAAGAGCAATAAATAGGGAGTTAGATTAAAAAAGGTGCCCATATCAGCGTAGCCATTTTCGAGCAGGCTAGTGTCGGGAAACACCCACAGCAGTAAGCCCATTGCTGTCAGGAATACACCCATGATAATATAGGCGATGGGCGAGGAGAAGAATTGGTTGATTTCTTTACGGAAAATAGCCAGCATAGTTGATGATTTACGGTTTATGGTTTACGATTGGCCTGTACCTATTTGCTGATCAACCAACGGTAAACCGTAAACTGTAACTGTTTCTATTCAAACGGATTGTCTTTGTTCCTACGTATGAAAGCGGCTATAATCAGCGAGAAAATGACACCAATGAGTATGGTCATAAAGATACCCACGGCAAAGGTTATGCCTGGGCTCTGAAACTTCTGCATCATTTCGATACCCTGATCGATCTGTTCGTCAGACATAGTCCCCTGATCTTCCATCTGCGTGCGCACCTGCTCGGTGATACGCTCCTGAAAACCTGGATCAATGATCTGGGTATAGAAAACCGTAAACAGCGACGACAGAAAGCCTGCTATGGCCGATACCAAAGTTCCTGTACTCATGCCCTCGCCGTAACTCATGTATCCCTCGTTGGCAGTACGGTAGTCACGCATACTCAACACTAATCCTACAATCAGAATCAGATAAATGATAAGACTAAGCGAGCGGTTCGTCGTTTGATCGAGTGTGTACAGAATGATTGAATAGACCACTAAGGTTATGCCAGTTATCAGTCCCCATTTTAGGGCAACACGGGCGGTGGAGGTCTGATTATTCATAATCTTGGGCTAGTAATTAGATCGGATTATCGCAAAACACTATAGTCCTGCTTTCGGAAAATAAGCGAAATAATGAGTACGGGCAACACGGCTAACGCTGTTTTCTTTGTCAACTCATCAGGCAGCAGCACCGAAGGCTGCATATTAACAACTTTACTCCACTGTTCGGCAAAGGTTTCTGGGCCAAACTGATCGGTGAGTTGCTTTTTGCCATCTAGTAAGAGCTTTTTAGAATTAACTACATATTCAGCAAACACGCCCGGATCAATTTGTGTAATAAACAGATAAATAAGCCAGCCCGTCACTAAGGCTGCTACTGTATTAAGGACGTAACCAATGGTCAACCCTTCCCACAAATGCAACCGACCATGGCCAATATATTTCCGGTAATACCAGACTGTAGCGGCCATCACAATAATGTGAATGCCGAAATCCAGCACTCGAATATTTCCTAACGGGGGAACGCCAATGGCATACAGCGCCAGGAAATACAGGAAACACAAAACACCCGTTAGCAATCCAGCCAGAAGTGGGATTTTTAGCAACGGGTGATTAAAATAATTCAGAATACTTTTCATTTAGCAGGCTTAAATTGGCCGTGATGTACAATACCGACTATGCGTCCGGTGAACGACTGACCTAGAAATGGAGAATTTTTCGACTTAGAAACCGTACGTTCATAGTGCCACGTGCTGGTCGGATCAAAAAGCGTTAAACAGGACGACTGTCCTTCGGCAATGCTCAACGCAGGAAGTCGCAGAATTTGGCGAGGGCGTGTGGTGAGTTTTTCAATGAGTTGTGCCCAGGACAATCTTCCCTGATTATGACTGGCCAAAATAGGGAAAACTGTTTCCAGACCAATTATGCCAAATTCCGCCTGATCGAACTCCAGGTTTTTACTTTCGGCATCCTGAGGAGAGTGATCTGATACGATGGCATCAATCGTTCCATCGGCCAGCCCGGCCCAAAGCGCAGCCACATCTGTTTCTGACCGGAAGGGTGGATTCACTTTAAGATTTGTATCAAAACCTGCTAACGAAGAGTCATCGAAGACAAGTTGATGAACTGCGACATCGCAACTAACAGGCAATCCCTGCGCCTTCGCCTGCCGAATCAACTCCACCGAACGGGCCGTAGAAATCGTTGAGAAGTGAAGAGTGGGGGGCACGGAGCTCGGGGCTGGGGTTGTTTTGTCATGCTCCCTGCTCTCTGCTCCGCGCCCCGTGCTCAGCACATAATCCAGCAATCGCAAATCGCGCTCTACGATTAGTTCTTCGGCGAGGGCTGGCATGCCTTTCAGGCCAAGTAAGGTGCTTTGAATACCCTCATGCATTTGACCGAACTGAGTCAGCAATTGCTCTTCTGGCCGATTCATCAGTAGCCCATTAACCGGTTGCAGATATTGTAACGTTTTGAGCAATAAGTCAGGGTTCTGGAGCGGATGGGTACCGTCAGAAAACGCAACAGCGCCTGCATGATGCAGGTCAAGCATTTCTGTAAAATCAACGCCAGCCGCTTTTTTCGTTATAGCGGCAATAACGTGGACACTTACAGGTTGTCCTTCGGCCATGCGCCGGACATAACCCAGTGTTCCTTTGTCGTCGATAACCGGCTGCGTGTTTGGTAGCACCGCAATATCGGTAAAACCACCGACAGCGGCAGCCTTACAAACACTGTTCAGATCTTCCTTGTGCTCGTAGCCTGGGTCTTGTGCCAAGACCCGCATATCGACCCAGCCGGGTGATACATGCAAATTATCCGACTCGATAACCACGCTGCTTGCATCGGCAGACAAATTTTCGCCAACTTGACGAATCAGGCCGTTGTCAACCAAGATATCAACTACCTGCCCATTCAAGGATGAAGCAGCATCAACAACACGGGCAGAACGGATTAGAAATTGCATAGAAAATTCCCCTCTCCCGTTTTTCGAAGAGGGCTGCATATGAAGTAATTATCGAAAAAAAGGCCCCTTTCGGAGCCTCCAATTAATCTATTCAGCGAATTAGGCGCCTATCAATTCCCGGTAGGCATCGGCAGATAATAAACCATCTTTTGCTCCGGCATCGACAGGTTTCAGGCGAATAATCCACCCTTCACCATATGGATCGCTATTCAACAGTTCGGGGCTTTTTTCAATGGCAGGATTCAGTTCGAGAACTTCGCCTTCGACTGGTAAAAACAGGTCCGATACCGTTTTCACAGCTTCAACAGCACCAAAAACATCCCCTTTCCCGAGTGATTGACCGACGGTATTAACGTCGATGAAAATAATATCGCCCAATTCATTTTGTGCGAATTCAGTAATGCCAATTACGGCGGTACCATCATCTTCTATGCGAATCCACTCGTGATCCTCCGTATAGCTTAATTCTGCGGGAAAATTCATTGTAAAGGGGTCTTGATTGATTCCCACAAAAATCGGTATCATCTGCCGAATTTGCAAACGGTAATGTGGCTGGCCAGGCTCACTTTAGTTATAAACGATTTTCCATCGGGCCACCGAAGCGACTACCTTACTTTACCACTGTCGATTGATTGGGTGAGAAATTATAAGCCCCAAGTCGATCACTACTCTGCCGTTGAATCATCCATTGTGGATAGGGCTTCGTGGTTGAACTGACCTGATCGAGCTGCTCAAGTTGTTCGCTGGTGAGGCTTACTTCTACTGCTTTAATGTTATCGGCAAGCTGGTCGGTGTTTTTGGCACCAATAATAACGCTTGTCACACCAGGTTTGGCCAAGACCCAGGCCAGCGCAATCCGTGCAACCGAAACACCGTGTGCCTCAGCAATGGTTTGCATCACCTCAATAATATCGTAAGCACGCTCTTGATTAACAGGTGGGAAATCAAACGCCAATCGACGCGAATCGCCTTCGGGTTTGTTTTCACGGGTATATTTTCCGGATAAGAAACCTCCCGCCAATGGACTCCAGGGTAAAATAGCCATCTGCTGATCCTGTACCATTGGCACGATTTCATTTTCGAGATCGCGACCAGCAATGGAATAATAATTCTGAGTCGATACAAACTTCGTCCAGCCATTTTTCTCCGCGATTCCATTGGCTTTCATCACTTGCCAGGCCGCCAGATTCGAGCAGCCAATGTAGCGCACTTTACCACTTCTGACCACATCTTCCAGCCCGCGCATAGTTTCTTCCAGCGGTGTTATGGGGTCAAATCCGTGAATTTGGTATAGGTCGACATGGTCAACTTGAAGGCGTTTCAGGCTACCTTCTATCTGCTGCATGATTTGCAAACGACCTAAACCAACCTGATTCTTGCCTTCGCCCATGCGCCCACGGACTTTCGTGGCAATCACCAGTTCATCACGCGATATCCCCAGCGTTTTCAACGACTGCCCCAGCAATCGTTCCGATTCGCCAAAGGAATAGACGTTGGCGGTATCAATGAAATTAATGCCACTATCCAGTGCGGCTTTGACAATATCGTTGACGGCATTCTGCTGAAGCTCGCCCATTGCTTTCCAATAGCCATTTCCTCCGAAGGTCATGGTACCCAGGCAGATTTCGGAAACTAATACGCCGGTATTTCCGAGATGGTTGTATTTCATACGTTCGTTTATTGGGGTTTGTTAAGTCAACCGGGATACTAGGTCGATTGTTGATCGAGATACCCGGTATTAAGGTTACTAAATTGTGATGAGACGAATAGATAAGGCAATAGTCAGTAAGGCTTTACTCATTAAAAAACCGATCGTTAACGGCTTTTCTGAATACTTCGTCGCCCACTTGTAAGCGTTGCGCATATAAGGCTTTGGCATCCTCGCCCGCCACGTACCGCAATTGATTTTTGCCATCCGTAGCCGCTTCATATACGACTTCAGCAATTTGGTCGGCAGTTGAGTAATTGGCACGGCGAGCCGGATCACTAAAGGCGGCAATTACTTTATTCAGTTGATCCGTGTACGCTTCGTGCGATGTTCGCACAATGGAACGACCTGAAAAATCGGTTGTGATACCGCCGGGCGAAACTGTTTTGATTCCAATACCAAATTTGGATAACTCAAACGACATGCTTTCACTCCACCCTTCCAAGGCCCATTTGGTAGCATGATAGACCGAGTTGAACGGGAAGGCCACTAAACCGCCAATCGACGTAGTGCTAATAAACAAACCGGCTCGTTTTGCTCTGAAATGTGGGATGAATGCCTGCGTAACCCGAATAACACCCAGCAAATTTGTTTCCAGTTGTTTCACAATCTGCTCGTCAGTTGTGCCTTCTAAAGGGCCAACCAAACCGTAGCCAGCATTGTTGAATACTACATCTACCTCACTTGAGTCAATCACTTGCTGTACTGTAGACTGTATCTGTTCGAGGCTCGTGACATCGAGCGGCAGGAGCTTAATGGCAGGGATTTGGGTAAGTTCCGTTTCATTTTCGGGATTGCGCATGGTGGCAATCACGTTCCAGCCCTTGTTCGCAAACAGAATTGCAGCGGCTTTGCCAAGTCCACTCGATGCGCCTGTAATGAAAATTGTTTTTGTCATTGTTGAGAATGGTTTCATATTCGTATAGCGAACAAATTGGAGTTAACTCCAGAATTCCCACAACGCTCATTTTTTTGTGAAATGTACATCCGCGAACTAGCCAATCGAACCGGGCTAACGCCCGACACCATCCGATTTTACGAGAAATTGAATTTATTACAAAGCAACCGCCAGAGTCGACGGGGGCATCGCCAATACGACGAATCGCATGTAGCGGGATTGCTGCAAATTAAGTTTATTAAAGCAATGGGCTTCACACTCAGGGATATACAGGAAAAGTTCGTTGACTGGCGAGCGGGCAAGCTGACGAACTTAGAAAAACGAACGATTCTGGAAGACCAGCTCCGAAAAATGGACGAAGCCGCTGCCGAAATTGAACAGGTCAGAGCTTATTTACGCAAAAAGATTGGCCTGTTTCCTGATTGATTGTCAGAAAAGGAATTATTTCTCGCCGTTTGCTAAATCCTCAAAAGCGGCAATGATAGCCTGACGGAAGGGGTTGTCGTATCGAAAAAATATTGACGCAAAGTATTGTTCAGGACCACTAATTACTGACGGAAGGTCATATTTCTCAAACGGGTGATTCCTGCTTCGGTTAAACCAGTTATCAAATTTACGCTTGCGAGCTAATTCGCGAGAGTCAGAGTCATCGCAGATATACAGAATAACCCGTTCATGAACGGCGAAGAAATCAGAAATGATGGCTACAATCGTTGGAAAGATGGCACGATCTGCGGGAATATGAGTAGGGTTAGGAGCCGTAATTACTTCAATGACTAGTTCATAAAAATCATCTCGCCATGGTTCATAAGGCGGGACATAATCTATCCCAGGCTTAAAACGAACATCGTATTCAACGTTGTTCTTTGTGCTAAATGAGTATACACTATCCCATCCACTATTGAACTTGTAATTATAAATACGGGGTTCCTCGCTTTGCATTTTCTTCTCTTAATTGCCGCATGACTTCCTGATGTTCTGGCGTCTTTGCATACTCGCGCATTTCTGCCTGGGTTTCGCGTTTGCGCTGCATTGCCTTCCGATAAAAAGCCAGCCATTTTTCCCGTTGTTCGGGCGTTAAATCTTCCGCTCGGATAGCTTTAACTTCTTTCTGCTTTTCCATGGTTTTTACTATTTAGTATACAAACGTAGCGATTCTCAGAAGTATAAACAATTAACGAACTGACTTGAGTTCTGTAAACCCTCATTCCTGACGGGCTTTCTACTCTGCCAGATTAAATTTCACCTGTACGCCACCAGCGGTAGTTGCTCGCTTAAACGAGTTCGAAACGAGTGGGTCGTTGAACGTGCGATCGAAGTAGAGGTTGAAATTCAGACGCTTGCTAACAATATAGCTAATTTGCGGGCGCAACTGGAAGTTTACGTTACCAGCGGTCACAATCTGCTCAGCATCTAATTTACGCTGAATGGTTCGGGTATCTCGGAATGTCAATGCACAGGAGAACGTCAGGTCGTTTTTGAGTTTTTTATACGTTCCATTGATCCGGAATGGAATCCGGAAGTTCTGCCGTGTAAAGCCCATAGAGGCCGTTATGTCCTTATTGCTTAGTTCAGCAACCTGAGCATTCGACAGACTTAGCGCAACATCCCGACTCTGGTTGAAGGCCAATTGGCCGCTAATACGATTTTTCGTTTGGAACTGAACGCCAATTAAGGGCGCAAATTTCTCCGACATCGTAATAGTACTCATCGCTACAATAGGCACAAATTGACCTAACTGATTCGTCACCTGATCTACCCTTGGACCAAAGTCCTGTACCGCCAGATTTACGTAAGCGGCTGTATAATCCAGATTCGAAATGAAATTACCGACGCTGTAAGTCGATGAGTAACTATGGTTTAAAGTAAATGAGGAGAATTTCTTCCGAATAAACCCTAAGCCTGACATACCATTGTAGGCAATCTGCCAGTTTGGTAAGGGGAAATTATAGAACGGCGAAAACTTCGCTTTCTCTTTTTTCTGACCACTATAGGCGGCAAAGAACGAAGGGATCAGTACATCTTGTGAATTGACATCATAGGTTCCCGCCCGATTTGCCTCTCCTGCTTTTTTATTCAGTACGCCAGCAAAGTAGGATCGATATTGCTCAAGACTGTCAAATAAAACCGAACTATTATCGGAACGCAACCCTTTAAACGCTGTTCGGAACGACCAGAAAGACATGCTAAACTGGCCACTTCGCACGGGCGTCTGGGTTTCAAATGGGCCACCCTGCGAACCAGGTCGGTAGTATTCCTGATAAGCGTCGGTTCGGTCAAGTCGCCAGTTGATCTGCATTCGGAAGTCCTTAAATGGCTCCAGCGTTGTACTAGCCGTAAACTTCTTGGTAATATTTTGCTGGAAAGCCGTATTCTGAACCGTGCTGGGTGATAACCAGCCTTTTTGTGCCGCTTTATAGGCAATATTATGATCCTGACTGCCCAACACAAAACCTAAACCTGGTGCGTTTTCGGCACTTAGACCAAAGAATTTCGGGGTTGGCAGGAAGCCGGGTAAAATGGTGGATTCCTGCAAGTTATAGGAGAAGTTAATTCCACGCACGGTCAATAAGGCACGCGTAAAGTTTTTCAGGACTTTACTTTCTCCGCGCACAATATCTTCAATATCGCCAGGGTTACGGGCAAAGTTTTTCCGTATCGGCGCAGGTGTATTGGCAAAGCGCAGGTAGCGAATTTTATTGTACAATCGAATTAAATCGACCCGGCCTGTAATACCCCGTTCGCGGTTGTTGCGCAGGATATTACCAAACGGAACCCCAAGCGAATCGACAATACCGTAAGAATTGGCCTGGAACTGATAGCCTACTGCATAGCTGGCATCGGCGGCAATCCAGTCGAGTAGCGGAATCTTGTCTAACGGCAGTCGATAGGTGGCCTTAATGTCCTGAACGAAGTTTTTCATCCGTCCCAAATGCTTGATGCTGTTGATAATCGAGTCGCGTTTGGCTTGCGTATTGATGTCGCCTGCTGGTTCGTCGATAATTGCATTGGCCTGGGCGTGATAGGTCAAAATCAGACTACGCGTCAGATTCCAGGTCAGATCATAATACCGATTGAACAGGAAATATTTCTCGAATTGCGGCAAAATCCCGTTCGTTGTCAGGTCAGATGATCGGAGTTGGGTTTTAATGAAACTCCGGTCCATATCGGTTCGGATCGAGACCAGCGACGGCAACAGCGTCAGGTTAAAATCTTTGAGCCAGCGCAGATACGGAGCCTCAAACGAAGCCACATTCCGGAACGGCTCAAACGGTTTGGGTTGTGCGCTATACGTATAGGAAATGCCGCCCCGATTCTGCCGTTGCAGGTATTCCTGCGTCAGAATGTTCGTGCGCTTCATATCATTGAACGCATAGGTAAACGCAAAGTTTTCGAAATCCCAGAAGTGTGATTTTGCATTTGGGGCGGTTTTTACCTTCCTCACATTCGAGAAATTATACCCTCGGCGTGTTGTATTATCCTGAACTAACTGACGATAACTGTCGCGTTCAGACTCCGGTTTGGTCGACAACGAGGTTTGCAGTGGCGTATCGGGGTCGAGCGGGTCGAAATGAGGGTCAACATTCCGATGGTCGTAATTGACGTAAAGCGGAATCTTCATGCCCCAACTGGCTGGCAAAAATTTATCGATTGCCAGCGCCGACGAGACACCAAACTCAGTCGTCGTTTCGAGGGCTCGTTCACCAATACGTGTCTGTACGCCACCGAATCCAAAGGTCGTAATTCGGCCTGATGCTGTGAGTGTCCCCAGATCGGCGAGTTTCATATTTAACGCACCAACTGCGGCCACCCCGGCATGCTGATCATAACCGCTTGCCCGCAACTCATCGACCCAGATGGTAAAGGTCTTAGGCTGTTCTCCATCACCAAGCATTTTAGGGTTTCGCATCCCAATCATGATCGATTGCACCGAACTCAAATCCGGGTTACCCACTACCGTGAGCAGGTAATGTTTATCTGCCGATGGCTGTGTAAATGGTAGCGAGCTTTTGCGACCAAATTCCCGGTTCCGGTTTGCCTTGAGGGTAATCAGTTCGTTAAGCGCTAAATCCAACGCATTTCCATCGGGCCAGACTACCTCTGGCGCCTGATTACCAGCTGGTGTGGCGATCAGGCCAGGAATTTCAATTTCGTAATAGTTGTCTGTGTAATCGGTACCAAGTCGAACAAAAGCAGACACTTTACCGCTTTCCGTTTCATTGTTGTGCATATGCACAAACATTTTGAGCCGCTCCCGGAACAGCAGATTGTAATTGGTATTCTTGAACGCCCCTCGCGAATCGCCATCTCGTAAACCCGTTACGCTCAACCGCATCGACTGCTCGTTCAGTTCAACGATGTTGGGTTGGGTATAGTCGCGATCCCGAACGTAGCCCGGTGGCACCGTATATTGATATTTGTCTCCTCCAGCCGTGGTGGTTTGGGTGCTGCTGTTTTCTTCAATGTTAACCGTCGATACCGTAAAGTTTGCATCATACGGTTCAGGAACTTCCTGTAAGCCATGCTGCGTCAGATCGCCCGTGTATTTACGATATTGGTTGGCCTCCATTTGCAACTCGGCAAACCGAAGCACAACAGGATCTGCAAAACCCGTCAGGTACATCCGCATAAACCGGATTGACTTATACCCGTTGATGTCGCCTACTTTACCTGATGGCTCCCGCACTGGAATTCGGAATTGATACCAGTTTACTGGCCCTCCCGGCGTACTTACGGTCACTTTATCAACAATATATTTAGTCTGACCAACTTCCAGTTTATCAGGCTGCAAGTCCAGCTCGTATTCATAATACGCTTCGTTGTCGTTGATGGTATTGTCTATATTTAAATCCTCAATATCAGGTAATGTAGTCGATGCAGGAGTCAGGTATTGATTGGCGCTGGTATTTTCGGGCGAGTTATTCTCCATACCCATGTATTTCTTATACCGGGCAATAATGTACTTCTGCTGATCGGCATCATCGCCCAGATAGAATTTAAAGTCATCGCCCGAAGGGTCCGCTTCAATTTCGGCAAATGCATCGGCGCTAATTTTCGGGCGGATGGCGTTTAGGTAGTTTTTGAAGAAGTCCTTTTCAGCAGTAACGCCACTCGGAATGTTTGGCTGGCTACTTAAACCATCCAGACCAATATCCTGTTGCGCTCGCGAACCACTCTGAAAAGCATTCGTCACAAATTGCCGAGTTGGAGCCTTTCCCCAAGCCGTTGTTTCGGTACCAGGGTTCCGTGTGCTTATGGCAGAATCGAGCGGGAAACCATTTTCAAATTCATAACGGCTATCCTTCACCACATCTTCCGAAACATCGCCCAGGTTAAACACTAATTTCCCCCCGCTCTTGCGAGTGCCTCCTTTTAAAATCTGATTGGAACCGGGTCCATATCGAATATCCCCGGCATCTCCTTTCACAAATGGGTCCATCAACCAGAATGTGATGTTCTCCACGTTGGCATTATCGAAATCAATATCTGAGGCAATAGCCCGAGTTACGGCACCAAAGTTCTGGGCCGGGTTTGGAAGAAATCCATTTGCATCCAGATTTGGGTTGTAGTTATACATACCCCGTTCTGCCGGGAAATACGCTACATCCAAAATATTTTCGGGCAACTGCACTGGTCTTGCCGACCGCCCTGGAAATAATTCCTGTGGTAAGAAAGGTCGTTCATACATGTGCTTGTTTGCATCCTCAACATCAATGTTCGACGATACACCCAGCAAACCCGTTGAACCAAAAATACTGGGATCGACCGTATAGACCGAAATCCGGGCACGGTTATAAGCAAACGGTAGCGGATCGGCAAACGAGCCTTGGGGAAACTGTTGTGGTGTAGAGCCTAGCCGCCAGCGTGTGGGTTGACGGGTTAGGTCAAAAATCGTTCGAGCCGCTTCAAAATCATCCAGGTAACTTTCGTTTCTGGCCTTCTGGTTTGTACCCGGAAAGAGTTGCGCGACTTCACCATTGAACTGGACCGTCGACATTTCTTTAGTTTGTACGCCTGGCAACGCATCCAGCAGCCGCGTCAGACCAGGGGCATCTTTGCGAATATTGGCGTTGATACCCAGAATTGTGTTATTGACAGGTTCGTTCCCCAATGCCACCCGAGTCAGGAAACCGGCGGGAGTCTCTTTCATGTGCATGGCGGTTAAGCCAATACTAACGTCCTTATTAACAACATAATCCAGGTGGGTACCAATAAGTGTTCGAATCTGGTTCTGGAACAGATCGGGCTGTTCGTAGCTAATCCGAATCTCGCGGCCCGAGTTGGTTACGCTTTCGTTGATGATGCGCAACTTACCAATCTGGGCCTCTAGTACGTAATCTGAGCCCGCTACTAGTGGCACACCACCCGCTGTTACCGTAACTGACTGTTCATTAACGCCGTATGGCAGTTGCACCTCGGCTCCGTTGCCCGATTGGAACGAGCCTTTCAGGTAAAACTTATCTTTAGCGGCAATCTGTTTTGCATCAGCCTGGGTTCCCCGGTATAGCTCACTAAAGACATATTTCGCCTTTAAATTGTCTTCGTCGGCATCGAACTGTTTCTCCAGATACGCCCCAAACGGTTCCAGAACCGGAAATATTATTTTTCCATACCGGCTATCAATGGTGTAACTTTCGACGTAATCGAAATTGCCATCGGGCTGAGCATCCAATTGCTGATTAAGCCGGTCCATGCCAAACAGCTGCACCAGTGGGCGATTCTGTGTCCGGCGTCCTTCCTGCAGGTTAGGGTTATCCATACCCGTCAGGTCATCTTTATAAATAATCCGTAGTTGAAAGCCCTGCCGGGTGATCTGCGATGAGTTAAGTCCGTAGATGTTTTTCATCATCAGGTTCCACATCGGTAACTGAAGGTTGTTACGTATCGTGGACGATTTCAACAACTTCAACACAATCACCTCGTCTCCTTTACGAGCCTGGTAATCTTCGGTCAATTCACCCACTTTATAGCGACGGCCTTGGTAGGTGTACTCGTAGGCAACGGCCAGAATCTCGTCATTCCGCAGCGGGGTTACGAGCGAAATATAACCCAGATCGGCCTGAAGTCGGTACTCCCGATCGGTCAGTCGTTTGGCACCACGAAGCAAGTCAAAATCACTCCCCTTGGTCAGCTGAAAAGAGGTGGTCAACTGATCGTTCGTCTGATCTACCTGCCGAAATCCACTTGTTGGATTCGCGGTTAGTTTGCTAAAGAGCCCATTGGCAGCATTGGCTGTAGGCGTCAGATTATTTTTTGTATTAGGCGACAAGTTCGGATTCGCCAGATTATAGGGGTTTCCTTCGCCCAAATCCTGAAAACCGGCAATGTTCCGAAGCGATTCGGTGGTGTTAGTTCGGTTCGTCACATACACCTCAATCCGTGTTATGTTCACGCCCGACGTTACCTGTGGCATTGTTTTCAGCGAGGCTTCGTAGTTAGCCCGGAAAAATTGCGACAGGAAGAAGTGCTGGTTTTCGTCGTAACTATCTGCCCGGATCTCAAACGGCCGGTTCGATGTACCACCACGAAGTACAATTTCACTCTTACGGGATCGCTGCTGAGAAGCTACTAAGGTAGCGTTCAGCCGTCCGAAACGCAGCTGTGTTTTAATCCCAAATAGATTCTGTACACCCGGAATCAACTGACTGTTGACCGCCCAACTAATATTACCGACTTCGAGTCCCTGCAAAATGCTCTCGTTCTGGGGAGTGAATGCAGGCGCTCCTGGCGTGGTCATACCCGGCAGCGTAGGGGCTCCTGGTAACGAGGGGGCTTTCGGTAAGCCGGGTAACCCCTGTCCTGTGCCAAAAGCAGGTAGGCCGCCACCTGGCTTATAATTAAGCTTCAGCGCGTTCTCGAAATTGAAACTCGCTTTAGTATCGAAGTTGGCGAGTACGCCTAGTTTCTCCCCAATTTTACCATTGAAGTTGATACTGATCTGCTCGTTGAAAAGAAAGTTACCACTACGACGTTGCCGAATCGGATAAGCCGGGTTGTCATTAAACTGATACAGATACCCAAAATCGAGCGTTACAAATCCATTGGGCTTAAAATCGACCTGACTACCCCCAAAAAGTCGGTCAATAACGGGTGGTAATTCGAGTTTTGGAACCAGCCCACGGCCACTTAATGCACTCTGCCCATCGCGTTTCGCCCCATATTCACGCCAAACGCTTTGTTCTACACGTTGATTTTGAAGCTGATTATAGGTCGAATACGGAATTGTTTCAGCTGGCCGGTAGGGCAAACCAAACTGTGAGGGAGGCAGTATCGGACTCGTAGCCGCAGGGGTACTTGTGCCCGCTGTAGGTGCACTCGTTTGGCCCTGCACTGAGTTGGGTGTAGGTGCTCCTGACAAGGACACGCCTGCCCGAACCCGCTCTGTAACACCAATGCGCCCTTCGGGGTCAAGCCGGAAATCGGTCGAAACACCTTTGGGATCGCGAAGAATAAAGGGAGATTTTGACGGTCGCTCCGAGAAACGCGTAGCTCGTCGGTCAGGCCAGTTAACGGTTGGCCTCCGGTTGGCACTTCGTAATGCTCGAATACTATCGTTTCGATCTTGAATGGCCTGTTTAGCTGAGTCGGCTCGCATAATAGCTCGCCGACGTGCGTTGGCTCGTGCAGAATCGGCAGCAGCTTGTTGACGTCGTCCGGCAGCGCCTTTCTTGGCGGGCGCTGGCTGGTTCTGGCCGAAGCTGATACCCAGCCCTAATAGCAGCCAACATCCCACTATAAGCCACCCGTTCGGAATGAACAAAAGCCTGCTAACGGGAATAATAACGTGACTGGCAACAGAACTGTGAACAAAGTAGTGGTTCACCATTGGGGGTACTTTCGGGTTCAGAATTAAGGAGCGAGGATACGTTCTTCTATCAAACGGCCAAAATTAGGCCATTCGTCTAATACAGCAATAGATTTTTTATATGGCTCTTTTCTTTCATTTTAGCATAATTAGGGGATAAAAATACACATTAAATCATCCTCATACGAATAAGTTTTAGTTCATTTTCTTATAGAATAAGATGCTAAGCGACCTTACTGGAAGCCGTTCTACAATTACCGCGCCATATTTTCAACGAATTAGCGAATACAAGTCGCCATTCAATAAGAAGTCTTACTTTGCCTACTCAATCACTTTATGGGTAACGATTCAAGTAAAATGTTTTATACTTGGCTATGGAAATTTCGTTTATCGGTGCCGGAAATCTCGCCTGGCACTTAGCGCCAGCGCTGGAGAATGCAGGGCATCACATTAATGAAGTGTACAGCCGTCAGCTTCAACACTCCCGCCAACTAGTCAGTAATTTGTACGATGCCCATACGCATTCAGAATTAAATTTTGCCGACAGCCCATCCCAATTGTTTGTTCTGGCGGTGTCCGACCAGGCACTTGAAGAAGTCTGTTCGCGCCTGGTACTTCCCGAAAATGCGATAGTTGTCCATACGTCTGGCGGACAGTCGCTTCGGTCATTGGCGCATTGGCTAAGTATTTATAGCGATGTGCCCGTTCAAACGGGTGTTTTCTATGCGCTGCAAACTTTTACCAAGGGTCAGCCCTTTTTAGCATTCGACGAAATTCCGCTGTGTATAGAAGCTTCGGATCCGGCTACGGAAGAAATATTGGTTCAACTGGGACAGGAGATTAGTGATATTGTCTATTTAATAACCTCCGAAGAACGGCGAACCCTACATATTGGCGCTGTGTTAGCGTGTAATTTCACCAATCACCTGATAGCACTTGCCCATGACCTGACAACGCAGGAGGGACTAGAATTCGATTTACTCCGGCCAATTATTGCCGAAACGTTCCGAAAAGGATTAGCAGCCCGAAATCCAGCCGATGTGCAAACCGGCCCAGCCCGGCGGAATGATCTGACAACGATTGACGCCCATTTAGCCTATCTTAGCAATCAGCCGCGTGTATCTGAGGTATATCAGGTTCTAACGGAAAGTATTCAGCGGTATTATAAAAAGTAATAAACCGTACCACGGCATAAAGCCAAATTTCATCATCCTGATTAACAAAGAGCTAAATCTATGAATCGATTAGTCGGCCTGTTCATATTAAGTCTATTAATTCCTCTAAGCGGTTTTGCTCAGTGGCGACTTCAAAACATCGGTACTGATGCCAGTTTCCGGGCGGTGAGCGTTGCCAGTCCTGATGTTGCCTGGATTGGCGGTACCAAAGGCACATTTGTGCGAACGGCCGATGGGGGAAAAACCTGGCAAACAGGCACTGTACCCGACGCTCAGGCTTGTGATTTTCGCGATGTACATGCTGTGAATGCACAAACCGCCTATTTGATGAGTGCCGGCCCAGCCGAAAAAGGACAAGCCCGGATTTACAAAACCAACGACGCTGGTCAAACCTGGACACTACTCTACCAAACGCAGCAGCAAGGCGTATTTTTCGATGGAATCGATTTTTGGGATGACCAACATGGAATCGTATTCAGCGATCCTGTTGATAATAAGTGGGTTATCCTGACTACCGACGATGGTGGAAAAACTTGGCAACCGATTCCTGCCGCTGCATTACCTCTTATGGAGCCGAACGAAGCCGCGTTTGCTGCCAGTGGTACCAGTCTGGTTGTGCATGGAAAGCGGAACGTTTGGATTGCATCGGGTGGTGGACGATATGGTCGTGTATTCCGTTCCAGCGATCGAGGGAAGACCTGGAACGTAGCGAACACGCCCTTACCAGCTGGAGAAGCAACCGGCCTGTTTGGTATGCATTTTTTCAGCGATAAAAACGGGATGGTTGTAGGCGGTAATTACAAACAGGAACAACAACCTGGCCCAAATGCGGCTATTACTCGGGATGGTGGGCAAAGCTGGCAGCTTTTGACGCAAACTAATCCTCCCGGTCTGAAAGAAGCTGTTGCCCTGCTTCCTGGTGATCGCCTGCTTACCGTTGGTCCATCGGGTACAAGCTTATCAGCCGATCAGGGACAAACCTGGCAGCAACTCGATACGGAGGGCTTTCACTCAATGGGTTGTGCCAAAGGCACCTGTTATGCCGTCGGTACCAAAGGAAGGGTAGCGGTGCAGCAGTTTAAATAAAGCGTAAAAACTTTATGATACCCCAAAATAGCAACTTACCTCTGTTCGTTATTCTGCCGTGTTGAACGATTAACCCGATTCGGTTATGCCTGTGAGAGCGGCTTTATCATCATGTATTCTTTTGGTATCTGCAACCATTTTTAGCCCCTTATTGGCGCAGATTCCCAGCAGTCCCGGCACGTTTATTTGTAGTTACACAGGTGGTAATGTTGCCCCTGATGTTATTTGTGCCCAAACAACCGCATCAAACGGCCATGCAGAGAAGGTTGTCGATCGGATTTTAAAGCCTATCGGCCTGCAGCGCAATTTTAAAGTTATTGAGTGCTCCAACACCGATAACTGTTTTGCAACCGTTCTGAAAGGTCAGCGTTTTATTGTTTATGATGGTGCGTTCATGGCGCAGATTGAAGAAGATACTGAAACCGACTGGTCGGCTATCAGTATTATGGCGCACGAAATTGGGCATCATTTGCAGGGGCACACCATTGACGGACGTGGTGGGCAACCGATCAAAGAGATTGAAGCCGATAAGTTTTCGGGCTTTGTATTGCACCAGTTAGGGGCATCGCTGGAAGAAGCGACTGTCGCAGTAAAAGCGCTTGGTAACGAGCATGCCACATCGACCCACCCGGCCAAACCTGCTCGTATTGAAGCCATTCGAAAGGGTTGGTTAGAAGCCGAAGCTATGTATCCCAAAAGTCGGACGGTGGTAAAAACGCCAACGGCTATGGCGCCGAAACCCATGGCAACCAATACTAACCTGGCCACTACATCTGCCCGCCCCGTTGTTGCCCCCAAAACGCCCGCTCAACGTCCCAGTATTCGAGCAACCGTAGGTTGTGTTTCAGGTGATTGCCAGGATGGAACGGGTGTATTTGTTTACCCAACGCTTGAACGCTATGCCGGTGAATTTGAAGAAGGTGACAAGCACGGCGAAGGAACGGAATATTACGCTGATGGTAAAGTAAAATATAAGGGAAACTTCCG
Organism: Spirosoma litoris; assembly: GCF_054776755.1. Classification (NCBI taxonomy): domain Bacteria; kingdom Pseudomonadati; phylum Bacteroidota; class Cytophagia; order Cytophagales; family Cytophagaceae; genus Spirosoma; species Spirosoma litoris. The sequence goes on along the minus strand of NZ_BAAHBI010000071.1, from coordinate 222,272 downwards.
GGATAATCTGCGCTCCGACTATGGTGTGTATTACTATCGTAACGGGGATAGATATGCTGGCTGGTTCCAGAATAATGTTCCCAACGGAAAAGGAACGTACTATTTCGCAGATGGCGATAAAATAGCGGCCACGTTCAGGAATGGGCAGCCAGTGCAGTAAGTAAAACGGGCTGAATGAGGAAACCCCATTCAGCCCGTTTTACTTACTTTCAACCAAGCAGTTATTTCAAGCGATCTTGAATTAACGTGACGAGTTGATCGAATCGTTGATTCATCTCCAATCGTAAATCATCGACCTTACCATCAACTCGAGATATCTCTCGACGGATATTCTCGTCTACTCGAGAAATTTTGTCATCAACTTTAGTAATTTCCTGGCGGATGTTCTCATCGACTCGGGAAATTTTGTCATCGACCCTGGTAATTTCCTGACGGATGTTCTCATCGACTCGGGAAATTTTGTCATCGACCCTGGTAATTTCCTGACGGATGCTCTCGTCTACTCGGGAAATTTTATCATCCATTTTAGAAATTTCCTGCCGGATATTCTTGTCTACCTGAGAGATTTTCTCGTCAACCCTAAAGATTTCCTGGCGGATACTTTCGTCTACTCTAGAAATCTTACTGTCAACCTTAGCGATTTCATCTCGAACGTTAGCAAAACCTTCCTGAACGTCAATAGTTAGTGCTGCCAAACCAGTGGCAACCACACTAACGTTTTTCTCCAAGCCAGGTATTTTAGATACCTCGTTAATAATCTGTCCGTTGCCTTCAATTAGGCGGTCAACCTTCTGAAGAACATCAGCCACTATTGGTTCTAATTGATTCAGGCGTCTATCTGGTGTCATGGAGACAAGTGTAATTATATTTTCTATAAAGTATACAAATGCTCCTGGCGCTTCTAGTCAAACACTGGCTATTCTAAAACGCCAAAATCGTTTTCTCAATAATATCGCAGGCCTCGTGCATTTGTTCCTCTGTAATGACAAGCGGAGGGGCAAAGCGGATTTTATCGCCGTGGGTTGGTTTGGTTAGTAAGCCGTTGTCTTTTAGTTTCAGGCAGATTTCCCAAGCGGTTTCTTCGCCTAAATCAGGGCGTTCTGTTATTACAATAGCGTTCAGTAATCCTCTACCTCGTACCGACTTTACCAGCTCTGTTTTCTGACTTAAAGCGGTCATTCGGGCTCGGAAAATCTCACCCATTGCCGCTGCGTTCTCGGTTAGCTTCTCATCTTCTATCACCTGAAGTGCTTCTATCGTTACAACGCAGGCAAGCGGGTTGCCACCGTAGGTTGATCCATGTTCGCCGGGTTTAATGGTCAGCATGACTTCGTCGGAAGTCAATACAGCCGAGACTGGCATGGTGCCCCCTGAGAGGGCTTTTCCTAATATGAGCAGATCAGGCTTAACGCCTTCGTGGTCGCAGGCTACGCGCTTGCCGGTCCGTCCAATACCCGTTTGTACTTCGTCGGCAATGAATAACACATTGTATTTGGTACATAAATCGCGAACACCACGCAAATATCCTTCGTGCGGCACTACTACACCTGCTTCGCCCTGAATCGGCTCAACCATGAAACCAGCAATGTTCGGATCGCTTTTGAACGTATCTTCCAAGGCGTCGAGGTCGTCGTAAGGAATGACAATATAGCCAGGTAATAGCGGCCCAAAATCGTTCGTGCTACTGGGGTCTGTCGATGACGAAATTGCCGCCAATGTTCGACCCCAGAAGTTTCCAGCGGCAAATACTACTTTCGCCTGATTCTGTGGAATGCCTTTGACTTTATACGCCCACTTTCGTGTCAGCTTGAGTGCGGTTTCGCCCCCTTCGGCCCCCGAATTCATGATCAGGGCTTTATCAAAGCCGAAGTATTCGCAAAGGAATTTCTCGCAAAGGCCCGTTTTGTCGTTATAAAATGCGCGTGAGGTCAGCGTTAGTCGTTGAGCCTGCTGGATCATCGCGTTAATAATTCGCGGATGGCAATGGCCCTGACTTACAGCACTGTAAGCCGATAGAAAATCAAAATACCGTTTATTATCTACGTCCCAAACGAAGACACCTTCGCCCCGGGTTAGTACCGCCGGAATGGGATGATAATTGTGGGCACCGTAATGCCATTCCAATTCCATTGCCTTATCGGCAGCAGAGAGGGATTTTGTTGGTTCGATTATCATAGTAAAAAGCGGTTTAAATCTGCAACCAATCAGCCAGGCCGACCGTTTGTTTCCAAAAATACAGTTTCTTCGACAGACGCCCAAAACCATGCAATTGCAACCATCGGGTAAAAAAATAGCCGGATTAGCGGATGAGGATTATTACTACACGTCTGAAGGCTATGTGGTTTTTACGGCCAAATACCATCTCAAACGAGGGCATTGTTGCCAGAATGGTTGCCGTCATTGCCCCTATGGATTCAAAAAAAAGAAGGAATGACTTGCAGATTATGAATTGTTTAGCGAATTTTGCGCCCTCATACGGAAAACGAGTACGGTAATGGCCAGAGTTTGTCAAATCACAGGAAAACGCACACGCACGGGAAACAACGTTTCTCACGCTAATAATAAAACAAAACGTAAATTCTTCCCGAACCTGCAAAAGAAGCGGTTCTTCGTTGAATCAACCGGCGAATGGATTACGTTGAAAGTGGCTACTTCGGCCATTAAAACCATCAACAAAAACGGTCTGGAAGCTACGCTTCAGAAGGCTTACGAGCGCGGCACCCTGTCGCTCTAATCTTTCCTAAGATAGTTTATCGAGCCTCTTCCGGTAAGGAGGAGGCTTTTTGTGTTTAGTTTATAGTTTGAGGTTTGACGTTCGTAGTTTGAAGCTACCTCATATATCAGTAAATAACTTCAAACTACGAACGTCAAACCGTGAAACTAAACTTTGAAGACCTCATTGTTTTCGAAAATGAGGATTACATACTAATCAATAAGCCTCCGCACGTAGCGTCGCTTGACGAGCGGACAACTGACCGAGGAGGACAGAGTATTGTTCGGATGGCCAAAGCCTATCATCCTGATGCTCAGCTTGGCCACCGACTGGATAAAGAAACGTCAGGTATTTTAGCCATTGCCAAGAATCCGGAGGCTTACCGACATCTGGCCATGCAGTTTGAACACCGAGAAGTTGCCAAGCGGTATCATGCTGTCACGAATGGCGTGCATAATTTCGAAGGTATTTCGGTCTATTTACCGATTTCGCCGATTAAAGATGGAACGGCGGTTCGCATTGATCGCGAAAAAGGGAAAGTTGCCGAAACGATTTTCAATACGCTGGCAGCTTACCGGACAACGACGTTAGTGGAGTGCATGCCCATTACGGGGAGAATGCACCAGATTCGTGTCCATTTGATGTGTTTAAAAGCACCTATCGTCAATGATGCAACTTATGGTGGAAAACCCGTCTATCTGTCGGAAGTGAAGCGTAAATTCAACTTAAAAGAAGGTACGGAAGAACTCCCGCTGATTCAACGGGTTGCGCTTCATGCCTACTCATTGACGTTTACATTACTGGATGGCGAAGAACAGACATTTGTTGCTCCCTACCCTAAGGATTTCGGTGTATTGGTCAAGCAACTGGAGAAGTTCGCCTGATTTCAGTGAAGCATGTAGAGTGAAAAGTGAAGAATAAGTTTTATCGTAAACTATTCTTCACTTTTCACTCTACATGCTTCACTCTTTTTATATCTCCGTTCCTTCCTCAATTGGCTCGGGTAGGTGATGGCCTGTCGAATCCAATGGGGTTGGGCGTGGGCGACGTCGATTGACGATGTAAAACAAAGGCGGAATGATCAGCGGAGCAAAAAATAGCGTTGTGGTTAAACCACCGATGATAACCGTAGCCAATGGACGCTGAACATCGGAACCGATGCCGCTCGAAATAGCAGCTGGCACGAGACCAATAATCGCAACGACCATGATGGCCATTATGGCCCGGAACTGCTCTTGTGCCGTCTCAATCGTAACCTCCAGCAACGACTTCGGATTATCTATCAGGTTTCGGTTCAATGCCGAGACGAGCAAGACACCCGCCATTACCGAAATCCCAAAGATCGATACGAAGCCTACTCCGGCCGATACGTTGAAGTTGTATCCTCGCAATAGTAAAGCACCAATTCCTCCCGCCAAGGCGAATAACAAACACGTCAGCGTGAGCAGCGTATCCCGAACGTTGCCATAAAGCATAAATAGGAAGAGGAATACGACCACAATAGTCAGTGGAATTGAGACGGCTAATTGGCCGCCAGCCCGTTCGAGATTCTCATACTGCCCGCCGTAGATAACACTGTACCCTTCCGGTATTTTTATATGCTGTCTTACTTTTTCGCTGATTTCTTTCACGAAACCACCCTGATCGCGCCCGCGAATATTTGTTCGGACGGTTACCATTCGTTTGCCGTTTATACGATAAATGTTCGTCTGCCCCTGCACATAACGAATGTCGGCCAGCTCATTCATGGGAATCAGGGCTCCCGTTGCCGAAGGCACCTGTAATAAGCGAATGGCATCGATACTACCCCGGCTTTCGGGTGTGAATCGTACAACAATGTCATAGCGTTTTGCTTCGTCATAAATGGAGCCAATGGCTTTACCACCAATGGCTGCTTCAATCATGTTCTCGATTTCGGCTACGTTGATGCCGTAACGGGCAGCTGCCGGACGATTAATTCGAATAGCTAGCTGATCCTGAGGACCTTCCTGCTCAATATTAACGGAGACCGCGCCGTTCATCGCTCGCACGAGTGTCGCAATGCTATCGGCTTTGGAGCGCATCAGCGTTAGATCGTTACCGACCACCGAAATGGCCAAATCGGCGGCACTTCCTGTTACGATTTCCATTACCTGGTCAATAATGGGTTGACCCGACGAGAAGAAAGCGCCCGGAAACGCTTCCTGCAACTCAGCCTGCATCGATCGAACAATCTCTTTTTTCGAAATCGTATCCGACCAGGTGCTGTAATCTTTCAGTCCGATCAAGATTTCGGTACGATCGGTTGGGAATGGATCGGTTCCGTCGTCGTTGCGCCCAGTCTGGGTAATCACGAAACTAACCGGTTTGTACGCGCTAATAATGTCCCGAATTTTGGGCGAAATCTTCGCGTTTTCCTGAATCGTAATTCCCGATGGCATAAACGCCCGCATAAAAATCGAGCCTTCATCCAGCTCGGGCAGAAACTCAGTACCCAGTTTTATACCGAAGCCAATCATAACCACAACAACCGCCATCCCAACGCCCACCACCATGCCTGGCACCTTCATTAAGGTCGATCTGAGGAGCCATTGATAGCCGCTCTCCAAGGGGGACAGTAGAAAGTTTTTATGTTCTTTCAACGGCTTACCATCGGGAGCCAGCACTTTACGGAAGGCAAACGAAATCAATACCGGAATAACAGTTAAGGCACAGATTAATGAACCAATAACCGCAAAGGAAAGTGTGAGCGCCATTGGGCTAAATAGCTTTCCTTCAACACGTTGCATCAACAGAATGGGCATGTAAGCCAGAATAATGATGGTAACCGAGAAGAAAATCTCGCGGGCCACTTCACCTGCCGAACGAGCTGTAACATTCACAATGCCCTGATTTCGATCGGCGGGGCCAGATGATCGATACCGCCTTATCAGGTGTTCGGCCATAACGCTGGCTCCATCCACGATAATCCCGAAGTCAATAGCGCCTAACGAGAGCAGGTTAGCCGGAATGCCGACCAGTTTCATCAGAATAAAGGCGAACAGCAGGGAAAACGGAATCGTAACCGTAACGACCAAAGCCGCTCGCAAACTGCCCAGAAACAGCACGAGTAAAATGGCCACAATAGAAATGCCTTCAATAAGCGTATGGGCAACCGTTTCGAGCGAGTGGTCAATGAGAAAGCCCCGGTCGTAAAGTATCCGTAAATGCACGCCTTTAGGCAACTCACGGGCTTCGAGATCCGCAATTTTCTCCTTCAGCAATTCGAGCACTTCGCTGGGGTTTTCTCCCCGACGCAATAGGACGATTCCTTCCGTTGCGCCAATCACATCCAGATTTTCATCGGGGATTCGATAACCCAAAATACCGGATGGTGATGGTGGGTTGATTTCAACACTAGCCACATCCCGTAGTAACACTGGAACTCCTTCATTGGCTTTCAGAACGATATGTTGTACATCGTCGGGCGTTTTGAGGGCACCTAACCCACGCACAGCAAAGCCCTGACCGCCCCGCGCAATGACGTTACCTCCCGTATTCTGGTTGTTTTTCTGAACAGCCTCAATTACGTCCTGCAACGTGAGATCGTATTTACGAAGCTTAGCCGGATCGGGAATGACCTGATATTGCTTGATTGGCCCACCGAAGGTTGTCACATCGGCCAGGCCAGGTACCTGCAACAATTGGGGAATAATAACCCAGTCCTGTAAATCGCGCAGTTGCATGGGCGTCATGCTTGCAGGAGCTTCAATTACATAGCGGTAAATCTCGCCTACAGCCGTAGTAAGTGGGGCCAATTCGGGTGAAACGCCGTCGGGTAGTTGTGCCCCTGTAAGCCGCTCGATTACCTGCTGACGGGCGAAGTAATCGGTAACGGTCTCATCGAAGTTTAGCTGCACAACCGACAGACCGAAAATGGTCCTTGAACGTCGGTCTGTTACGTGGGGAACGCTATTGAGGACTCGCTCAAGAGGTATCGTGACCTGCTGTTCAACTTCCTCAGCCGCTCGCCCATCGTATTTAGCAATAACGATAACGTTAGTATCAGCAATGTCTGGATAGGCTTCAATCTTCAACAGTTTGAAGCACCAAAGCCCTAAGCCCATCACCGCCACAGCCAATCCGACGATGATCCAGCGATTTTTGAGCGAAAATGTTATTAGTTTCTGAATCATATTTTTAAGGGAGGAAGGGGAGGAAAAGGATGAGAGGGACGAAAGGGGGTATTGCCACAAACCATTCTCCCTTTACTCCCTCTCGTCCCCTTCTTCCCTCCATTATCAATACCCAAAACTTAACCCCTTTAATTGCAGTACATTGGCTGTTACAACCTTATCATTTACCCGCAGCCCGCTTTGCACAACTACCTGGTCATCACGTTGTTGGCCGAGTTGAACCGCCCGACGTTCGATGGTTTGGGGGGCTGTTTGCACAAATACATAATCGCGGCCCTGTACCGTTACGACAGCATCGCGTGAGGCTGTCATGAAATTCCCTTCTGTAACACCAAACGCCACGGTCGCAAACATTCCCGCTTTGAGTCGTCCATCGGGGTTAGCCACCGAAATGCGGAGTTTAATCTGGCGCGTGGTATTATCCACGTAATCATTCACGTTATCGATCCGGCCAGAAAACTGTTCGTTCGGGAAGGCGGTAAAATTGAGGGTACAGTTTAACCCTTGCCGAATACTACCAAATTGGTTTTCAGGGATTTCGCAGACAACCAGAATCGTATTTGGGAGGGCCGTTCGCAAAGCCTTTGGATCAAATCCGGCCAGTTTAAGCGTGGCTTCATCTGAGATAATAGCCGCTTCCTCGTTGGCCAGCTGAGTCTGTGCTTCAATGACTTCCTTGCCCGATGCAGCCCCATGCGCCTGTAAATCTTTCACACGCTCCAGATTCCCTTTCTGGGTTTGGATATTGATTCGGTGCTGCAAAATGGCCGTGTAGTTATCCGACAAACCAGGATCATCGAATAAAACCAGTCGTTCCGATGGTGTTTCTACTGAACGAAGAACCATAGCCGCTACGTGGCCTGGAGCCGAAAAATCGGTACGGACGGCCCCAACCCGAGCGAGTTGTGTTGTAAATGGACGCATCATTACCGAGTCAGGAAAGGTAATCTGGCTACCATCGGTGCTTATGGTTGGACGTGGTATTGATTTGACCACCGTTTTCGGTTTTTCATGACAAGCCAGTGCCAGAAATACCAGCGGAAGTATCGCGTAAAATTTCATGTCTTTTTTTTGTAATGCACTATAAAAAAAAGCCTCATAATCAGCAGATAAGGTTAACTCATCGCTACATTACTCATTGTGCATTATCCATTAATATGAGTTAATCTGCCCGGTTGCATATAACAGCCGAACATAGTTTTGACGGTAGGTATAAAGAGTTTGGTAATAAGCGGTTTGCGTGTCAAACCAGGAGCTTTCGGCCTGAAGCAGATCAATCAGAGTAGTGGCTCCTCGTAGATAGGCATAACGCACCGACGCTAATACGCGGTCGGCATCCTGTCGAATAGCAGCATAGCGATCGATATTTTGCCGACTGGTCATAAACGAGCGGTAAGCTGTTTCCACTTCTGATCGAATTCGGGCCTGTACCAAGGCCGCAGCTTGCCCGGCCTGATCTTCCAGTACCTTCGATTTCTGGATTTCACCCTGATTGCGGCTATAGAAGGGTAACTCGATGGTCAGAAATATACCGGCATAAGGAATCGCGTTTTGGGGGTTCCAGATAAATCCAGCCTCGTTTCGTGGTTTAGCCAATACCTGCTGCAAGTCGATGTTCCGACGGGCCGATTCAATATTGGCTTCAGCCACCTTCACGTCCGTTCGTGTGGTCGATGCCAGATGAAGTAAACTATCTTCCGACGCATTCAGCGTTATGTAAAAGCGAGATGGCAACGTGAAATTCGGCTGAATAATCGAATCGTTCATGGCGACGGTAATACTATCGCTCGTTCCGATTACCAGGCGCAATTCATTCAACCGATTACTCAAATCTTGTTGGGCCGTACGGGTTTGAATGTCATATTGGTCTGAAATCAGTTGGGTTCGGGTAAGGTCGGTGCTGGTAATAACCAGATTCTTAAGCCGTACCTGATTCAATTTCACCAACGTGTCGACATTGGCTTTGGCGCGTTGCAGAAGTGCTAATTGAATACGGGCATACCAGGCATCGATAAACCGATTGGCGGCTTCAAAAAGTAAACCACGTTCGGTTTCGGCCACGCTCCGAACCGCCAGATTGGTATTGGCTTCGGCGAATCGATTGCGATAGGTACGCTTATTATAAATATCAAACTCTTTGGTTGCCTGTATCCAGAATTGCCGCCGTTGCCGATTCATTAAACCTATCGCTTCGGCACCGGGGGTGGGGGTTAACTGAAGCAGCGTCTGATTATTAATAACCGGGTTTGGTCGCAAATTTGCAGTAGTCTGATCCGCCTGTGCTGCATTGATATTTAGCCGTTCAACTCGGAGAGCTGGGCTATTCGTACGAACTTGTTGAAGAGTTTGCCGTAAGGTTAATGGCGCCTGTGCCAAAGCAGGCAAACGGAACAAACTAAGGAACAGTAAAGAATATGAGGCAATTTTTAATGTCATCCGCTTGTAAAAACGCAACAAAGTAACAATTCTTCCACTCCAATAGCGAAAAAACACAATTAAAAGATAGTTAAATATACTTAACACAATCTGCAAAAATGTTCAAAATTGAGTGAACACCCCAATTATCTGAAAAAATAATTAGTGAATAATACCTACTGTTCTGTTGGATAACACTGAGTAATTTCGACACAATTTTATCATTTATTTTATTGAAATTCTCCTATCTAATTAAATAAATACTTGTACTTACCACCTATGAAATGTCTTCTTTCTTCCCTATTGCTGGTCATTCTGATACTGTCCAATTCATGTGCTCAACCAGCCTTCCGATTCGTTGATAAACCTATTATTTTCGATGAAGAACGGAAGCAACTCTCCCTTGAATACTTGGCCAAACGACACGGTATTCAGCAACAGGAACCTTACATTAAACCCCTAATGATTGTATTGCATTGGACAGCCGTGCCGACGCTTGAAGCCACATTCGATATTTTCAATCCGTCAGTCTTACCAGGTCGGCCTGATCTTCAGAAGGCTAGCCGATTAAATACCTCGGTTCCATTTCTAGTTGATCGGGATGGTACCATTTTTCGGTTACTACCCGATACGGCCTTTGCTCGGCATTGTATCGGGCTAAATTATTGTGCTATTGGGATCGAAAATATCGGTAACAACGACCTGACGAAGGCACAGATGAAAGCCAATGTGCAACTAGTCCGCTACCTGAAACGGCAGTATAAAAGCATCGAATACTTGATTGGGCATTACGAGTATAAAGACTTTATTGGTACTCCAATCTGGAAAGAAACTGATCCTACGTACCTAACGGGCAAAATCGATCCGGGTAAATCGTTTATGCGGAAAGTTAGGAATCGAGTAAAAGATTTGCACTTAAAGGGAAGCCCAGGTGTGAGTAATGAATCGATTTAAGGCAATAAGGGCAATAGAAGTCCGTGCTGTTTTCGTTTTCTGATTGTTAGCAGACTATCTGTAAATTAGTTACGTGGATGAAGTCGGTCTTGGGCATTTTCCTTATTACGCTGCTACTGGATAGTTCGGCTGCCCGAGGTCAGTCTGTTCCGGTAATCAAATTTGAGCAGTTGAAGCAACTGATTAGCCGTCCGAATGATACGCTTTACGTGGTGAATTTCTGGGCGACCTGGTGTGCGCCTTGCGTGAAAGAGTTGCCTCAGTTTGAAGCCATTCAGCAAACCTATGCCAAGAAGCCAGTTCATGTTCTGCTGGTCAATATGGATAATGGAAAAGTGCTGAATACGAAAGTTATCCCTTTCGTTAAAAACCGAAAAATTAAATCACGAGTAGTTTTACTTAATGAACCCGATCTGAACACCTGGGTTGACAAACTAGCCCCTGAATGGTCTGGTGCTTTGCCAATGACACTGATTATCAATTCAAAACGAAACATTCGTCAGTTTATCGACAGGCCAGTAAAAGCAGGAGAACTTGAGGCAATGATTAACCAATATAAACTATAACCAACTATGAAAAAGGCTGCTTTGCTAGCCACGATCGCTCTCGTGATTACCGTGGTATTGATGAACGCACACAGTGCCTCGACCGGGTATAAAGTAGGCGATGTGGTACAGGATTTTAAACTGAAAAATGTTGATGGAAAAATGGTTTCGCTGGCCGACAAGCCAGATGTGAAAGGCTACATCATTGCTTTTACCTGCAATACGTGCCCGGTTGCGAAAGCATACGAAGGTCGAATTATGGCCCTAAACGAGCAATTTGCCGCAAAAGGGTATCCAGTTGTGGCCATTCAGGCCAACGACGCTGAGCGGTCGCCGGGGGATTCGTACAGTGCGATGCAACAGAGGGCTAAGGCCAAAAATTACGCATTCCCCTATTTATACGATGAAAGCCAGGCTGTAGCCCGTACGTTTGGTGCTACAAACACACCGCATATGTTTGTCGTAAAACGAGATGGTACCCAATTTACAGTGGCCTATATTGGGGCTATTGACAACAATCACTATGATGTGGGAACCGCCGACAAAAAATACGTTGAGCGTGCTGTTAGTGAATTACTGGAAGGCAAGCCTGTAACAACCCCTTCGGCAAGAGCGGTTGGGTGTGGGATTAAATGGAAAGACGCTTAATACAAAATTAAAAAGCTTCTATAGAAAATTAGTAATAAGCTATCGTTTGTACTGCCGTATTGCCCAGCGGACTATGGCTCCCCCCAAAAACAAACTGGTGGATAGTACAATTATTTGCCAAATAATGAGCCCCCAATCAGGTGATAGTAAATTCATTTAGTGTCTTAATTAGTAAGCTACTCCTCCATTAATTCAGTCAAAATTTTCTGAGCTGCTACCGAAATCACCGTTCCAGGACCGAATACGCCTTTGACTCCAGCGTCGTACAGAAACTGGTAATCCTGCGCTGGAATCACCCCGCCGGCAATGACTAAAATATCGCCACGTCCGATTTTCTTTAATTCCTCAATCAGTTGTGGTACGAGAGTTTTGTGGCCCGCTGCCAGACTCGATACACCCACAACATGAACATCGTTTTCTGCCGCCTGTCGGGCTACTTCGGCGGGTGTCTGGAAGAGTGGCCCCATATCGACATCGAAGCCCAAGTCAGCAAAGCTCGTTGCAATTACTTTGGCACCCCGGTCGTGTCCATCCTGCCCCATTTTAGCAACCAGAATCCGTGGGCGACGACCGTCCAGTTCGGCAAAACGGTCACTCATTTCGCGGGCTAACCGGAAGTTTTCATCGTCGGATACTTCGGCAGAGTAAATACCCGACACCGCCCGAATCGTGGCTTTATGTCGGCCAAAGGCTTTTTCCATAGCGTCAGAAATTTCACCAAGTGTAGCCCGATGGCGAGCCGCTTCAACAGCAAGCGCGAGGAGGTTTTTAGCAGGGGGCAGGGAGCTCGGGGCAGAGTTTCCCCCCTCTCCTTGCTTAAGGGGAGGGGCCGGGGTAAACTGAGTTAAAGCTGCTTTTGTCAATGCCGCCAGCGCCATTTCAACCTTCTCCTGATTTCGACTTTTCTTTACCTCGTTTAAGCGTTTTAACTGGCTTTCCCGTACGGCCTGATTGTCAATATCGAGCAGCTCAATCTGGGTTTCAGTTTCAGGTTTGTAGCGATTGACGCCGACAATGACGTCTTTCCCGGCATCAATACGCGCCTGCTTGCGGGCAGCCGCTTCTTCAATTCGAAGTTTGGGTAGTCCTGTTTCAATAGCTTTGGTCATACCACCTAATTGCTCCACTTCTTCTATCAGCGCCCACGCTTTTTCAACCAATTCTTTCGTCAGATACTCAACGTAATAAGAGCCACCCCAGGGATCAACAGCGCGGGTAATATCGGTTTCGTGCTGTAAATACAACTGCGTATTGCGGGCGATGCGAGCCGAAAAATCAGTCGGCAAGGCTATGGCTTCATCCAATGAGTTTGTGTGCAGACTTTGTGTGCCACCTAACACAGCCGCAAGCGCTTCAATAACCGTCCGGGCAACATTGTTAAATGGGTCCTGCTCCGTCAAACTATAGCCAGACGTCTGACAGTGGGTTCGTAAAGCCAGCGACTTCGGATTTTTCGGATCAAACTGCTTCACAATTTTCGACCAAAGCAACCGACCAGCCCGCAGTTTGGCAATCTCCATGAAGTGATTCATGCCAATACCCCAGAAGAACGATAAACGCGGGGCGAATTCGTCGATACCCATACCAGCCCGCAAGCCAGTACGAATGTATTCAAGTCCATCGGCTAGCGTATAGGCTAGTTCGAGCTGGGCAGGGGCACCTGCTTCGTGCATGTGATAGCCGCTAATACTAATGGAATTGAATTTAGGCATATGCTGACTAGTGTAGGCGAAAATATCGCCAACGATACGCATAGAGGGTTCGGGCGGATAGATATAGGTATTTCGCACCATGAATTCCTTCAGAATGTCATTCTGAATCGTTCCCGAAAGCTTTTCGGGTGGAACTCCCTGCTCTTCGGCAGCTACAATGAAAAAAGCCATAATCGGCAATACGGCTCCATTCATGGTCATCGACACCGACATCTGATCAAGCGGAATCTGATCGAAGAGAATTTTCATATCTTCGACCGAGTCGATCGCTACGCCAGCCTTACCAACATCGCCAACTACGCGTGGATGATCGGAATCGTAACCCCGGTGAGTGGCTAAATCAAAGGCAACGGATAAGCCCTTTTGTCCACCGGCAAGATTACGTCGGTAAAAAGCATTCGACTCTTCAGCGGTCGAAAAACCTGCATACTGCCGGATAGTCCAGGGCTGTTGTACGTACATACTGGCGTATGGCCCCCGTAGGAAAGGCGGAATGCCAGCCGCATAGTCCAAATGGTCAGCATTAGCCACATCAGCGACTGTAAAATGCGGCTTTACTTTGATGCCCTCAGCGGTAGTATAGGTTGTTTGTCGCTGTGCACTGGGCGTTGTGTTTGCCAATGCCTGGCTGCCTACCGACAATGAATCTGGTATCGTGTTGAAATCGGGTCTCATGGCTTGTCGGGATTATTCAAACGCTTGGGCCAGGCGCCGGTCGGGTAATGAACCTGTACTTGAGCTGGCAGTGACGCTTTCTAAAGTTGTAGTGGCTTGGGTGCCTGGTTCATCAAACCGGAACTTTGTAACACCAACCAGCACCTTTCCACCACGAACCGCATCGACTTTTGCCTGATACGGTCGATCGATTTCGCTGGCGATAAACCCAGCCTCAAATGCCTTTGCAAAGCCTCCTTGTTTTTCGACGTTCAGAAACAGAGACCAGGCGGATTCGGCTAATTGATGGGTCATCGTTTCGATGTAATACGATCCAGCCGATGGATCGGCAATCTTGGCCAAATAACTCTCGTCTTTTAGCAGCAGCGACACGTTGCGAGCAATTCGCTCGGCAAACGCCTGGTTATCCGATTGCGCTAAAACGGTATTGTAGGGATGCACAGTCAATGCATCGCAACCGCCCATAACAGCGGCCATTGATTCGGTAGTGCCCCGTAGTAAGTTGGTATAAGGGGTGGCTGTCGAATCGAAGAAGGTGGATGTTTGGGCGTGAATGTAGGTAGGATGTATTGTGGATGATGTATGATAGGCTGATAGAAAACGAGCCATTAAAACACGTAGTGCGCGGAGTTTGGCGATTTCCTGGAAATAGCTCGTGCCGACAGAAACGGAGAGGATCGTTTTAGGAACAAGTTGATTGATTGTCAATCCCGCATCTGTCAATTGATCATAACTATCAGCCAGCGAAGCTAGCGTAAAGGCTAACTCCTGAGTAGCAGTAGCGCCAGCATTGTGAAAAGCATGGCCACTGGCACAGATTGTTCGAAATTGGGGTGAATCAATCGTTAGGCGAGTGATCTCGGTGGTCGTGCTATCGGTGCCAGACAGTAATCCTCCTTTAAGATGATAGGGGGCAATGGTTTCCAGGGCATTTACCAAATCCACCCCATTAGTTTGGGCATTGAAACGAAAAAAAACGGGTGTTTCGCTAAGTTTTATGCCGTGTAGCAGCGGGGCTACGTCTGGTTGAGTAGATAAGTTAAGTACCAGCGCATCGGCTCCTTGTGTAAGGGCATCCCGAAGCCTGGAGTTATCTGTTTTCTCAGTAGAAATAAGTAGTTCGGGCGCATTAAGCCAGCCTGGAACTTGCTTCTGTGCTTCCTGAATCGAGGCTAGTGGCAGATGGGTAAGTGCATCGCCAGTGTAATAAGGTTCCTGGATAAACCCTTCGGCCGTGTGCCAGCGAAGACTCTCATAAGCCCCCTCATCTTTCAACTCTTTCTGAACTTGTTTTAGCCAGACAGATTGATCGGCAGGAGGAAATAACGATGATAAAAGAGAGTCCATCAGGTGCGTTGCGATGATTGAGAGTAAAAGTACATTTTTTATCTTTTCCAGGGAAAATTGTGCCCGCTACCGCTTAATAAGTGTCTTCGTTGTATTATTCAAAGGGATTCAAATCGCACCTTGACGTTCCAACTGAATCACGTAATTTTAGCTTAACATTGGGAAGGAAGACAGCGGTTGTCAAAAAAAACCTGACATGGTCTGTATGGCCGGGTCAACTATTTTTCTCATATTTGTCTCCCTTTTTTGCGACCCCAACCGTAATAAGAAATGTCTTCCCGTGAATATAACTACTCAGACCGGCATGCAGCGTGAAATAACGACGGTGTGGAATCGCTGTCTGAATGTTATTCGGGAGATTGTTCCCGAACAAAGTTTTAACACTTGGTTTGAACCCATTGTGCCTCTGCGGCTTAATGGGCATGTATTGACGATACAGGTACCCAGTGAGTTTTTTTACGAATGGCTTGAGGAGAACTTTGTGCACGCCCTGCGTAAAGCGCTCGATACGGCCATTGGGCCTAACGGGCAGTTAGAATATTCGATTATCGTCGATAAGGGCAACGAACAAAACCGCCCGCTTACGGTAAACATACCAACAACGAAGTCGACACAAACGTCAAAACCTGATAATGTTAATCCTGATCTAATCAAAAGCCCATTTGTTTTTAAAGATCTTGATTCATTAACGCTCGACTCCTACCTGAATCCGACCTACACGTTCGATAATTATGTGGAAGGTGATTGCAATCGGCTGGCGCGTTCGGCTGGTTATGCCGTTGCGGAACGGCCAGGGGTTACCTCCTTCAATCCATTGATGATCTATGGGGGGGTTGGTTTGGGCAAAACGCACCTGGTACAGGCTATTGGTAACTACATCAAGAATAACAACCAGAATAAGTTTGTTCTATATGTGACTTCCGAGAAGTTTACCAACCAGTTTCTGAATGCCGTTCGGAGCGACGGTATTCGGGATTTTACCTCGTTTTACATGCAGGTAGATGTGCTGGTGATCGACGACGTGCAGTTTTTACAGAAAAAGGAAAAAACCCAGGAGATTTTCTTCCATATTTTCAACCACCTCCATCAGTCAGGCAAGCAAATCATTATGACCTCCGACCGCGCCCCACGGGCACTGGATGGATTGGAAGACCGCTTACTATCCCGTTTCAAATGGGGGCTTTCGGCCGATTTGCAAACACCTGATCTGGAAACGCGGATTGCCATTATTCAGAAAAAACTCCAGGCAGAAGGCATTTATATCGAGAACACGGTAATTGAGTACCTCGCTCATAGCGTCAACACAAACGTGCGCGAGCTGGAAGGTGTTATTGTCTCGCTGATGGCACAGGCGTCGCTGAACCGGCGCGACATTGACCTTGAATTGGCCAAACAAACCCTCCGCAATATTGTGGTCGACTCAGACCGGGAGGTGACCATCGATTCGGTACAGGAAGCCGTTGCCGATTATTTCAATGTGACCATCGCCGATCTGAAAGCCAAAAGCCGAAAGCGCGAACTGGTACACCCACGGCAAATTGCGATGTATCTGGCCAAAGAGAAAACCGATCTATCGCTCAAATCCATTGGGTATCATTTTGGTGGCCGCGACCATAGCACGGTTATTCATGCGGTGCAAACCATCAGCGATCTTGTGGCCAAGCACGCCGAAACTCGCGACGCGATTGAAAAACTGAAAGCTCAGTTTAAATAAGGTTTTCAGCGTTTGCCATGCTGGAAATCATTCCTCGCCATCAACTCGACGCTACGGCCTGGGATGCCTGTGTGGCCGCTTCTCCCCAGCGAATTTTATATGGCTATTCCTGGTATCTGGATGCCGTGTTGCCATCGCCCGACTGGAAATGGGTTGGCCTTGTTTCAATAGATGAAGCTGGGCGTTATCAGGCCGTTATGCCTGTTCCATTGCGCCGGAAGCGTGTAGCCGGAATTGTTTCCCAATGGGTCGTCCATCAGCCATTCTTCTGCCAGTTTCTGGACGTTTTCAGTCTTGCTGAATCTGTTGACTCAACCCCGTTTTTTCAATTGATGATTGAGACGTTTCGATATGGCTCCGTTTACGGTACGCGCCAGCAAGTTGATAAACAGCCCAATCATACTACTATTCGGAAGCTCACGACTCTTACACTCAACCTATCTTCTGATTACTCGACCATCTATCAAAACTACTCACCCGACCGAAAAACAAACCTCCGTCGGGCGCAGCGTGAGTTTAGCAATAATCCAAACTGGGAAATGCTGGATTCGATAGACTCAGAACCACTCATAACCTTATTTCGAGAAAATCACGCAGATACCATCGACGGAAGCGTGGCCGACTGGGCTTACGACATGTTTAGGGCGCTCCTACGTGAATTGACTAAGCGCAGCATGGCCATTTTGCGTTATGCTCTGTATAATGGGCAAATTGAAGCCGGGGTTTTGTTTGTGCAGGAGGATAAGCGAATTATATACCTGTTCAATGCGGCTTCTAAAACTGGACGAAAGGCAAATGTCCGCACACTGTTGATCGACAAGTTGATTCAGGAAAAAACTGGAGAAGCCTTCGTATTGGACTTTGAAAGCCCTGCTAAATCATCAATTCGAGATTTCTATCAGAGTTTTGGGGCTGTTGAGGAGCCGTTTTGGACAATGCGATGGAATCGGCTGACAGCTGTTGAGCGGGGACTTCTGAGACTTAAAAAACGATTCTGATTACATTCTAGAGCCAGTTTGTCATTCCGAGTGCAGGGAGGAATCTCAAGCTTAATTAACATGAATTATGGAGGATTTACAAATAGAATTATACTAGTTTTTTGTCATCCCGACGCAGGAGGGATCTTCGGCAACTGGCTATTTACCGAAGATCCCTCCTGACGTCGGGATGACAAAAAAACGTTGATAACCAAAGAATTAAATGAAAGCTGAGCCATAATTCACGTTAATTAAGCTTGAGATTCCTCCCTGCGCTCGGAATGACAAAAAGTAATAAAAAAGGCGTGCCAGGGTTTCAAAACCGTGGCACGCCTTTTTTATTACCCCACTGAAACTATTAAAAAAACTTCAGCGGTTGTTTCAATCCAGAGTTTTGTTTTAAGTCCATCGCCATCGAGCCGATCCATAAATCGACTTCAACCTTAATGGGAATTTTATTCGCATCATCCGAAACGAAAATCCGGATCGATTCTTCTTCCTTAAACATGGCATTGCCCGGTGGTAACACAGGGTTCAGCTTGATCACGTTGATCTTACCACCCTTTGCCTTAATAACATCTTTACCCCGATACCGAACCTTCATATTATAGATGGTATCGTCGTAGAAGGCAGGCACTTCGATTATTTGGCCGCTACTGAGTTTGTTAAAATCGATCGTTCGTAGGAAATAATAGCCGCTGATAAGATCATGAACGTTATCAGGTACTTTAAACACGTCTTTTTCTGTACGTTCCTCAGCTTTTACCGTATTGGTTTCGTGATTGAACGTGATGTTTTCTTCCTTCCGATATTTATTTTCCTGAAGGTTCGTATAAAACTTTTGCGGAAGAATAGCCGATGTGTCGATATACGAGCGCCAGGTGTCGCGAACGCGAGTCACGAGATCAAAGGCCCCTACAGTACGGCCATCTACATTGACTCGATAGCAAGGGCGGTCGTTTACCTTATACAACGTTGGGCTAACATCTACGACTGCTTCGGCTGCGTTTATAAAGCCATAGTGAACCCGATATTCAATGTGTTCACCTGGTCCGAAACTGTTGTTAACCACGCGTCGATAGCTGTTCATAGCCATAAAACCCGTGCTAAGAACAGATAAAATACCGATGCCAATCAATAACTTCTTCATACTTCCAACTGCCCGTTGACCGGGTTTTGTTTACAACGATGGATAGGTCTGTTTAAGGTATGTTAGATATTTTTTGAAATCTCCACCAAACTGTTTCTCAAACTCCTGCCGAAAACGATTCTGTTGTTTCCGGTAAGTCAGGTACCCAATAAAATACGCATTATTGGGTAGGTTCAGTTTTGCAGGTTGCCGTTTTTTTACTGAACGTATACTTGCTTTACTTCGCTGATCGGTTAATGTATCTGATGAATCAACAATTTGACGAATAGTTTTCCACTTCAATGAATCTTTGACTACGACAGGCGTTGTCGGTTTAAACGACTTATACAAACTGTCGAGCATTCGGGTACCGCGCAAAATGTGTTCATCATAACGTTCATAAAACGCTTTAGTAGCCAGATAGTTCTGATACTGAACCGATGTCTTGCCATACTTCTGCGCCAGGAAGCGCAAAGCGCCGTATTCGCCTACAAAGTCGGCCAGATTTTCGTTATACTCCAGGCTGTTTTTCACAAACAACGTGCCATGCGTGAGTTCATGAATAATCAACTCGGCCAGACTACCTTCCGGCCTGTCCAGAAAGCTGGACAGAATCGGGTCATCTAAAAATCCTAATGTCGACCAGGCCGATACTTCACCAATACGCGTATCCAATCCTTCCCGTTTCAGGTCTGCTACTGTCGAATCGGCCCGATCTTTTTCAAAAAATCCTTTGTACGAAAACGTACCGAGGATTGGAAAGTGCCATTGTCTGGCAATGAGTTGGTACGGTTGAGCTGCCGTTACCACCCATAAAATAGGCTTTCCCTGTTGATCGTAAAACGATTCGTAACTCCCCGACTTATCAAGACCAAGCGAGTCTATAGCAAAACGCTTGATTTCACGGATAAGTTCTATTTTCTTTTTTAACGAATCTGGGTACGCTGGGTTGGCCAATACATCGGCAACGGGCTGGGTATTCCATAGAATATGCAACTGGCCCTTTGCCTGCATCCAGCCGTAACTAACTAGCTCCCACTGCCAGACAGTTAAAATAACCAGAACCCCTACGACGACAAGACCAATTTTTTTAAGCATAGGTTGGAAGCACTCACCAGGAATATTCGCTGCAAAAATAACGAACGATCTGCCTCGAATAAAGATAAAGTGCTATTGGCTGATAAGCCCGGCTAGAAAATGGTCATAACGATGTTGAACAAGTAAACTCACTATCTTTGTTAAAGGGCGAGTTAATCAATGTACACGCATGACGTATCGTCAACTTTATCAGAAATACCAGGCTTTACCGCCTGTCTATCAAGCAGAAGTAGCTGATTTTGTTGACTTTCTGGCTACTCGGAAAGCTACGGAGAAGCCACTTGAACGAAAAACACCTGTATTTGGTAGCGCCAAAGGCCAATTTCAAATTAGTCCTGATTTTGATGCACCACTGGATGATTTTGCGGACTATCAATAATGAATTTACTGCTTGATACCCACACCCTTATTTGGTTTCTTAATGGTAATGAAACGAATCTTTCTTTTGCTCACCCATGCATCACCGTGACCCATTCGACCGGCTTTTGATTGCCCAGAGCATGACAGAAAATCTGTTATTCATTACGGCTGATGCCAATATTCATCAGTGTGACGTTAATTGGGTTTGGTAATCAGGTTGCTTTGTTCTGCGGTCTAAATCTGAGGTTTATGCGGGCAGAGGACTGCAACTACATTTCTTTATGTGGTGTGCTCGTTTAACGGCCAAAGGTGTTGATGATGGGCAAGTCACCTAGCTGAACTCACTGCACCTTTACACCCCTGTTTGGATGTACTGTTAAATTTTAATTGACTGATAATCAGGTATCTTATAAAAAAAAGCAATTTGACAGTTCTTCTAGGTTCGTTCGCCCGCGAACACGGTGGCTATTGGGCTGCCAAACCTACCTTCGGGACGTGCAACCTGTCGCAGACAGGTGAATCATGCGAAACGAATAGTAACGAACGGATGCAACTGACCTACAAGTTAAAAATTGATTTTGCATTAACTAAGTATTCTTGAGACTGCTTTATAAAAATCTCAGGTTTGATTGCTTGCTCACCCTTTTCTCGTTTTTTCAATAAAACATCAGCATAGAAATAGTACTTGCCTTCCGAAATACGATTACGTGCTAATTGATTTGCGTAAATGGAGGTTTTAACGAAAATCAGAGTGTCATTGTAAAAATAGTAAGTTCTGAAAGCAAAGTGATTCAGAGTTTCTCCCCGTTCAACTTTCACTAGGTGGTTATCAGTAGGAGTAAGCCAGAAAGTATCAGAAAATCCACCCTTTAGCTTTTTGTTTCCTTTGCGCTTTAAATACCCATCAACGACAGCATTCCGTAATCCTTTTGTTGAATCAATTCTACGTACGATACTGTCGATTTGTGTTACTGTGAATGTTTGCCCCAAAACGGGAGCTGAAAACAGCAATAGCAAGGGTAAAAACAATGGCTTCATATCAGGCTTATTCTGACTACGAGTTAACCTGTCACCGGCAAACACGCTTTTTCTATTTGGCTGTTTACGCAACGGCCATAAGGGTTGATAGATGATGACGCTACGTCACTCAACAAGACTACCAACCTTTACACACTCATTTGGATGTACTGTTAAATTGCAACCCAGTGATTATCAAGCATACACCAAAAGGGCAATTTAACAGTTTGTCGGGGGGTGTTCGCTCGCGAACTCGGTGGTGGTTGGGCTGACCCGCTTGCCTTCGGGACGAGCGTCCTGTCGACGGAAGCGTGAACTTGGCAGAGCAAATTGCTAGCTATTTGCCGGTTTGGAGATTCTGCTTGATATCCAGAACAAAATCAATAGAGGTGTTACTGAAATTGGCTATATCTTCTACTGACAGTTGGCTGGCAGTCAGCATTTTTTTTACTGTTTCGGTTTTTACTGCTACCTCTTTGCGTTTTTCTGCTTCTTGAATCTTCAGCTTTTCAGCCTTAACTGCTTCCGCATTGGCTGCGGTCACACGGGCAAAGTACGCCCGCTCCTCTGGGGTCATTTTCCGCGTATCCAGCTCGTCAATGGCCCGTTTAAGCCATTCTTCATTCCAGAAAGCCGGGTACTGAGTCGGTTCGGTTGTATGGAGCGTCTTCATCGTATAAACCAGTTTGTCTAAGTCAGTCTCTATCTCGGCTACTTGTTTGTTAAACTTAGCCAATTCTACGATGATGAACCGGGGCCGCCCGTGCGGTCATTTGGCTGTCAATAATTTCGCCCTCCTCGCTTCGCAAATTGGCAACTGTATGGAAGTGAGTAGTTGGCAAAATATTCTTCTCTAACAGCGCAATAGCGTAGATTTTAGGTAGGTTGGCGTAATCGAACTCACCCCGTTCGACGACCGTATTGAACTTGTGCAAGGCATAGAACTTCATACGTTGTACAAAATGAGGGGCTAAACCTAACTGCATTTCGACAATAAACTGACTTCCGTTTTCATCCGTACAAGCGAGGTCAAAAATGCCACTCCGGCTGTCAATGGTTAGAGCTTCAAAGGCGTTTTTATCGAAGTGAACTTCACGAATAGGTATGTCTGACTTGATAAGGGCCTGTAACGCTGTGCGAAGGAATAAACTATCAGTTTCGTTGCCGAAGGTGGCTTTGAAGCCGTAATCCGAAATAATGGGAATATAAACACTTGTCTCCATTGTGCAAAGGTATTGGAAACATACAGAAACCCATTTTATCAAGACTGCCAAGCCGAGACGTTCATCCTGTCGCAAGCAATCCAGTAATTTGAGCAAAGAATCTACCCAACCCGGGCGTTTTTCGTGTCAACCGAAACCCGCCTAACGAGCCCAAAAGTTGTCTGTCAGGGCGACTCCACGGTCACAGGTGACCTGCCTTGCACTCACATTTTGGCCGGTTCACCCAGCGCCCGCGAGGGCTGATGGTGGAGGAAACAACTCAAAATTACGAACGGAGCGTCCGACCTTTACACCCCTGTTTGGATGTACTGTTGAATTGCAACTACCTGATAATCAGACGTCATTTAAAAAGGGCAATTTAACAGTTCTTCTGGGTTCGTTCGCCCGCGAACACGGTGGCTGTTGGGCTGCCCACTTTCCCACGGGACGGGCTCCCTGTCACCCGCCAACTACCCCATGCGTAGCGGACAACCAACGTTTCTCATTATCGCCAATGATGGGTAATTACAGCCCTACTAAAATAAAATTATGTATGGCTGTTTGTCTATAATATTGTATCAACCTCGCTTTTAGCAAATATATTATGTATGCTTACAAAGTGAATATTTTTATTGCTTTTTGTTCTTGAATAAATTCCAGCTCTCCTTCTTCAGAAAATGTAAAATAACTAAAGTGCAAAGGGTAATGTAATGCAATTGCCTTCATTTCTCTTTTTAAAATACTCAAGTCATGTAAATTCTCATATATGATTAAAATATCAACATCATTTGCTAGTTTGGAATTAATCAAAACTGATCCAAATATATAACAGTCAATTTTCTCAACATTTAAATGTAATCTTTCACCAATAATTTTTAGTTCTAATATTATTTCCTCCAAGTCCATCGTGAATTTAGTTTCCCTAGAAGTTCGCCCCATTTAAACACTTTAATTTCTCTCGAATCTGCAAGTTCAACTGCGGAACTTGTGATTCTTCCATTTGGATTAGATTTCAAAACAGCATCAAATTGCCCAAACTCATCTACAGCGCTTCTAATTGATTCGATACCTAAATCATAATCGTTCAAGGCAATGATGATAACCGTCTCTAGGCCGTGACGCTCAATTTGATACCGCTTATTGTCAAGCCTATAAACGGCACTGACTTTTGTATGCTGTTCCAGACCTCGAACAATAAACCGAACTTCCGGTGATAGATATGGCCAGTTTTTCCCTTGGTTTACAACCCTAATAAGGTCGCCGAAACCTCCCAAAACTATTTGTCTTTCCTCCAAAAAGGAAAATACGCTACCAGATACAAATGGTTCCTTCGATGTGTGCAATATGAAGTTTGCTATTTGCACATCAATAATTGACCTGGTATTACTAACATTGAAGTTATCCAAGCTAGTCTTAGTAACAGTCAATTTAGAACCATCTGTCCTAACAACAGTTAGGAGGTCCTCAGAATCGACGGTGATTGATTCTACTTTATCATTACCTTCTAGCTTTTCGACGATCCATTCAAATGCAGATTGTTTCGGCATGACTAATCAACAAATACTTGATTTAACTTTTCAGGAAACTGCAATCCATTTAGGTCTTCATTATTTATATGTTTAGATTCAAAATCTAATACATGCTGTCTAAATAGCTCGACAGTTTTTACTTCCTCTTTGTTTAGAAGACCATAATTTTTATCTAAAATTCCAAGCATTTTTCTGTTGTTAGGTAGAATATACTGATGGATTTTTGATATCCATATTCTTGGCATTTCGCTTTCTGGATTGAATCTCTCATCCGTCATCGGGCCGTATGTATCAAAAATTGTCTTATTCTGATTTAGTAGTGGTAAAACAGAACTTCGAGCTTCTTTTCTATTTGTAAATTCTTTAATATTAAATAAAAAGTTTATTTTTTGACTGTGGATTTTCTTCCAACTGAGAATTAAGCTATCGAGAAATTCTATTTCTGCTTTGTCTATTTTAGTATGGCAAGTAGGGCATAGCATAATCAAATTAGAAAAATCCCCTTTCAACTCCTTTGAAATACCTTTATTTGAACGAGGGCCGTCGTCTCCTGCGCTTATTATATGCGCCATTTCAGCAATATGAAACTCCGAATTCCCAACTGATAAAAATAAGTTCGTATTACAATCAGGGTTTTGGCAATAGCCACCTGAGTCCGCGAAAAGCTTTAATTTGGTGTGAGAATCTGGGTTTGCTTTTCCTCTTTTACAACTCATTGGGAGTATTAATTTGTTTTGAAGCACTATATCATTCAAAGTCTTGTCCAGTAGGAGATTGTATTGTCGCCGGGACTGTTAAAGTGAAAACTCAAAAGCTAACCTGTCGGGGACGAGCGCCCTGTCGCACACGACCCGGCAAACGCGCTTTTACTTTTGGCTATGCACCCAACGCCCCCGAGGGCTGATGGATGATGACACAACTTCAGACAACTAACTTAACCTCAACCTTTACACCCTCATTGGGATGTACTGTTAAATTGCAACTGCCTGACAATCAGACGTCATTTAAAAAGGGCAATTTAACAGTTCTTCTGGGTTCGTTCGCCCGCGAACACAGTGGCTGTTGGGCTGAAAGCGCTCCCTCGGGACGTGCTGCCTGTCACCAGACAGCCTCCTATGCAAAGCCAATTATTGCAAACCTACTCTTAACATACCCTCATTCTCCTCATAATTTATCTTCCATTTGCTCAAAGACTCCCAAATTATCACATCGATATTGTCTTTATCAGCACCTTTCCAATACCATTGATTATCGGAGTAGGATAAATCGTCTTTGGCAAAATAGAGCAAATAAAAATCATACAAATAGTCTTCGTAATCAAGTTCAATACAAAGGTCCTTTAACGAACCTAATACTTTGATTATGGCAATACAACCATTCAATCCTTCGCATACGAGGTAGTAAACGTAATTCTTAATCGTTTTTTCTTTGTCTGAATAGTCAAAATGTAGTTCGCCAAAAACTTTGTCCGTCAACTTTTGCAGTTCAAATTGGTTGAACGGTTGGCTTTCTCCTGCAAGTATTATTAAATTTTCAGTATCAAATCCAGCTACGAGCATATCAACTGCCCAATCAACCCAATACTTATCAATATTTCTATTGAGAGCATTGAAGGCTAATACTGCTGCTGTAGATTTCACCGGTTTCATATCTACTTTACAAGTTTCTACCGCTTCCTGTCGAGACGTTCACTCTGTCAGCCGAGACCCGGAAATGCAAGCCCAAACCTACCACGCGGGGCGTTCAACTTGTCGCACGGAACCCGCCCCGCAAGCACTACTTTTTGGCTTCGCACCCAACATATTATTGTACGCAAACTCGCGGAACTAGCCCTCTCAGATTATCAGTCACTTTTAGTCCCGTTATTTCTTAATCTAAGGCATTAATGCGCAAGAAAAAAGAAACAATGCACCTTACAAATAACCCTTTGTCGAAATGACTTAACGGTAGGTTTTTGGAGAAAAACGGGCTTTCCCCCTTTTTAAAATAGCCTAAGCTCGTTCGGCGATGAACGGGCTTAGGCTATTGAGTAAATCAGGTCTTTAGTTATCTCTACGCTGAATACCCCCGCGTTTCAACTTCCTGAACAGCTTCACCTGTCAACTCATCCAGAAACTGATTGTGGGTCATTGGTTTTGAAAACATGGGGAAGTTTTTGGCGCAGGCAAATGCCTGTTCTTCTTCGCTTAAGGTGGCCGTACAGTCGGTCAGTGTAATCACCTCGAAGCCTTTTTCGTAGCCGGAGCGCATGGTCGATTCCACGCAGCAATTGGTCAGGAAGCCACCTAGTGCGATGGTTTCAATCCCTTTGCTACGTAAAATAAAGTCAAGGTTGGTGCTGGCGAAGGCGTCTAAACCCCGCTTGCCTTCCAGGACAATATCACCAGACTGGGGTGTTAATGAATCGACAATATCGACTCCCCAGGAACCCTTTCGGAACGACTTGCTATCTACAACACCTTTCAGAATGCCGTACGGATGTTTCGTAATCTCAAAATAACCTTCCTGAAAACTAATGGGCGAGTGAATGATAATGGCACCCGCTTCGCGTGCTTTGGCAACAAGATCAAGCGTGTTGGCCAGCATGTTCGTTGAGTCCATGACACCTTTAACGGCATCGTGGAGACTACCTCCTGGCGACGTAAAATCGTTCTGATATTCGATCAGGACAACGGCGGTTTTTTGCGGATTCATAACAGTTCGTTTTTAGTGACAGACTCATAACGAAAGTAGCAGAAATCCCGTGTTTACTCCAACGCCTGATAGACGGCAATCCGGAATTTCTTTACAAAATCGCCGTAGTAGGCGTAAGGATGCACATTGGTAAAAATGAGCATGATCAGCTCTTCTTTGGGGTCGATGGTAAACTCAGAGCAGTACATACCTCCCCAATTATAGGAGCCTGGCGAAGCTTGATCACCATAGTGGGAATTTTCGGTTATCAGCATAAAGCCAAGTCCGAATTTGTCTTTGCGATCCCAGACTTCGGCAGCTCCAATCTGGTTCCGAAGCATCATCTCGATGGTTTTACGGCCCAGAATTCGCTTATTGTTGAAGCTGCCGCCGTTGAGCAGCATCTGACAAAATTTGGCGTAATCTTCTACGGAACTAACCAAACCGGCTCCACCCGAGAAGAAGGTTTTCGCGCCCGACACGGCAAAGTTTCGGTAAGCCTCGTTGCTATGTAGTGTCAAGGGCTTGTCCATACTTGCCTTGCTGTATAACTCCACCAACCGACTGGCTTTACTATCGGGCAAATAGAAATAGGTATCCGCCATGCCGAGTGGGTTGAGCACCCGTTCGCGCATGGCTACGTCGAAGGGCTTGCCAGAAAGGATTTCGATCAATCGCCCAAGAACATCAATGTTGAGCCCATAAGTAAAACCCGTTCCTGTTGAATCCTTGCCCGGATCGCGGAGAAGTGGGCGTGTGGCCAGTTTATTTATTACGTCTTCGAGTTTGTCGGGTGCGGTGGAGTTGAAAAACGGAACCTTGAATTCAGGCCGTTGATCGAGTGGGTGTTCGTAGGGCAGCCCAGCGTTATGACTCAGCAATTGCCGAATCGTGATTTCGCTTTTTGCCGGACGTGTTTCGTACTTCCCGCCAACGGGGTCTTTTTTGTCGTAATTGACCAGGACTTTCGGATTCTTGAACGCCGGAATGTACTTCGAGATGGGATCATCCAACAGAAACTTCTCTTCTTCGTACAGCGTCATCAACGTTACGGTCGTGATGGCTTTCGACTGCGACGCAATGCGGTATAAATCATCCCGTTTTAGGGGCGTTTTCTTGGCCAGATTACTGTAGCCGAATGCTTTGTAATGAACAACCTTACCCCGATGGGCCACGAAGGTTACGGCATTAGGGGCAATGTCTTTATCGATCAGCTCTTGCAGCCAGGTGTCCAGTCGTTTCAATCGGTCGGCAGAAAAGCCAGCATCGGCGGGCGATTTGGCGGGAGTAAACGTTTGTGGAAGAGGCTGGGCGAGGAGCGAAGTAGAGACAAATAGGAAAAGTAGGAGCAGGCGCATTGTTTTCTGTTTCAGGTTCAATGTTTCAGGTTCAGCTACGTGATGGTAACTTTAAACGTCGAACTACAAACGTCAAACTCCAGCGATTCTACTTCTGAAAATCCCAGGATACGACTACCCAGGTTTCGCCAATGGCGGGGTCGAAAAATTCGTGGAGTGATTCGAAACCCACCCGAGCGTGGGCCCGTAACGAGCGGGTGTTATTCGCCGAAATATCAGTTATCAATAATTGATAGCGATCGCTATAAACTTCCCGATGGTGTTGAAACATGCGATCGAAAATACGCTGGCCTCGATAGCCATCGGCCACGCAAACCTGCCCCATTACATACCAGGGATAATCCTGTATGGGTTTTTCGTTGTAAGTCAGTGTATTGATCAGCGCAAAAAGGGGTAATAGCTCCGGTACATCGGTGCCAAACTCAGGAAGCATAGTGAGCGCATAACCGACAACGGTATCGCCATCTTTGGCAATGATACTCGGAGCAGCCTGATTCATACGGGTGAGCACCTGCGGATCATGCTCAACCGTTACAAAGCCCTGATCGATCTGTACGTCAATCGGTACGTTTTTGCGCAGATTAGCCTGTTGCAGTGCCAAAATACCCTGCACATCGGCAACTGACTGAACGGTGGTAATAGTCATAGAGTGAAGAGTGAGGAGTGAAGAGTGAAAAATACACACTGTGCATACCTTATTTTCCCCTCTTCACTCCTCATTTTTAACTGATTATAATTCGCTCGGATTTTGCCAGGAAAGCAGAATCCACTTCGGCACCGATGCCAGGTGTTTCGGGGAGTTCGATTTGATAACCATTGTACGTAATGCCACCATAAACAGGATCTTCGGCATGTTCAAAACAGGCGTCCAGATCGAAGAAACGTACATTCTGACGAGCTGAGGCAAAATGCGCGTTGGCTGTTAAGGCCAATCTCGACTCCGACATGCACCCAATCATGCAGGGAATCCCGGCCGCTTCGCCAATCGCATTGATCTTAAGTGCTTCGAAAATGCCCCCGCTTTTTGAGAGTTTGATGTTGAAATAATCGACAGCTTCTTCGCACACAAGCCGAATAGCATCGGGAGCCTCGAACAGACTTTCGTCGGCCATGATGGGGACGGTCGTTTTCTGCCGAATTTGGCGTAAGCCCGCAATGTTGTGTTTTTTGATGGGCTGCTCGCAATATTGAACATTCCAATCACCAATGGCGCGCAATACACCCGTAGCCGTTACAACGTCCCACCCCTGGTTGGCATCGGTGCGAATGGGAGTGGCATCACCAATTGCTTTCCGAATGGCTTCTACACGGGCGATGTCGTCGCGTAGGTTAGTGCCGAGTTTTACCTTAATGGCTTCGGCGCCCTTCGCCTGAATCCGTAAGGCATCCTCAACCATACGCTCGGGCGTACTGATGTAAATGGTTTCGTCGGTTATGAGTGTACGTTTTTCGCCACCGAGAAATTGGTAAAGTGGCATTCGGGCCGATTTGGCCGCAATATCATACAAGGCCATGTCGAAGGCCGAGCGGGTAGTAGGGTGGGCGGGCAAGTAGCGCGTTAATGTATTGAGACACCCCTCAATGTTGAGCGGATCTGCGCCAACCAGCAAACGGGCCATATCATTCGCAGCCGCTAGCCCTGATGCCTGCGTTTCACCCGCAATCATCCACAAATGCGATCCTTCGCCCCAACCTGTAATGCTCTCGTCAGTTTGAATCTCGACCAGAATATTACGAGCGTTTTCAATGGTACCGAGCGAAATGGCAATAGGCGCTTTGAGCGGAATGTCGTAGCGGTAGAGGTTGATTTGGGTAATTTTCATTTGTATTTAAACACAGAGGAAACGAAGGTTTCACGGAGTTAACGGAGGATCTCTGTGTTCTCCGTGAGATCTCCGTTAACTCCGTGTTTAAGAACGCTAATTTGGGAATTGGCTCTTGTCCAGTCCGGGAATAATACGGAGGGCGTTTTTATAATACACCTTCTTCAGCACTTCATCGGGTAAGCCCATGCCATACATACGCCAGAACGCGTGGTACTTTTTGTGGTACGGGAAATACTCGTCGTCGGTTTCGAGGACACGGAAATAGGTTGCGTATTCCGATGGCACCCAGCTATCTTTTCCAAATAAAATTCGATCCTGGTATTTCTCGAAGAACTTCCGGCTGGCGCGTGGCTGACGGCCTAATTCGGCGATTACTGCCCCAATCTCAACATTCATGTTCGGAAACACTTTCATCAGACTGTCGAGTTTAGTCAGATCGTTTGGGTACCAACCCATGTGGGCAGCAATGAACGTCGTTTTGGGGTGCTTGCGGAACACATTATGCTGCTCAGCGATAAGTTGTTCCCAGGGGACAGGGTCTGTTGGGGAGCGCTTGCGACCAGCGTGGAGTTTGAGTTCAAGCCAGCGTTCGTTATACCGATCCATTGGGTCCCAGAACGACTTTGGGTCGGCAGTGTGAATCAGAACGGGAATGCCCAATTCACCACACTTCGCCCAGACGGGATCTAAGCGTGGATCATCGACCCGAACGCGATTGCCTTTATCATCTTTGACATTAAGACCCAAATTTTTATAAATCTTCAGGCCTTTGGCGCCCTTCTTTACGTCTTCTTCGAGCATTTTCACCGCCTGCGCTGTCCAGCCTTTATCGTTCACATCCGAAAAATTAAGGTTGGTAAACAGGGCTATTCGCTTAGGGTAGTTTTTCTGGACGTTCGCCAAAGCACTCGTGAAAAACTTAGTGCTTTCAGTTTCGCTACTGCTGAAGCCACGTCCGCTAAGGTTAATCATCAGGCCCATGTTCAACGCGTCCATCTGAGCAACGAGCTTGCTCAAATCCTCATTATCCATCTGGTACTGATGATTATGCACATCGATGAATGGATATTTGGATCGCGTCAGTTTGTGCTCTGGCACCTTTAGGGTCGAAACGGGATCGTATTCTTCGAAACCCAATGGCTCAGCGGGTTGATTGGGCTTTGCGGGCTGGCCACAGGCAACGACTCCTAGTAAGAGGAAGGCCGGAAGGTAAAGCAGGTTTTTCATAAAGAGGCTGTATTAAACAATGGAACGCAGATTGTTATGATGCCAATGATTGATTAAGATTTTTGAAATTGAAAATGATCAAAATTGACTATTTCTTGGCAGTGATAGCACCTATTCATTAGTGAGCCAGCATTAAATCATAACCTAACCCTATGGATCATAAAAATCTACGGTCTAATCCTTAAATATAAGCGCTACGCAGTGAGCGGCAATACCTTCGCCCCGGCCAACAAAGCCAATGTGCTCCGATGTGGTGGCTTTTATCGAAATATCGTCTTCTGGAATAGCCATTACCTCCGCCAGACAGGTTTTCATGGCCGGAATGTGTGGGTTCAGTTTTGGTTCCTGTAAGACTACCGTTACGTCTACATTGGAAATTTCATAGCCCGCGCCCCGCACCATTCGGAGTACTTCAGCCAACAGAAGCTTACTATCAACGCCTTTCCAGCGCGGGTCTTTATCTGAAAAATGATAGCCGATATTGCGCATGTTGGCGGCCCCCAACAGAGCGTCGCACAAAACATGACAAACTACATCGGCATCAGAATGACCTACTGGCCCGAACGTACTTGGAATCTGAATGCCACCCAACCAGAATGGTCGGCCTTCCTCAAGCCGGTGAACATCGTACCCTTGGCCTACGCGAATTTTCATGCCGTTCGGTAATACAAAGTCGAACAATTATCCTTCCGAAGTACCTGCTTGGCCATCGCCTGGATATCATCCGATGTGACAGCCTGAATCTGAGCGGCTTCCTGATTGACTAAGTCTGGATTGCCAGAATTAGCGGCATAAGCCAGATTCATAGCCCGGTTTAGAAGTTCAACTTCCGAGAAAGCGTGCGTAGCTTCTCCCTGATTTTTTACTTTGGTCAGTTCCTCGTCGAGTACCGGCTGACTGATGAACTCCTCTATAACAGCTTCTACAGCAGCATCTGCTTCTTCGAGCGAAACGCCTTTGTTAAGATTCCCCTGTACAATTAGCAAACCGGGATCAATGGAAGCGGTTACGTAGGCATTTACACTACTAAATAAGGGGTTGTTTCGTAAGAGCTGCTGGTACAGTCGCGACGATTTGCTCCGACCTAGTATATCGCTCATTAGGTCAACCGTGTGAAAGCCAGCGTCGAAACGTCCGGGCATGTGGTAGGCTTTGTATAACCCGTTAAGCGGTACTTTCGCTGAAGTTTCCTCCTTGCGTGCTTCCGTTTGCCTAGGCTCTACAGGAAGTTGACGGATGTAAGGGGAACCAGCCGGAATAGGAGCGAACCACTTGGCGCACAACTGTTTTACCTGCTCGACCGTGACATTGCCTGCCACGACCAGAATAGCGTTGTTGGGCAGATAATATTTAAAGAAAAACGATTTTACATCGTCCAGCGTAGCATCTTCGATATGGCTGATGTCTTTGCCAATCGTTGCCCACTGATATGGGTGTTGTTTATACGCCAACGGTCGAAGCTTTAGCCACACATCGCCATAAGGTTGGTTCAGATAACGCTGTTTGAATTCTTCAATCACCACTTTTTGCTGTACATCCAACACCGTTGGGTCGAAGGAGAGGCTGAGCATCCGGTCTGATTCGAGCCAGAATGCCGTCTCCAGATTGGCGGCCGGCAAGGTGATATAATAGTTGGTAATATCGGGGCTGGTAAAGGCGTTGTTCTCGCCACCAACTTTCTGTAAGGGTTCGTCGTAGCTGGGAATATTGCGCGAGCCACCGAACATCAAATGCTCAAATAAATGGGCAAAGCCTGTTTTGTTGGGATCTTCATCTCGTGAACCAACATTGTACAGAATATTAACGGCGGCCATTGGCGTAGATGCGTCTTCATGAACGAATACCCGCAGGCCATTATCTAAAACAAACTGTTCGTAATGAATCATTAGTAGAAATAAGAATCTTTTGCGTAAAGCCCTTGTTAGATAATACGCGTCAAACAAAAGTACAGTTCCGGCTGTATAGAATCAAACAACGTTCTTGCGTCTACCACTTTGTCCATTCTGAAAAATATCTTCCTGAGTTTAATCTTGCTCTGTTTACCAATAGTAGCCTCGGCGCAGGTTATCAATGATCCCGTTGTTCAGCAAGCCATTGTGAAAACGCTCGATCACATCTATAATCTTGAGTTTGCGGATGCTGATGCGCTGATTCGGCAACTTCAGTCTAAATATCCCCAACACCCAATTGCCCCAATTTTACGAGCTACGCAACTGGATATTCAAAACTTGCCTTTAGCTGAAAATAAAGTAGCTACCGTTCAGTTCGAGCAAGCGGTTGATCAGGCATTACGCTTGTCGAAAAAGATGCTTGCCAAAAATGAAGAAGACCCTGAGGCTGTCTTTTTTATGCTGACCTGTCATAGTTATCTGGCTGCGCTCTATCATAATCAGGGGGAATCACTAAAGGCTGTTGGTGAATCGAAAAAAGCATATAATTATTTACGGGATGGGATGAAATTGATGGATAAAAACCCAGATTTCTACTTCACAACCGGGCTTTACAATTACTACGTCGAACGTTATCCGATTGACCATCCAATCGTTAAGCCGTTCATGTTTTTCTTTGCTGATGGCGACATTGCCTTGGGAATCAAGCAAATGGATATGTCGACTCGTAAAGCTGTATTTATGCGCCCGGTGTCCAATTACTATCTGGCTCACCTGCTGATGAAGCACGAAACGAAGCCAGCCCAGGCCGCGATTTACGGAAAATATCTGGTCGAGAAATACCCTAATAATCCACTGTTTGCCATGACCTATGCTGAATCGTTGTTGCTGTCAGGTCGTTACGTCGAAGCTCGACCTTATGTGCAACGACTGAAGCAGATGCCTAACAAATTAGTCCCGCTGGCCTTTCACACCTTTAGCGGGATGCTGGCCGAACTGGCGGATAAAGACGATAAAGAGGCTGCTGAATCTTATGAAACGGCCCTTAAATACCCGTCGAATGAGGCCTACACGAAGGAGTACCGCGCCTTTGCCTATGCCGGTTTAGCGCGTATTGCTGCTCGCGCCAATAATCATAATCAGGCCCGCGCTTATTATAAAAAAGCGCTCTCCGAGGGAGAATATAAATCGTTGATTAAAGAAGCGAAGGCGTATAAATGATATATGATGTATGATATAGAGTGTACGGCTGACGCGAAATACATCATACATCCTATATCATATATATCAATAATCCACTTCCAAATTCAACACCTTTCTCAGCTCGTGCAGGGCTGGGTTTTTCTCGGCGAGGTAGTTGTATTTGTCCTGTGAGCTGTAGATCATCTTCTTCACTTCCTGGATAACTACCTCATGTTCAATCTTAATCTGACTGTTCTGGAGTTCACTACGAAGGTAGCCCAATAGCTCAGGTTTCAATTCGGTTAGGAAATCGACTTGTAGCGTATTATCGAGTTTGAGATGAATAGTTGTGCCGTCGAGAACCAGATCACGATTCAATACAACCTGCTCGGTCGTAATATCACTTTTCTCGCGTCGATGTCTGGCGAAAGCGATCCACGCTTCCTGCAATTCATCAAAATCAAACGATTTGTCAGGGCGATTCTGGGTTTGTACAACTGGTCCTTCGTCTGCGTCAGCTACAGGTTGAACAGGCCCCGATGTCAGGGCAACCGTTGTGCGTAGGCGACTGCTAGCTGGTCGTGTTGGTAGAATTGGCTTCGGTTTGGGCGCGGGTTCCGATTGCCCAACTGTACTTACGGGTGCTGTTGCAGTTGCTACGCCGTTTGTGCCTGTTGCCTGCCCAGTTGATTTGACAGTTCCATTCGTTGCTGCTCCGTTTGTAGGGGCCGTAGTTTGATAGCCATTCACGGGTTCGCTCGTGATGGGATGGCTTTCGGTTAGCTGGTTGTTTTCAGGCGGAGACTGGGGACTGGCGTTTTTTTTTTCGGCGATCAGTTGACCGACTGTACTCGTTTCTCCACCGTGTGCGCCATTGAGTGATAACTCAGGAAGCGCTTCCCAGTTGAGCAGGTTCCGCAGATTAGCCAGCTTCATTAGCCACAATTCCGTATGAAGTCGCTGATCTTTAGCCTGTTTGTAATTCATGTCGCACTGACCACCAAGGCTCAATGCCGATAACAAAAACGACATTGGTGCACGAGACGACTGATCGAGGTATTGCCGACGAACATTCTCTGTTACCTGCAATAGCTGAACTGTAGCGGCATCTTTACAAACCAGTAAATCACGAAAATGGCGGCATAAGCCAACCACAAACTGATGCCCATCGAACCCCTTTCTCAGAATTTCATCAACTGTCAATAGGCTTTTTGGGAGATTTCCCGCCAGCAAAAAATCTGTCAATTTGAAATAATAATCGTAGTCGAGAATGTGCAGGTTGTCCAGCACTTCCTTATACCGAATGATCCGGTCAGCGGCAAAGGTTACGTTCAGGTCGAACATCGACAAGGCATCGCGTAAACCGCCGTCGGCTTTTTGGGCAATCAGGTCGAGCGCTTCTGTTTCGGCAGAGATTCCTTCTTTCTCCGCAATCTTCGCGAGGTGATTGGCAATGTGCCCCGGCTGAATCCGGTTGAAGTCAAAAATCTGACAGCGCGACAGAATCGTTGGCAGAATTTTATGCTTCTCCGTTGTTGCCAGAATAAAAATGGCGTAGGAGGGTGGCTCTTCCAGTGTTTTCAGGAACGCGTTGAAAGCCGCCGACGAGAGCATGTGCACCTCGTCAATAATATAGATCTTGTATTTACCCGATTGGGGTGGGTAGCGAACCTGATCGATCAGATTACGGATATCTTCAACCGAGTTGTTCGATGCCGCATCCAGCTCGTGGATGTTAAATGAAGCATTCTGGCTGAAGCTCACACACGACTCGCACTGGTCGCAGGCTTCACCTTCAGACGTCAGGTTTTGACAGTTAATTGTCTTGGCCAGAATCCGGGCACAAGTTGTTTTACCAACCCCCCGCGGTCCGCAAAACAGGAATGCCGACGCTAAGTGGTTGGTTTTGATTGCATTCTTAAGTGTGGTAGTAATGTGCTCCTGACCCACGACAGTGTCGAAGGTAGCGGGACGGTACTTGCGGGCCGAGACCACGAAATTTTCCATATCCAAAGTTAGCACGACTAGGGCGGAAAGCCAACAAGTCACCAACCTATATTACATACTTTCGTAGTAAGTTCAGCGAGCAACAGCCCGTGGCTCGGTCTATTAAGATACCTTCGCTATGACGGGTTTTCGGACTGGTCGATCGCTCAATTTCTGCGTTTTCGGAACTGGTTTCTGCGAGGCTTTACTCTTGTTACGACGTCCCCACCAGATCAAAAAGCCGCTGACAGGCAGGCTGGTAGCAATTAGGCTGGCGATAAAATAAAAGACTTTGGAAAAGACGCCAAATAGCTCACCCGTATGAATGAATTTGGCAGAAGCAACGATCTTTTCGCCCAGTGTTTTCTCCGAATAACGATCTAATTGAAGGGTTTTGGCGCTGTACTGATCCAGAATCATGCGATCAATAGCGGCAGACTCCAGAAACCCCGTTCTCGCTTTCTGAACGCTAATGGAGCCCAACGAATCTTTAGACAGAATAAGCCGGATATTACCTTCGTAGGGATATGTTTCATTGATTTTCGCTACAACCTGCTCAAGAGCAAGCGGTTTTGTAACACCTTCTGGACGTACGGATTGAAATGGATTTTCTTTGTTAAGCGGCTTAGTTCCCAGCGCTTTACTCGCTCCTTTTTTGTACCAGTCGAATGCGAAATAAGGCCCGGTAAGCGCCATAATCGTAACAAACAGGAACGAATAGAAACCCAGCGCTTTGTGTAGGTCGAAATTCGTTCGTTTCCAGTTGCCGCCAGTTTTTATTTTGAATCCGGTTTCCCATACGTTCCACTTTTTCCAGCTCTTGATTTTGGCGGGTAGCCACAAAATCAGACCCGTAAACTGCAATAGAATCATCATCAGGGCCGCGATGCCCGTAATGACACCCCCAATTTTCTTGTCCATCAGGAGCCAGCGATGCAATTGCAGGGTCGTAGCAAAAAACTCAGACGTTGGCGTTTTAGCGTTTCCCTGAATAACTCCTGTATACGGATTAACGAGGTAACTATCGGTCTTCTCTTTTTCCTCCTTCTTTTCGATAGTCGCTACGTTTTCCTTAACCTTTTTGGGTTTCTCGGCAGAAGCGATGGCTTCTTTTTTCTTTTTGGGAGCGATGACAACCAACCAGGCTTCGGTCTTGTCTTTAGGAATCGTGAGGTTGGTAGTTTTGCCCTTTTTCTCTTTTTCAACCTTCTTGAGCAGTTCAGCTATGGGCATGGCGCTGGCACCGGCTTCGGCCTTTACGACAAACTTGTCGCTATCGAGCCATTTCGTTATTTCTTTACTGAATACGTAGATCGTACCCGTAAAGCACATGATAAAAAGTATGAGGGCACTTGGTAGGCCTAGCCAGAGGTGTAAGTCGTTGATCAGTTTTCGAAACGTATATCCTTTTTTTACGTTTTGCATCGTTTTGTACAATCTGAGCGGCTAATGATTATATCTCTGGCTGGAGGCAGTGATTGTTGGTAAAAATCTACGACAAATTTCTTGTTTTTAATTATTCTATATAAGTTTTGAGGTTTTTTCTGACAGGATTAACAGGATAGAGCAGGATTTTCTCTTGTCTGTAATCCTGTTTTATCCTGTTAATCCTGTCAGAAAAAAACTTTTAAAACTTTAATGCCATACTGCCCAAAAACCGCGCTGGAGCCTGTGGGGTCAAACGGACAGACCAGTTTTGTTCGCTCGTCAGGTTATCGACTTTGAAGCCAATCCGGTATCGGGGCTGATCGTAAAAAATGGTAGCGTCGAACAGGGTATAGGCTGGAATAATGACTTTAGCCGTTTTTGTGTTGGTTTGGAAAGACGCACTGCCCGAGTTGCCGCCAAAACCTACACCGAATCCTTTCAGATTGCCCTGACTAATCCGGTAGCTAATCCAGAAATTCAGCATCTTGTCGGGACCCGACAGCGCCGGGCGTAAGCCGTTTACAGACTCATCGGCGTTTGTGTATTTGCTGTCGTTATAAGCATAACCTGCTACGATATTCAAACCGGTAACCGGGTTGGCGGTTAATTCCACTTCAACGCCTTTGCTTTCTTGGGTCCCGTCCTGAACCGAATAGTTTATGTCAGCCGGATTGGTCCGTAGCACATTCGCCACCTGAATATTATAGTAGCTGATTGTACCAACGAGTTTATGATTCAGCACGTCGCCTTTCACCCCAAATTCAAGCTGGTTGGCATGTTCTGGTTTGAAAACGTTGCCATTGATATCAGACCCGCTTCGGTTGAAGAACCCATTCATGTAGTTCCCGAATACCGAAACTCGGTCTTTAATTACTTCATAAACTAACCCAAGTTTATGCGACAACGCGGTTTGGCCGTAAGGACCAGCCGTTGTTCCACCAGCAGCCGTGCCACCAGCTGTTACGCCCGTTGTAACATTGTACACACCCTGATATTGGTAACGATCAACCCGAAGGCTTAACATCGCCATTAGCCGATCGGTGAAATTAATCACGTTAGAGGCATAGGCTGCGTACGTATTATCCCCGTTGTTTTCCTTACGCAACGTTCCGGTAGAGGAAAGCGAATCAATTTTAAATCGGCTTATTCGGTAGCTGGCGGCTGGATTGCGGAAATTGACGGTTGGCGTATTATTGACCGTAACTCGATCGAAATCATTGTAATTGTTATAATAATCCAGCCCCACTACGAGTCGGTTACGCAGTGATCCCAGTTTAAAATCACCAATGAAATTCTGTTGAATATCTGTCGCAATGAAATTTGTATTACCCACAATGACCTGTGCCCGTAGGGTTGAATCGGTTCGGCCATTCAGGGCGGTGATGTAGCCATTGATGGTTGATCGGGCGCGGGATACAATGGTTTGCGACGTCCATTTCTCCGAAATTTTGTAGTTGAGCTGCGCAAAAATGTTCATCATCTGCGTCTCGTAGGTCAGGTCGTTGCTCAGGAATGTACGGTTGTAGGGGAAATGCATATCGGCAATAGATTGCGTTTTGTTGCTACCCGTGTACGGGTTAAATCGGACAACAGAAGTTCCTTTAGCTTGCCCAAATTCAACGTCTATCCAGAGCGAAAGGCGATCTGTAATTTGATACGAGAAACTTGGAGCCAGACTAATCGTATTCGTAAAGCCTAAATCCTGGAAACTTTTCTCGAACGTAGTTGCCCCGTTCAGGCGTAATAATGCTGTTCTGTCTGCATTGATGGGCGTATTGGCATCGACTGTAAGCCGATTGTAGTTCCAGCTACCACCGAAATAAGCAACTTCACCACCAAAGCCATTGTAAGGTTTCTTGGTAACCCGGTTGTATAATCCACCGTAGCTGCTCGATACGCTAGTGCCGAACAAAGTAGCCGAAGGACCTTTAATCGCTTCAACTCGTTCCAGGTTGGCCGGATCAATCGACGAAAAAGCGGCTCCAGCTACACCGTTCCGGGCATTGGGCTCAGTCTCGAATCCACGCGAACGGAAGGTTACCCGGCCCTGGTTAGCCAACATCGGAATCCCCGCCCCCGGAACGTTCTTGGAAATACTGCCCAAATCGACCGCCATTTGCTCTTGAATCAGCTCTTTCGGAATGGTGGTGTAGACCTGCGGATTTTCCAGGTTTTTCAACGGCAGGCGAGCCACGTAGATGCTTTCCTTTTTCGAGAACTTGTTGGTGTTACCAACGACGGTTACTTCCTGTAAAGCGCGGATATTCTCTTCCGTCAACTTATAGTCGACAATAGCCGGCTGACCCGCTATAACCTCAACGGGCACATCTTTTTCGGCCGTGCCTAGCATCTGAACCCGAACCGTGTATTTACCGGGTACTATGTTTGTGATCGAATAGTTGCCCTGATTGTCAGTTAATGTACCCTTTTGAATCTCGATTAATGAAATGGAAACCGACTCAATTGGTTGATTATCAATAGATGTAATTCGTCCAGAAACTACTCCTCCAGTTTGGGCTACACACACATAACTGAACAAGAGGCCGGGTATGGTTAATATGAAAGAACGTATACGCTTGGTCATGAATAAATAAGAATAAAGAGCAGGTTGTACGTATTTCAACTACTAGTCTGTTTGCACAGACTAGTAGTTGAAATACGTACAACCGTAAAGTTATTAAGACTAATTATAAACAAGTGAATTGTACGTGTAAATACTTAGAAAGGTTATGGCATTAACTGAAATAGGCCAATAAAAGAGAGGGAGTGTACGGGCCTTTGGAACGAATCGAACAGTTTTAGTAACTGGCCCGTCAGGGCCTCAACAGCGAAGCGTCGGTAGAGAAAGTATGCATACCAATAGTCGAGTGTGCCGTTAGGTACACAACCATTATGTACCTGGCGGCACATATACTTGCCAGAGGTTCAATCTTTCTACCGACGCTTTGCTGTTGAGGCCCTAGCGGGCCTTTACTAAATCTCCTTCCCGCAGTGCGGACACACTTTCCGGCGAGGTGCTTTGTGTTCGCGGATGTGTTCATTGAAGCCGGATACCAGAATACCCGTTGGCAAGGCAAACAGGCCAATGCCTACAATCGCGGTGACGCCACCTAGTAGTTTTCCTAACGGAGTGATTGGGTGAATGTCGCCGTAACCAACGGTTGTCATGGCCGTGACGCCCCACCACATAGTTGCCGGAATACTCGAAAACTTATCAGGCTGGGCCGAATGTTCGACGTAATACATCACACTCGACACAATAATGAGCATGAAAATAACCAGCATCGTACTGAGTACCAGTTCTTCCTTCTTTTCCTGAACTACATTCTGAATCAGGCGGAACGCATGAGAGTAACGTGAAATTCGGAATAGCCGGAAAATTCGGAACAAGCGTAAAATCCGAACGATGGCCAGATCGGTTGCGAACAGCGAGAAGTAGAAGGGAAAAATGGCCAGTATATCAATCAGAGCGCTGGTCGAAAAGATGTAGCGTAGGCGTCCCCAGAACCAGTGATGGTATTTTTCATTCTCAACACTCACCCAGACGCGCAGCAGGTATTCAATAGTAAAGAAACCTACGGAGAACAATTCGAAGTCGGTGAATAATTTGGCAAACCGCTGGTCGTATTCGGGGACAGTATGAAGAACGATGGCGATGGCGTTCAATGTAATAATGGTAATCAAAATCAGGTTAAATGCCAGACTTAGTCCCCGGCGTTTACCTGCCGAAGTTTCGAGGATACGGTAGAGCGATTTACGGAAGTGTAACATGTTTAAGTACGGTCGGTAGGACTGCAAGCTACTCGCTAAAATCGGAACTTGCCATGAAGACGTTAATAAAGCCGATTAAGTAATTACGGATGCCTCAGTTATCGTGACTGCCTGATTTTTAGCGATGTAACGATATTGCATTTAACGATTAATAAATATGTTTTGACCACTGACGAACTATCCTGAAAAAAAACCGTTATTTTATTGCAAGACCCGGATAATCTCTCTAACATTGTCCGCGTTTTCGCACAAACCAATGGCAAAGCTCGTCTACATACCGACCTTCTTCCATACTACGCCATTTCGGTTTAGGTCCGAAAGGACTATATCTATTTGTTTGCCTATGCGGTAAACTTTTTCCGTCTTTTTTCTCGTTTTATTTACTCACAACAAACCAGCTCGGATTACGCTGTCTCCGTTTTCGCGGCTTCACAACCGCCAATAAACGACAATGATCACCCCAGAAATAGTTAACGATCAATACATTATTCAGGTGGCTAACGAAGACCACCTGCGGTTAGCAGAAACCATCTGCCGCGAAATGGAAGAGAGCGCGAAAGCCCGGGGAACCGGTATCGCTAAACGTTCGCCCATTTATGTGATGGAGAAAATGCTCGAAGGCAAAGCTATTATTGCAATGACTTTGTCGGGCGAA
This sequence comes from Spirosoma litoris, assembly GCF_054776755.1. Lineage (NCBI taxonomy): Bacteria > Pseudomonadati > Bacteroidota > Cytophagia > Cytophagales > Cytophagaceae > Spirosoma > Spirosoma litoris. Next base: position 180,088 of record NZ_BAAHBI010000071.1, on the reverse strand, counting down.
TGGGTAGGTTTTTGCTACATCGAAACGTGGGATCACGGTAAATTTGTGGCCAACTCGGGCCTGATTGTCCATCCCGATCATCGCAAGAGTGGTATTGCTACACGCATCAAAGCGAAAGCGTTTGAACTTTCGCGCACTATGTTCCCAACGGCTAAAATTATTGGTATTACTACCAGCCTGGCCGTAATGAAAATCAATTCCGATCTGGGTTATCAACCTGTGACATTAAGCGAGTTGCCGGGCGACGATTCATTCTGGAAAGGATGTCAGACCTGTACTAACTTCGATATTCTGACGCGTACTAATCGGAAGCACTGCCTTTGCACGGGTATGCTCTACGATCCAGAAGAGCATAAAAAAGAAGAGAAAAACGAGAAGTGGAATTTCCTGAAAGAATCAAAACTTTACGAGCGTTGGATGCGGATTAAAAAGCGTATTCTGCTCCGCATTCAGCCATCCGATCGGTCGCGCTCTCGCAAAGGTGATCGGGAGTTAGAGATTGCCTGATTAGCCATATAGAATTAAAACAAGACAAGTCCGGAAGCTACTTCCGGACTTGTCTTGTTTTATACCCCCTTGTCGTAAGTGATTTTGGGTGAATTGTTAGTTAAGCCCTCTCCATTTTGCTTTCACAGGCTACCCAAAAACTAAAAACTACCAGTTTGTTAATATTTACTTAACATTGGGATGGGCGAATAATATTCTGCTTGTTGATTTTTTAATAATATCTTGGAATAGATTTCTCTTGAAAAAATCTATAAGAACAAAATATAATTATTAATTTGATCAAACTGATGCAAGGGTTTGACAGTGAAGAGATTAAGTTAGACTGTGAAATGATAACACAAATTTAATATTGAAATAATATTTGATTAATATTAGTTGTTGAAAGCTCCCGGGTAATTTGAGTCGAGAGCGAGTTGTTCTATCACTTAACTCATTTTGAAGTCATGAAAAAGAATTTTGCTCTTCTCATGCTGGTAGGCTTCCTGGCAACGCAAGCCTACGCTGCGCCGATCACTACGCACAGACCTAAAGCCGCTAAGACGACTTTAGAGCAACAACTGTCGAAGTATATCTCTTACCCGGATGCACTCAAGGCGACTCAACAGGCAGGTATTGTTGTCGTTCAATTCCGGATAAATTCGGCGAATGAACTTTGTCACGTTGAAGTGTTTAGTCAGAATGAACAACTTAATAATGAATTGCTGCGTCAGCTAACTGGCGTTAAGTTGAAAGGTTATCAAAACGATTTGAGCGAATTTACCCAACAAGTACATACTGTTCGGCTTCGGTTTAAACCTTAACCATATACGTTTTAAATAGATCGTCAGCGATTGCCAGAGAACTTTTATAAGCTGGCAACCGCTGACTTTTTTGTGTCTTAACTTTTTACCTCTACAGCTGGTTAGCCGATAAACAAACTTCTCCAAACCTATGTCTGAACCACTTTCGTTGGTTTGGCTTCGGCGCGACTTGCGTCTGCACGACAACGCTGCGGTATATTATGCACTCAAAAGTGGTCGGCCAGTTATGCCGGTGTTTATTTTTGATCGTACAATTTTGGATGATCTGGATGATCGACAGGATCGTCGGGTTGAATTTCTGGTTCAGGAGGTCAATCGATTGCAGGATGAACTAGCTAAAATGGGATCGACGTTGCTCGTTCGATATGGTAAGCCCATTGATGTATGGAAAGAGCTGATCTCGCAATACAGCATAGCCGATGTATTTACCAATCATGACTATGAAGTGTATGCCAAAGAGCGTGATAAGGCCATTGGTAAGCTGCTGGCCGAGCAGGGAATTGGGTTTCATACGAGTAAAGATCAGGTGATTTTTGAGCGAGATGAGGTGCTGACTGGCAAAAAAACGCCTTATACTGTCTTCACTCCGTATAGCCGTAACTGGAAAGAGAAACTGACCGGTTTTTATTTGAAGTCATACCCAACTGAAAACTATTTCAATCACTTTTGGAAAACCAGCCCTGAAAAAGCGCTGACGTTACAGGCAATGGATTTTAAGCCAATAGGGGAGTCGTTCCCAGCTAGAACAGCGCCTGACACGTTGCTGGATAATTACAATCAAACCCGTGATTTTCCCGCTTTACCACATGGCACCAGCCAATTGGGGATGCATCTCCGATTCGGTACAATTAGCATTCGTGATTTAGCGCGTCAGGCGAAAGCTGCCGAGGATAAAACGTTCTTAAACGAACTCTGCTGGCGGGATTTTTATTTTCAGGTGCTCGATCATTTCCCGCACGTGGAAAAGCACTCCTTTCGGCGCGAATATGATGAAATTAACTGGCGGAACAACGAAGATGAGTTCGGGAAGTGGTGCGAGGGTAAAACGGGCTATCCAATTGTGGATGCCGGGATGCGTCAACTAAACACCATTGGCTGGATGCACAACCGTGTTCGGATGATTACGGCGAGTTTTCTGTGTAAACACCTGCTCATTGACTGGCGCTGGGGTGAAGCCTATTTTGCGAAGAAACTTCGGGATTACGACCTGTCGGCCAATAATGGTGGCTGGCAATGGGCAGCAGGCTCTGGAACCGATGCGGCCCCTTATTTCAGAGTATTCAATCCAACCCTACAGGCAAAGAAGTTCGATCCGAAAGGAGAATATATTCGTCAGTGGGTTCCTGAAGTTGAGCAGTCGGATTATCCCAAACCAATCGTTGAACATACAATGGCCAGACAACGCGCCATCGATACCTACCGCAAAGCACTGAGGAAGGGGTAACTAGTGCTTTGACAAAATAGATTCTAAATGTTTCTGTAGATTTTTTTGATTCTATTGCGCTGATAATCAGAAGAGATAGAATCAAAAGAATATATAGGATCTAAATTTCTCACAGCACTAGGGTAGTTCTGTGAGAAATTTAAATAAACGGGATTAGGAAAACGCCATTTACTTAGCAACCACCTTTGCGAGGAGCACGCTTATAAATTATATTACTATCTCGTTCTACATAATCGCCCGATACTATTGGATATGAATACTTGGGCGCGTGCGATACATTATGGCTTCTTATAATTATTTTGTCGTTAACTTTCAGGCTATGCAATTGCTGAAATTCATTGTTAACATTCAAAAAATTCTTGTCGGACTTTTCCGGCCCAAAACTAAGAATATAATCGTCATCATTAATCCTGACCATCACTCCGAAGCCTAATCGTGAGCCTGGCGGAAGAGAAAGAGAGGTTACAACAGCCTCCATATTGGTAAAAGCACTTATATGCTTCCTTATTTTAGCTTCACCGGCATACACTTTTTTACCTTCGGGAGACGCTTCCCATTTTTTGTACTTTATACCATCAGGGGTAGCCTCCCATTTTTTCAATGCGGCTTTCCGTTCAGCAGCAGAGAGTGGCTTTAAGGTTGACTTTTTAGAAGCTTCATTTTTAATTTCACGATTCGCAAATACTAGTCCGCTTACCACAACCAGCGGTAAGAGTAGTGTATAAATAATTTTTTTCATGTTTTTGTAAGTTTAATCGAGGTAAATCTATCTCCTGATAAATTAGATCCGTTTAGGGCATTCTTTCAACAAAGCTAAAAGTCTCTATCCTGTCGTCTGTTAATGACCTGTAAAAGAATGTTAACGAAAGGTAAAATAGCTGCTTCGACGTTCCTATTTTACGGGCTGCTATGGATTTTGGCCTATAAGTAGTTGGATATACTTTACGCTATTTCAGGGCGATACAATTATTGAAAATAATCGTTTCATAAATCGCTTCCTCGTAACACGAAAAAGCCGCACAACTATCTTAAGTCATCGAAGAGCCGTGATATGGCTTCTGGCCATTGTTTTGTTAAAAATTAGTTAATTGATTCTGGGGTAAATAAGCGGCAATGGTAACCTTTTGTAGTTTAGGGTTCCTTTCTTAGATTATTCCACTGCTCAACCTTATGAAGTTGCGGTTTACTCTGTTCTGCTGTCTGTTTGCGTTTTCTTCAGCTGTACTAGCCCAGCAGCGGCTTCGCTTAAGCGTTATTGTGCGCGATGGCCTTACGAAAAAGCCAATTCCTGGGGCTAGCCTGCTTGTTGCCGAAACAAAAGCAGGGGCACGAGCAGACAGTGCCGGTGTCATTACGCTCACCCACCCACCAGGTGTCCTGACTCTTTATGTGTCGGCGGTGGGGTATTTCCGAGGTCGCGAAACAGTCGTGCTGGATTTCAATAAACGAGTCGAGTATTTCCTTCAACCTCGCTCCACGGATCTGGAAGAAGTAGACGTACGAGCTACTCGTAAGGATAAGAATATTAAGGATGTACAGATGGGGCAGATTCTGATTAGTATGCCCGAGCTAAAGCGGATGCCGGTTGTGTTGGGCGAACCCGATATTCTGAAAGCGCTCACACTTCAATCGGGCGTGACAACGGCGGGCGAAGGCGCTGGCGGCTTTAACGTTCGCGGTGGCCGTGCCGATCAGAATCTGGTGCTGATGGATGGGGCGCCTTTGTTTAACACGTCGCACTTACTGGGTTTCTACACAAACATCAATCCTGATATGGTGCAGGATGTGAGCCTGAATAAAGGGGCTTTTTCGGCACAATACGGCGGGCGGGTGTCGTCTTTGTTGTTGATGAGTACCCGAAATGGGAACAAAGATGGCTGGCGGGTTTCGGGGGGCGTAAGTCCGGTAAGTGCGCGAGTTGTGGTGGATGGGCCGATTTCTAAAAAACTAACCTTGCTGGCAGGGGGGCGTGTGGCTTTCCCGAGTTATTTACTGCAATTATTTCCGTCGGCCAGCGTCAAAAATAGCCGGGCGTTCTTTTATGACGGAAATATTAAACTGACCTACACCCCCGATGAACGAAACACCATTTCGCTGTCGGCCTACCGAAGTCAGGATAATTTCCGATTTCCGGGCGATACGCTCTACGGGTGGCATTCGAATGTAGTAACCGGGCGCTGGAGTTACCTTATCCGGCCGGGTCTGCAAGTCAATCTGTCAGGGCTTTATAGTGGTTATTTCCTGAATGTAGATGGCGTCGCGCCTACGTTAAACTTCCGGTTTACGTCGCACATTGAACAAAAAGAAGGGAAAGCCGATGTGTTTTATACGCTGAACAAATCCTTCAAAGTCCAGGTTGGCGTCAATGCCATTCTGTATGGTGTTCAAACGGGCGCTATTCAGCCAACGGGCGATAATTCCAGCATTAATGCCCGGCGAGTTAATCCAGAACGAGGTCGGGAAATTGGGTCGTACATCAATACCGAATGGGCGTTGACACCCCATATTACCCTGATGGCCGGTTTACGGTATTCGGCCTTTGCGTTGCTGGGGCCTCAAACGGTTTATAGTTATGCCGAGAATTTGCCAATTTCTCCCGAAACCGTCACGGATTCGGTACAATATGGAAGCGGAAAGGTAGCACAGACTTACGGTGGATTTGAGCCTCGGTTGGCCTTACGGGTGCAGGTTGCCAAAAATACAGCAGTCAAAGCAAGTGCAGGGCGAACACGTCAGTATCTAAACCTGATCTCGAACACAACGGCCATTACACCGCTCGATTTCTGGAAATTGAGTGATCGTTATTTACCTCCTCAAATCGCCGATCAGGTGTCTTTGGGCGTATTTCAGAATTTGCAGGACAATGCGTATGAAATAAGTGTAGAGGGCTATTACAAACGACTTCAGAATCAAATTGACTATCGATACGGGGCTAATTTAATTCTAAACCCAAAACTTGAAACCGCACTCCTGCATGCCGCCGGACGCGCTTATGGGGTTGAGTTTGGGCTAAGCAAGAATACCGGGCGACTAACCGGACAATTTAATTACACCTATGCCCGCTCCCTGATTGCGATACAAACGCCCTTCGATCAGCTTCGGATTAACGGCGGAGAGTATTACCCCTCCTATATAGACAGACCGCACACGTTGAACATGCAGGCTCGCTGGGGAATGTCGCACAACTGGACATTCTCAACAAACTTCGTATATTATACAGGTGTGCCCGCCACGTACCCAGATGGCCAATACACCTATAATGGCGATGTGGTACAGGACTATTCGCGCCGAAATGCTGACCGTATTCCAGACTATCATCGTCTGGACGTAGCTTTTTCGAAGGATACGCGATTTGTTAAATCACAAAAGCGGTATGGCATCTGGACACTGGGGATTTACAATGTATACGCGCACAAAAATCCATACTCAATTTATTTCACTCGTTATAATCAACGAACAGAAGCGTACCGACTGTCGGTATTTGGCACCATGATTCCATCTATCGCTTACAATTTCTATTTCTAGTTATGTACCGGCTCTTCGTTATTCTCCTGACCAGTGTTTTAGTTGCAGCCTGTATCGATCAGGTAAGCTTACCTATTCGTACCGAAGCTCCCCGGTTGGTGGTAGAGGGCCAGATTACGAACGAGGCCCCTCCGTATACTGTCCGGCTTACCTATACAGGTAATTATGGCGGAAGTGGACAGAACGTAAGTGACCAATACGTAAAAGAAGCTCAGGTTACCATCGCCGATGATCAGGGCCGCTCAACGCGTTTGGTATCTACAGGATTGGGCTTATATCAAACCGCCGATTCAACGTTTCGCGGGCAGGTGGGCCGGGCTTATAGCCTGAGTGTAGTATTGACCGATGGTAAACGCTATGTTACGAAAGCGGAGCGAATGCCCGCTGTGCCCCTAATTGATAGTATTTCATCATCCTTAGTTAAAACAAGTGGTATAGCACCCTATGCGATATCGTATGCGATCAATACGACTGACCCTGCCAATGCACAAAACTATTATCGTTGGACTGCTTATGGGTATACCAATCGCATGTCGTTGGGCGTACCCTGTAGCTTGGGTAGTCCTAATAAATGTTTCACTCGTTGCTGGACGCCTGTCTCGAACGATGTTGTCAATGTGTATAGTGATGAGGCTATTAATGGAAACCCGATTCGAGGTAAATTCGTGTTACAATTGCCTATTTATGCAATCGGGCCGCAATTGGTTGAAGTACAGCAATATTCGATTACCCAGTCTAATTATCAGTTCTGGAAGCTTTACCAACAGCAAAATGCCCGAACCGGTAGTATTTTCGATCCGCTTCCCGCGCCTGTAACGGGAAATTTGGTTAATGCCAGCGATCCGACTGATTTAGCCAGAGGCTATTTTGCCGTAACAGCTGTTACGCGCAAACGCTACCGGCAGCAGAGCTTTCCCAGCGCTGTTTTTTATCCAGCTGTGCTTAGCTTTATCAGTAGCCAGATTTTACCCGATGGCGATTGCCGGAATACTTATGGTAATGTACCTACTCTGGAACCAGATGGTTGGTGAACCGGGATTTTACAGCTTCCACTGCACAACCCAACCTGGCTTTATAACTTTTGGGCGAGGTACTCCTGCCAAGCCTGTTGCCGGGTTCATGGCCAGTAAGGTGAGTGGAATGCTGGTGTTTTCTTGGGCCGAAACGGCTTTAGTTGCTCGTAGGAATAGATTGCCTCGCGAATCTATATCGTCTACAATGGCATAGAGCATGTCTCCGGCTTTCAGGGCGTCATCGCCAATCTGAACGTCTTCTGTTAAGGTAAATGCCCAACTTTGGCCCACTTTGGGGAGCCCTGCCCGCACCAGCCGCGTAGCTACATCACCAACAAAAACAGGATTAGAAGCTGGCTTGCTCTTTAGCAATTCCGTGAGCAAACTGTCCATAATCATCGCTTCATTCTTGGTCGGTTTGCCAGCATCCAGGAATGATTCGATAGGGATGCCTTCGGGTTCGGGTTCATCGTCATGAAGCCAACCCATCCGCCGGGCCTGTTCGCGTTCCTTTTCATACAAATTACCCGAGTAAGCCAGCATTGTACCAGCCGAACCAACGCCGTAAAATGGGTTTGTAAATAGTTCCTTCATGGCCAGAATCCGGTAGAGGTAATAGCCTGTTTCGGGATTCATAGTCATTGCGTAATAGTCTCTATGGCCCGACTTTGTGATTTTACGCTGTACCATACCCACGCCCCCATTATAAGCAGCCGCTACCAGCGTCCAGGATCCCAGTTTTTTGTACAGGAATTTCAAATATTTGCAGGCGGCTTCTGTCGATTTGAGCAAATCCGTTCGTTCATCGTTACCGGCTGCGATGGAAAGCCCCATGTCCTGAGCCGTGTCGTCCATGAATTGCCAATACCCAATGGCACCCGCCGATGATACTGCATTCGACTGCCAGGCACTCTCGATAAGCGGCAGGTATTTGAAGTCGTTGGGAACGTTATACTTCTGCAGAATGGGTTCGATAATCGCAAAAAACGGTGCCGAACGAGCCTTCAACCCGTTCACATGCCGGATATAACCCGAGCTGCCTGCGAGTGCTAACGCTAACTTCGCTGATACATCTCCCTGTTCGGTTGGGACTACCTCGCCACAGAAATGTAGCCGTTGTGGCTCCAGTGGGCGAATAGCTTTTTTACTTCCTTTGGCTTTCGCTAAAGTTGTTTTCTTCTGCGCTATGGCAATTTGCTCAAGCGATAAAATGCTCAGGAGCAATAGAATAACATATCTAGTACCTACTGTCAAAACAAAGTGCTGTTGGTCAGATCAATAGACAACGAATTGGGCGTAAGGTTTAGTTCGGAGGAATTATAGCAACTTGAAGCTCAGTTGATCATCTTATGACGTTACAATGTCTTCCAGGTCAGAATCCAGCCTGCCTTTATCTGATCAACGTCTGGGAGTTTAATGCCAATGCGACCTGTCGATGCATCAATGGCGGATAAATTCATCGTGTAGGTATGTTTTTCATTAGCGGAATAAAGTCGGTCAGCCCGTAAGTAAATCTTGTCTGTTTTAGGGTCAACATCTTCGACAATGGCATATAAAACATCCCCTTCTTCAACTTGTTTACCATCGGCCATGCCATCACGAGTTAAGTGAAATACCCAGACCTGCCCGCGCGCCACACCGGCTGATTCCACTAGTTTGGCCTTGATGCCTCCCCGAAAAACATCGGCTGCGTTCGGAAGCGGTATATCGGCTGTTTGCCCTGCCAGTGGTTTTGCTGCTTCCTGAATAGGTGTGTCAATGGCTACTCGGGTAGCTTCGTCCACAATTACTTCAGGCAGCAGCACTTCATCTTCATCCGGGTCAGAATCGGGCGTGAGTGGCTCGCTAAGGTAAGCCATCATCCGTTCTGGAATAAGGTGATCGTACGATTTGTAATTGGAAAACAGCTCTTTAAACGCTAAAATCCGATATAGGTATTTACCTGTTTCGGCATTCAGGCGTAGGTAGTAATAATCTCGTTGCTGTTGTCGGCGAATATTGCTCAACAAGGCCCCAATCCCATTGTTATAAGCTGCTGCTGCCAGTGTCCAGGAACCTAATCGAGTGTACAGATACCGCAGATACCGACAGGCGGCATTGGTTGATTTAACTAAATTCGTTCGCTCGTCGTAGCCAGCATGAACGACTAACCCCAACTCACGAGCCGTAGCGGGCATAAATTGCCAATAACCCACCGCTCCTTTAGGCGATACGGCCATTCCGGTCAAGGCACTTTCAACTAAAGGCAAATATTTGAAATCCAGTGGAATCCCGTGTCGGGACAGGATAGGTTCAATAATCGGGAAAAACACAGAAGCCCGCTTTCGAATGCGATAAATTGCCTGATTTTGGTTCGTATTTCGGGCCAGGGCAGATACTAATCGACGCGCAACAGCTTCTTCATGTAGAGGCACCGATTCACCACAGAAATAAACGGGAGGGAGCATCCTCGTTAGACCCGGATCAATAGCTGGTGTGAATGTGAGGGAATGTGCTAATGGTCTGTCTACTGGCGCATTTAGCAAACGAGTAGGAGCAAAAACACTTGTCACAACCAAACCAGTCGCTAGCGAAAGATAGGCTAACAAGTTCATTTTAAGGCAAGTTCAAGTTTTATGGGTTATTGCCTTTTTGACTCTATTATTAGTCTATAGTTACACTATAGTTCTTGCTTATTTATTAAAAGGTAGGCTTATAAATAAAGCCGCCTGATACCAGGCGGCTTTATTTATCACATTAGTTTCCGTTCAATGAATAGCTTATAACCAGTCCCAGAAGTGCAATGGGCGTATTCCTTCTCCTTTTTTCTGGGGTAAAATTCGTGGCCGACGGAACCGAAGAACCATGAGTCCCATCATAAGCTTTTTGATGGGCAAATGCTGCCCTTGTTTCTCCAAATCGGCATCTGGAGCATTGGGTATAGTTGCGGCAGAAGTCGCACTGGCAATAAATTGATCTGTATCCGATGGCGCTTTGGTTAGGGCCGTATTGGGGCGTGGTCCCCAGGTAGGATCGGTAAAATCTTCGTCAACCAACTCGATGGTAGGCGCATCCTTAATTTTCTTTGGAAGCGCCAGCGGCTTATGCCAGCTAGGCAGTGGCTTGGTTAGCTCGGCCATGGTTGAGCCACTTAGTAACAAGGCGTACTGGCGTGGGTTCGTAAGAAGTTCTTTGAACGCCAGAATTCGGAATAGATAGTGACTCGTTTCACGATGCAACCGAAGCCGATAATAACTTGTCTGGCTTTGTTGGTGCATTTTATTCATCACGTGGGTAATTCCTCCGTTGTAGGCCGCTGCTACCAATGTCCAGGAACCTAGTTCCCCATAAAGCTGGTGTAAATGGCGACAAACAGCAATCGTTGCCTTTTCCAGGTTCAGGCGTTCATCCACTTTTCCATTAACTTTCAGCCCCAGTTCGCGAGCGGTGCCCGGCATGATTTGCCAGTATCCAGCGGCTCCCCGATACGATACGCTCCGGTTATCCAGCGCACTTTCGGCCAGCGGCATGAAGCGGAAGTCGCGGGGAATTTTATATTTCCGAAGGATCGGGTCAATAATAGGGAAAAACTCAGATGCCCGCGAACGGAGATCGAATAGAAACTCTTCCTGTGCACCATAGGTGCGTAAGGTTTGTGCCCAACGGCGCGATACACGAGGTTCGTTGACCGGTACTTCTTCGCCACAGAAGTAAATCGGGAACAGGCGTTTGGTCGAATCGACGACTAATAATTCAGGATTGTTGAGACCGTTCGAGGGAAGAATTCGGCTCGTGTCGGAGGTGAAAATGGAGATCGGGTGGGCCGTTTTAACGACACCCGGCCCCGTTTTTACGGCGGCCATGAGCAGTGAAAAACTTACTTCTTTTATCAAAATTACATTAGTTGTTGTGATACATATAGACAACAAAACCCGTCTTTTGGTAACGGGCTCATTTACTACCTAAAAACGAATTTAACTGATTATCTGGTATGTAGCAAATATTCTGTCTAAGAATTATCCAACGGGACAGCGGAAAAAAGGATTTTATCTTTATAGGAGACCCATAACAAGCGTCAGTTTACCATAGTCATAACGACCGCCTAAATAGTCGAAAACAGGCTTTAAACGGCCTTCTTCGATACCAACGGCGGCAATGGCTTTTTCAATTTCGCGCCGGTCAATCGGGTCAATTAATGAGACTAAATCAATATCGTAGCCTGACTTGGAAAGCTGCACTAAATGGCTCGCTACGGAGCCAGTTGTAAGTTGTCGTTCGGCGGCAATCTCGTCAATTGTGTAACCATTATTATACAAATCGAGCGTTACTAATTGGGTTGATCCTTTGGGTTTTTCGCCCGCCTGCACCCGACTTCGTATATAGTCGAGGATTTCACCCAGAAACTGCTTACCAAACAACTGAAGTTTCCGCTCGCCAACCCCGCTTACATTCCGCAACGCATCGGGTGTAGTTGGCCGCTGGCGGGCCATGTCTTCGAGAGTGGTATCCGTAAAAATAACGTAGGCAGGAACGTTCTGCTCGTCGGCGAGTTGCTTGCGCAATACCCGTAGTCGTTCGAACAGATCGTCGCGTTGAGTTTCGGCTTTGGTCTTCGTTTTTTCGACCACTGGTTTTGGTGCATCGTCGGGGCGTACCAGATCGATCTTTCGGCCACCATACAATACCTGATCGGCCAGGATACCCCGGCGCAGTGCGTAGTGCTGATCGTAGGCGATTTCGATGACACCGACGTTTATGAGCTGATGAATGTAATTGCGCCAGTCTTCGAAACGGAGGTCTTTTCCGGCACCGTAGGTTTTTACCTGATCGTAGCCACCCTGGATTATTTGCTGGCTCCGCGACCCGCGTAAAATGTCAATTAACAAATTCATCGGAACCCGCTCGCCCGTACGAATCATGGCCGAGAGGGCTTTCTGAGCCAGAATCGTACCATCAAAGGTCACGCGTGGATCTCGGCAAACATCACAGTTTCCACAGGGTTCAGGAAAGTCTTCTGAAAAGTAAGAAAGCAGAATCTGCCGGCGACAGGTGTGTGCATCGGCGTATTGTTGCATCCGTTCCAGTTTGGCCAACTGAAGGCCAAGGTTAGCTGGATTGTTTTCGGCCAGCATCTCTTTGTAGGTGGCTACATCGGCGAAGCTATAGAACAAAACCGTTTGAGCTGCAGCCCCGTCGCGTCCTGCCCGCCCAATTTCCTGATAAAAGCTCTCGATGTTTTTGGGCATGTTATAATGAATTACCCAGCGCACATTCGACTTGTCGATGCCCATACCAAAGGCAATCGTGGCGCACATAATACGCACATCGTCGCGAAGAAAAGCTTCCTGAGTTTTTGCCCGATCATCAGGGTCCATTTTGGCATGATAGAAAGCCGCGTTAAATCCTTTCTCCTGTAGTTTAGCCGCCAGCGATTCGGTCGATTTCCGGCTCAGGCAATAAATAATACCCGATGTATTGGGTTTCTGCTGCAACAAGCGGATAATCTGCTGAATGCGATTCTGACCGGGCAACACCTGCAAACTCAGGTTTTTCCGGTTGAACGAATCAACAAATATGGCAGGGTCGTTCATACCAAGCCGGGTCGCAATATCCTGCCGGGTCAACTTATCGGCCGTTGCTGTTAGCGCAATCGTTGGTACATTCGGAAACTGCTCTTTCAAAACATGCAATTGCGTGTATTCTGGCCGGAAATCGTGCCCCCAGGACGAAATGCAATGGGCTTCATCGATGGCGAATAACGAAAGATTGACGAGTTTCAGGAAATTGAAAAACGACTCGGTGAGCAGTTTCTCAGGTGAAACGTAAAGCAGCTTGAGTTTTCCACTAATGCAGTCGTTTTCAATCTCGCGCTGTTCCCGGCTGGTCTGAGTGCTGTTGTAATAAGCAGCCTGAATACCGTTCATGTGTAAAGCCCCTACCTGATCTTTCATGAGGGCAATCAGGGGAGAAACAACGATCGTCAGGCCCGGAAGCATAAGAGCCGGAATCTGAAAACAAACCGACTTGCCTCCCCCAGTTGGCATCAACACTACGGTATCCCGACCACTCAAAATGGATTGGATGATCGCTTCCTGCATGGGCCGGAATGTATCATATCCATAATAGCGCTTAAGATAATCGGTTGGGGTCGACGTAAGAGTGGGGTTTGTACTAAGCATTTTATGTTTCCGAGTAGGTTGTGTACCGGACAAATGGGCGTAGCTGAGAAGAGCTAAATAACCATCGTTGCTCGGTTAGAAACTACTATCTTTCTATCAAATTTAAGAAAAAATTAAGTCATTTTTAGTGACAGATTCGTGATTTTATACCCATCTTTCCGTCCTAAGTGCTGAAGTTTTAAGTTTATCATAAACCCCAGTCCAATTGCCATGAAAAAGATTATTTCAATACTATGCCTTTCGCTTGGTTTACTGGTTGCCTTTGATGGTGTAGCTCAGGATGATAAAGCCTCCAAAAGCAAAGCGAAAAAAGAAATGAGCGATGCCGACAAATCGGCGAAGGATGCTGCGAAGGCAGAGAAAAAAGCAGCCAAAGAAGCTGCGAAAGCTGGCATGAGCGACGCTGATAAAGCCGCGAAAGATCAGGCCAAAGCCGATAAAAAGGCGGCTAAAGATGCTGCCAAAGCAGCCAAAGCTGATGCGAAGGGAGCTGCTGACGCAACAACCGATGCCGCCAAACAGGCTGCCATGAACGAAAAAATGGCAAAAGTGAGAGCGGCCAAAGACGCGAAGAAAGATGCCGCAGCTGCTGCTGATAAAGGAGCCGCTAAGGCCGATAAAGCCGCTGATAACGCAGGGTTGAAAGACGACAAGATGAGCAAAACCGCCAAAGCCTCGACACCTGCTGTGAAAGAAGAAAAAGCGACGCCCGCCGATTACAAAGCCCCTGTTGACCCGTCGAAAAAAGGCCCTAACGGAGAGAAAGTGATGACCGGTCCTCGTGGTGGTAAATATTATATCAATAAGAACGGTAACAAGACCTATTTGAGTAGCATAAAAGGGTAATAACTTACCTTCATAAACAGCACGAGGGGACAGGTTTTCAAGCCTGTCCCCTCGTGCTGTTTAGTGCAATCAGTGGTGCTAATAGTTTGATTGAGAGGATCTCTGAGTGGGTATTGAACCTTCAATAATGCCGTCTTTTATAAGCTGAGAAACGATATTGCGAGGAGGCACTTCGTTACTGCCGCCCGTTGTGATAATAGCCTTCCAAAAAGGTTTACCCGTTGCCAGATTTGTCATTTCCAGATAAAGCTCGTTGTAGGACGTGATATACCTCCCCGAACCGGCTGTATAGTTTCGATTGAAGTCAATTGTTAGCATAACCTCACTTTGGCAGGTCTGTCGTTGCCTATCAATGGCTTCTTCGGGACTTTCGAACGAAATAGGGCTGTTCGATACCGTACAAACCTGATAACCTGCTGGAAATGCCGTTTGGAACGTAGGTAAATAAGTGGCGTGGGTTTTGGGGAGCCTTGATACAACCAGAATACGCCGAAACTCAGGTTTTGCATCCGCTTTTACATTCGACTGGATGTTCGCGGTCATGCAACTTGCCAGGTTTATCAGGAGACTAAGGGTTATTAGTTGGCGGAATATTTTCATAACAGTTTTGTATTGTTTTATCAAAGAAACATCATGTTTCTAATAGTTAACCAATTCCAGGCAATGGATTCTTGATCGAAACTTTGTTCATACTATGCCATTCAGAGCCTGATTAAGGATTTAGGCGTTTAGAAAGGCTGTTACAAAAGCGAAAAGTTCGTATGTTCAGGAATAGAATCTGATCCTATGCGCCAGCTACTTCGGTTGTTTATCGTTTTTCTACCATTCAGTTGCAATTCTCAGACATTACAGACGACGGGCCTGCAGCAACCTGTCGAAATCATTCGCGATCGGTGGGGCGTTAACCACATTTACGCCAAAAACGAACATGATCTTTTTTTTGCACAGGGATATGCTGCCGCTCAGGATCGTCTGTTTCAACTGGAAATCTGGCGTCGTCAGGCTACAGGTACAATTGCCGAATTGTTGGGGCCTCAGGAAACCAAACGCGATATAGGTACGCGGCTGTTTAAGTTTCGGGGAGATATTAATAAGGAACTACTGCATTACCACCCGCACGGCCCGCAAATCGTTGGGGCATTTGTCGATGGCATTAACGCCTATATCACCGAAATCCTGAAAACGCCCGAAAAGCTGCCTTTCGAATTTCGGGTTCTAAAGACAAAACCCGCATTATGGACGCCCGAAGTCGTGATTAGTCGGCATCAGGGACTGCTCGGCAATGTTCGCGACGAACTCAATTATGGCCGATTGGTGAAACTCATTGGCCCCGACAAACTTCGTGAACTACAGTGGTTTCATCCGGCTCCCAAACCCAGCGATCCTGACCTGACGCTACACGTCAATGGCGAGGAGTTGTTTCAACCAATCCTGGAACTCTATGAAGCGTTTCGTTTACCTCTGAAATTCAGTGACCGATTAGCGAAAGCTGACGAAGATGAAGCCAGTCGATCCGATAAACCAGTTGATGAATGGTTCGAGACAGAGAAGCAGTTTGTGGGGTCGAATAACTGGATTATTTCGGGCAATAAGTCAGCTAGTGGGTATCCGATGCTGGCCAATGACCCACACCGGTCACAATCGACGCCCTCGCTACGGTATTGGGTGCATCTGAATGCGCCGGGTTGGAATGTGATTGGAGCAGGAGAACCAACCTTGCCCGGAATTTCAATTGGGCATAATGACTACGGTGCCTGGGGGCTCACGATTTTTGAGACCGACAATGAAGATTTATACGTCTACGAAACTAATCCCGCAAACCCCAATCAATACCGCTACAAAGGCAAAGGGGCGACATCTACTTGGGAGAATATGAAAATACTGACCGAAACCATCCCGATGAAAGACGACCAATCGGTACGGGCTGAACTAAAATATACGCGTCATGGCCCGGTGGTATTTGAAGATAAAGAACACCACAAGGCCTATGCAATTCGGGCAGGCTGGCTCGAAATGGGTTGTGCTCCCTATCTGGCGAGCTTGCGGATGAATCAGTCAACGAACTGGACAGAGTTTCGGCAGGCGTGCACCTATAGTCGCGTACCGGGAGAGAATATGATTTGGGCCGATAGAACCGGAACGATTGGCTGGCAGGCCGTGGGTTTATCGCCTATACGAAAAAACTTCACGGGCCTGGTTCCCGTGCCGGGTGATGGGCGGTTTGAGTGGAGTGGTTATCTGCCCATTTTACAACTGCCCAATAAACTCAATCCATCCGAAGGGTTTGTAGCAACTGCGAATAATAATCTGACACCTGTGGATTTTCCGCACCGCGATGCCGTTGGCTGGACCTGGGCGGCACCTAGCCGGGCTCATCGCATTGAGGAAGTATTGGGCGACGGTAAGCGCAAAAACCTGGTCGACTTTATGGCGTTACAGGCCGATTATCTATCCATTCCTGCCCGAACATTGGTGCCGCTGCTCCAGAATCTGGCGTCACCATCGGACCGAACAACACAGGCGTTAGAATACCTGCGTCGATGGGATTACAAACTTGAGCCTAATTCGGTGGCCGCTGCTATTTATGTAGCCTGGGAAGGACAGTTAAAACTGGCTGTTTATCAGCAGAAGGTGCCGAAGATTGCGCAACCTTATTTGACGAGTCTTCCATCAAAACGGGTACTAGACGCGCTTCTTCCGCCAACGGCTTCCCGAGATAGTTTGTTACTATTGTGCATGGATCGCGCCATGACAGAACTTACCGGGCGATTAGGCAACGACATGACCAAGTGGGTGTATGGCCAGGCCAAGAATAAGCACATTACCATTACCCATCCGCTCAGCAACATGGTCGATAAAGCGATGCGGAAGAAAATTAATCTCGGTCCTGCCATTCGGGGAGGTTATGCCGAAACGGTGAATGCAACCAGTGCTAATCTGAATCAAACGCACGGCGCATCGTTCCGAATTCTGGTCGATACCGAAGATTGGGATAAAACGCTTGGTATCAATACACCCGGCCAATCAGGAAACCCCGATAGCCCGCACTACGGCGATTTGTTTCCGATCTGGGCCGACAACAACTACTTCCCCGTCTATTTCTCGAAGGAAAAAGTAAAATCCGTCGCCGAAGAAACAACGGTATTGAAGCCATGAGTAGCGCGGACATCTTGTCCGCATAGTTGAAAACTACCTTGTTTCTTGAAAAATGATTAGCCTGCGGCTACGCGGACAGGATATCCACGCTACATAACATTTCGTACTTTTGTGGGAAATGGATATTCAATCAATAGTAGCAGCCGATATTGCACGGTCAATCGCCGAACTTTATCCCGGCAATACGTGCGACGTACAACTTACGCCGACGAAAAAAGAATTTGAAGGTCAATATACCTTTGTTACGTTTCCACTCACGAAAGCCCTCCGCCAAGCGCCTGCGCAGATAGGCCAAACGATTGGCGCTTGGTTGCTGGAAAATAGCCCAGTTGTCAGTGCATTCAACGTGGTACAGGGATTCCTGAATATTAGTATTGCCGATTCGGCCTGGGTTGGCTTGTTAAACGATATTGCCTCTAATCCATCGTTCGGCACATTGCCTTCGAAAGAGCAGTCGGTGATGGTTGAATTTTCGTCACCAAATACCAACAAACCGCTTCACCTCGGGCATTTACGGAACAATTTTCTGGGTGATTCAGTCAGTAAAATTCTGGCTGCAAACGGCTATGATGTCGTAAAAACCTGCATTGTCAACGACCGGGGCGTTCACATCTGTAAGTCGATGCTGGCTTATCGGATGTTTGGTAATGGAGAAACACCGGAGTCGGCGGGCATGAAAGGCGATCACCTGATCGGGAAATATTATGTGCTGTTCGACAAAGCGTATAAGGCGCAGATCGAAGAGATGGTAGCGCAGGGTACGCCTAAAGAAGAAGCTGAAAAGAAAGCGCCCCTCATGCTTGAAGTTCAGCAGATGCTACGTTTGTGGGAGCAAGGTGATCCCGAAACCGTAGCGCTCTGGAGCCAGCTCAACGCCTGGGTATATACGGGTTTCGATGCTACCTATAAGCGGATTGGCGTTAGTTTCGACAAGACTTATTACGAATCGAATACGTACCTGCTAGGGAAAGAAATTGTTGAGGAAGGTCTTCTGAAAGGCGTTTTCTTCCGAAAAGACGACAGCTCCGTTTGGATTGACCTGACTGCCGAAGGGCTGGACCAAAAGCTAGTGATGCGATCGGATGGTACGTCGGTGTATATGACACAGGATTTGGGTACGACCGATCTGAAGTTCCAGGATTTTCAGAATGATCGGCAGATTTGGGTAGTTGGGAATGAGCAGGACTACCATTTCAATGTGCTGTTCGCCATCCTGCGCAAGCTGGGCCGGACGTATGCCGATGGTCTTTACCACCTCTCGTACGGCATGGTTGATTTGCCAACGGGTAAAATGAAATCACGTGAAGGCACCGTTGTAGATGCCGACGATCTGATTCAGGAAACGGTTGATGCGGCCTCGACAGCTGCTGATGAAGCGGCCAAGGGCAAACTGGAGGATTTCAGTCAGGAAGAGAAAGATGCACTTTTTCAGACGCTTGGTTTGGGTGCGTTGAAATACTACCTGCTGAAGGTTGATCCCCAAAAGCGGATGCAGTTCAACCCAGCCGAATCGGTGGATTTGCATGGGAATACCGGGCCTTACATTCAGTATGTTCACGCCCGGATTCGCTCTATTCTGCGTAAGGCTGCTGAGCTTACAATGACGTTGGAAGGACCCGTGTCGGCAACGCAGCTGGATGAGCTTGAGCAGCAATTAGTGTTCCTGTTGAGCCAGTATCCGCAACGGGTAGCTGAGGCAGGAACAGACTATGCGCCTTCGTATATTGCCCAGTATGCGTATGAGCTGGCTAAGACCTTCAATCAGTTTTACGATAAGCTGTCGATCCTAAAAGAAACGGACCCGATTAAATTGCGTACCCGACTTGTGTTATCAAAGACCGTTAGTGAAACTATTCGGAAGTCAATGGGTTTATTGGGGATAGAAGTGCCTGAAAAAATGTAGTTTAAGTTATTCAGGTTCAGTACAAGTACGCTCCTTTACCAAACTGTCTACAAAATTGTCAAACTGATCATGAAAAAGAGTATTATCGTTTCCCTGATCGCGGTTGCGGTCGTTTTTTCACTCACTAGTTTTATGTCGTTACCCCAGCTGGTAAAAGCCATTTTTGGTGGAAATAAGGCTATCTCGGCTCCCACGGATGCGGCAGCTCCCACCAAAAGCCTGTATGATTTTACGGTAAATTCGCTTGATGGCAAACCTGTCGCGCTGAAAGCCTACAAAGGCAAAAAAGTTGTCATTCTGAACGTTGCGTCGAAATGTGGCTTCACTCCCCAGTATGCCGATTGGGAAAAATTCTACAAAGAACACGGCGACAAAGTGGTTGTTCTGGGTTTCCCCGCTAACAATTTCAAAAGCCAGGAGCCAGGCAGCAACGAAGAAATTGCTGAGTTCTGTAAGAAAAACTACGGTGTAACCTTCCCAATGTTCGAGAAAGTATCGGTATTGGGCGATGATCAGGCTCCATTATACAAATGGTTGACAACGAAGTCATTGAACGGCTGGAACGAACAGGCTCCAACCTGGAACTTCTGCAAATACGTTATCAACGAGAAAGGTGAACTAATCAATTTCTTCGGCTCGAAAGTGAAGCCAGAGGATGAAGAGTTTAAGAAGGCAATAGGAATTTAATTAATGGTGAAAGAGTGAAAGAGTGAAAGAGCGAAAGACTGATATCGGCAGTTTTCACTCTTTCACTCTTTCACTCTTTCGCTCTTTACACACATGATAAAGAGCTGGATTGCGGCTGCCCGGCCGCGTACGTTACCGCTGTCGTTAGCCAGCATTATTCTTGGGAGTTTTCTGGCTTCGGCCGACCATCATTTTAGCTGGCCGATTGCTCTGTTAGCTGCTCTGACGACGATCTTCCTCCAAATCCTGTCCAACTTCGCCAATGACTATGGCGATGCGGTATCGGGTAAAGATACGGAGCTTCGAGTTGGCCCACGCCGGGCAGTGGCTACGGGCGATATTACCAAAGAAGCTATGATGCGCGGCATTATCATTATGTCGGTATTGTCGCTGATTTCCGGTCTTGGCTTATTGGCGCTGGCCTTTTATGATGCAGGCGCTAAGCTTTTCTGGTTTTTTCTGGTGCTGGGATTGCTGAGTATTGCCGCTGCTATTGGCTACACAAATGGTAAACGACCCTATGGATATGCAGGCTTCGGGGATATTGCCGTCCTGATTTTCTTTGGTTGGGTGGGCGTGTTAGGAACGTATTTTCTGCACACACTTTCGTTCAATCCTATTCTGTTATTACCTGCCACCAGCGTTGGGCTATTTGCAACGGGTGTTCTGAATGTCAATAACATTCGTGATATCGAAACCGATACCATGACCGGCAAGCGTTCTATTCCTGCGCGTCTTGGATTACCATTAGCTATTCGCTATCACTGGGGATTACTCCTGACGGGCATGTTCTGTGCCGTTGCTTACTCGTTTCTGACAGGCGCGAACTGGTTCAGCTACGTTTATCTACTGGCGTTCCCGCTGTTTATTGTAAACGGTCGAGCGGTAGCGACTCACAAACGGCCCGCTGAACTCAACGCTCGTCTGGGACAACTTGCCCTTTCGACTTTGTTGTTTGTGATTTTGTTCGGAATCGGTCAGGTGTTGTAGAGTAGTCATAATTGGTCAGGTATGGTCAAAGATTGTCAGGAATAGAATTCACGAGACAACTCTTTACCATTCTTGACAACCTTTGCCTATACCTGACAATACTTGCCTACCTTATTGCCGAACTACCTTTCGAGTCACTTTATTCTGACCGGCCTGAATCGTGAGCAGATACGTTCCGTTGGTATGCGGCATGGAAATCGTTTCGTTTACAGATGAAACTGTACCGAACTGCTTCTGAAATACGGTCCGGCCATTGACATCCTGAAGGCTCATTGTTACTTCCTTTTTCTGTGTCGTTGTCAACTCGACATACACCACTTCGTGCGTTGGATTGGGGTAAACGCGGAGCTTTCCATCCGAAAACTCCTCTTCGGCAGTTGGAAGTAAGACCGTTATCGACGCCTGACCTGAGAAAGTGCCTTTGCCACAACTATTTTCAACACTCGCTATCGAATAAATAATAGATTTAATCGGCATGAGCGTCAGTAGGGTTGGGGTAACGCTACTGGAAAAAGCCGTGCCGTCAGATAATGTTCCTTTCCAGGGAGCATCGCCTGTGAAACTGATGGAAAGGTCGATGGATTGCCCTTGTACTATGCTTGTTGAACCAGACAGCGTTGCCGTTGGTAAGGGTTTAACAATGAACCCGTCGCTGGCAACAAGTTGTGCATAGGGAATGCCGCGCGGTCTTACCTGTAATCGATAGCCGGCACCCGGTGTTAAGCTGATTGGAATGGTGGCATTTAACGCGTTTAGCGATCCAGAGCCGACAATCTTCTCGGTGGTGAAATTTCCTGTTGCATCCGACAAAAGCACATCGTATTGCCAACCGGCAGCTTTGGTGGTATTTTCGGGTGTTGCCGAAACCGAAAAAGTAGCGCCCGGACAAACCGATGTGCTCACCGATGCTTTAGCCGTTAGCTTGGGCGGTTGTTGAACGGTTATGGTAAACTGATCGGTTAGGCATTGCTGATTATCAGTGACCGTGACTGGGAATGTTCCGGCCTTATCGGCTGTATAGCGGATACTGCGTCCTGTTTGCCCAACCGACCATCGGTAATCACCCACCCAGGAAGCTGAAAAGGAAAGTGTATCGGCAAATTCGGTTGTGAGTGACGTGGACTTATTCACATTTTTCATGATCGTGAACTTATCCTGTACGGAGCCATCAGACATAACTAGTTGCGCATCCAGGCGGTTATCATTTACATCCAACAACATAGACCCTCCGACAGTCACGTTATTATACACCGTGGCTGGGTGCGGAAAGCCCGGAGATTGTCCGCCCAATTGCCCACCAGAACCATTAATAACATAAACAGTGCCTTGTCCTTTGGTTAGAATAGGGCAGGAGTTAGGCGACCCATCGTACCTTGCTGTAGTCCCTTCAGCAAGGTTCTGATTGCTATCGTATGTAGTGGCCAAGCCGCGTAGACCTTTAATTCGATACGTTCGCTCGTAACCGTGACTGTGACCGTTAAGAACCAAATCGACCCCGTAACGTTCCAGAATAGGGGTTAGATTTTCACGAATAAGTCGCATGGACTCCTCCGTATCGGAGTTATGACCGCCTTTGCTGTAAGGTGGGTGATGGAAAATGACAATCGTCCACGGAAGTTTGTTAGCCGCCAGGTCGCTTTTGAGCCATTGCACCTGCGTAGAGGTTGTATCATAAAGACGATATTGCCCGTCTGGACGGCCCTGCGAATCCAGCGAAATTAAATGGACATTTCCATAATTGGCTGAATAATAGGACTTAGAGTTTGAGGGTACTCCTCCCGCTTCGCCCTGCTGGGGGAACGAAAACAGGTTGTAATAGGCCGTATTGAAGTTTGTTTGGCTATCGGCATAATCGTGATTGCCAGGGGTGGTGAATATCGGTGTGTTCCGAAGAGTAGCTGCGTAAACCGGAAATACCAATCGCTGATACTCTTCCTCAAAACCAAACGAGTACGCGTTGTCGCCAAGCCAAAGCCATAAATCGGCGGGATAGTTGGCAGTAGCGTTTTTATAGGCCTGATAAACGTTGGCTTGGTTAGCATTGCCACTTCCAAAGTCGCCTAGAACCCACATCCGAAACGGACGCTTATCGCCAGCAGGAAGCGCTGTTTTAACGTAATAGTCTGGACCAGAGGCTAATTGGGTATCGTCGTAGCCGATAGCGTAGGCGTAGCGGGTTGTAGGTTGTAAGCCTGTGATTGTCAGAACGTGCTCGAGCGTGGGCTGTGCTTCACGAATGTCTTTGGTCAATTGGTTGGTAGCCGGACCAAACCAGACCCGACCGGTTGTGGGCTGATCGGTGCGCCAGCGAACAACTACCGAGGTAGTTGTCAGTACCTGTAAGTAGGGGCCACGTACAATAGTAGGTGTTTGTGCAGTCGCTTCCTGTACGAAAATGAAAAGGGAAATGAGGGCAAGTAGAAGTGTATTCTTCATCAGGTGAACTATGGGTCCACCGTAAAGTTACACCCACTGACCGATAATTCCGCCAGTGGGTGTAATTTGGTAACAATCAGTTAATTAGTTTTTAAGCATTATGTAATGCCTGATGCATCTTTAGTAGATTCCGAACAGGCCAGTCGCTTTGGTTATAGGATTCCAGTTGCGCTACTTTGACAAGTAATTTACGCTCCGTCCGTCTACGTTCTTCAGGACTTATCTCTTTTAGTTTAGCAGGTAGTTCCTGAAGGGCTAAGGTTAACTGAGTGCAGGCCGTGATCGGCAGTGCAAAATGAGCAGCTAATCGCTCCACATCCGATAGTTTCCAGAGGTCCGGTTTATTCCGTCGATTACGGATGGCATTTCCACTCAAACCTACAGCTATTCCCAATTGCTCATCATTGAGCGAACACTCACGTAGTCGCCACATAATGGCCTGATAATTATTGACAAATGAGTGTAATGTAGTTCGTAAATAGTCTATCAATGGCGTAAGGTTTTTGATGAATGCAGCTAATTAATTACAGCTAATGTTCACTGAATGGGCTAGTGGCGTAAGTATGGCTGGGGCCCGCTCCAACGAATGGCCGCAAGGAATTAAATCAACAATCAACTACTTACTTAGGCTTATATGAGCAACATTCGTGCCGTTGTGTATTTATTTTTCCGGATTAAGTAAAATTCGTATTCAAGCGTGAGGCTTTCTGAGAAACAAAAAAGCACCCGCTGTAGCGGGTGCTTTTTTGTTTCTCAGAAAGAATTATAAAATCGCTATATGCGCTCTACATTGAGCCGCAATTGGAACTCGTCCATTTCGATTTCTGCCGTTGCCGACCCATTCAGGTCACTCACTAAATCGAGTGAAACAGCCTGAACTTCCTGGCGGATATACTCGCGGTTGGCTTCGATAGCGGTAGCCAGTACTTCGTCGTTTCGTTCGAGTTCAATGCGAATCTTGTCGGTTACCGAGAAGTCACGGTCTTTTCGCAGATTCTGAATCCGGTTCACAAAATCGCGGGCAATACCTTCACCACGTAATTCGTCGCTTACATGAACATCCAGTGCAACGGTCAAACCACCTTCACTGGCAACGAGCCAGCCTGGAATGTCTTCTGTCAGAATCTCCACGTCCGACAATTGTAAGTCAAATGAGCCAAGCTGTAGGCTATTGGTCGCTTCCAGTTGTTTTAACTCGTCGGGCGTCATGGCCGTAATAACGGCGGCAACGTCTTTCATCTGTTTGCCAAACTTGGGACCAAGCGCCTTAAAGTTCGGTTTTACTTTCTTCTTCAGAATACCGCTGGCGTCGTCTACAAATTCAACAGCTTTCACATTCACCTCCGACATAATGATCGGGCTGACGTGCTCAATCTGCCGACGTGTATCTGTATTCAACACGGGAACTAGTACCCGGCTTAACGGTTGCCGAACTTTCAGTTTATGTCCTTTCCGTAACGAGTGAACCAACGAAGAAACCTGTTGGCCCAGCTCCATCGATCGTTCCAATTCAGTGTCGATCAGGCTTTGATCGGCAACCGGGAAATTGGTCAAATGTACCGAGGCATTATTGGCATTGCCATCCGTTAAGTTACGGTACAGCCAATCAGCGTAGAAAGGTGCGATAGGCGACATTAACTGCGATACGGTTGTCAGACACTCGTGCAGGGTTTCGTAAGCTGCCCGTTTGTCGAGGGTCAATTCTCCGTCGACCGCGACCCCGGACCAGAAACGCCGACGTGATAACCGTACATACCAGTTCGACAATTGGTCGTTCACAAAATCCTGAACGGCCCGCCCGGCTTTGGTTGGATTGTAGCTATCAAACTGGGCCTCAACTTCCAGCACAAGCGATTGCAGCTTGGACAAAATCCAGCGATCCAGTTCAGGGCGTTCGGCTACAGGTACGGTACGCCCCGTGAATGAAAAGGCGTCCAGATTGGCGTACAAGGCAAAGAAGTTATAGGTATTCGACAGCGTGCCGAATAACTTCCGTTGCACTTCGCCAATACCATCCGTATTGAATTTGAGGTTATCCCAGGGCTCAGCGTTGGTGATCATGTACCAGCGTGTGGCATCGGGGCCATATTTCGCCAGGGTTGCAAATGGGTCAACGGCATTGCCCAGCCGCTTCGACATTTTGTTGCCGTTTTTATCAAGCACCAACCCGGTCGAAACCACGTTTTTAAACGCGACCGAATCAAATAGCATTCCGGCGATGGCATGCAACGTGAAGAACCAGCCACGGGTTTGGTCAACACCTTCGGAGATAAAATCGGCCGGGAACGCTTTTTTGAAAACGTCCTGATTCTCGAACGGATAATGCCACTGTGCATACGGCATCGCGCCCGAGTCGAACCAAACGTCGATCAGATCCGACTCGCGCTGCATCACTTGCCCACTTTCCGATACGAAATACACCTCGTCAACATAAGGACGGTGCAGATCGAATGTTGATTGATTGAATGATTGAATGAATGACTGGTTAGCGTCGAGATAAGATTGGTATTCGGTTTTACCTTCCCGAACCCATTCGCCCATTCGCTCATTCGCTAATTCGCAATTTTTTACCAGCTCATCGACCGAACCAATGCAGACTTCCTCTCCGGTTTCGCTACGCCAGATCGGCAGGGGAGTTCCCCAGAAGCGGCTACGGCTCAGGTTCCAGTCTACAAGGTTTTCGAGCCAGTTGCCAAAGCGACCAGTCCCTGTGCTTTCGGGTTGCCAGTTGATAGTTTTGTTTAGTTCAACTAACCGATCTTTCTTCGCCGTCGTGCGGATAAACCAGCTATCGAGCGGATAGTACAAAATCGGCTTGTCTGTCCGCCAGCAGTGCGGGTAGGGGTGTTCGTATTTCTCAACCCGGAACGCTTTGTTTTCCTCTTTCAGCTTGATGGCAATCAGCACATCGGTTGGTTTGAACTCAGGATCTTCGCGCTCTTCGTCTGAATAATATTCTTCTTTTACGTATCGACCAGCAAAGTCTGTGATTTCAGCCACAAACTGACCGTGTTTATCCACAATCGGGACTTCTTTTCCCGTTTCATCTTTCACCATGATGGCCGGAATCCCCGCAGCCTGCGCTACCCGGAAGTCGTCGGCACCAAAGGTTGGCGACGTATGGACGATACCCGTACCATCTTCGGTCGTGACGAAATCACCTAAAATGACTTTAAAGGCTGGCTTGTCGGGCTGCACATACGGCATCAATTGCTCATACTCGATGCCTTCCAGATGTTGCCCTTTAAATTCCGAGACAATCGCCCAGGGAATCACTTTGTCGTTGGGCAAATAGGCGTCGAAAGCAGGATTGGCTACCGAATCGACTTTTCCTTTTTCACTCAACCAGCGACCCACCAGGTTTTTCGCCATCACCACGTGTACCAGTACATGGGTATACGGGTTGAAGGTTTTCACCATCACATAATCGATGTTGGCACCGACGGTCAGCGCTGAGTTCGCGGGTAAGGTCCAGGGCGTGGTGGTCCAGGCCAGGATATAGACGTCCTCATCGGCAGAATCGAAAAATAGAAAGCCCGATTTGCCGCTGGGTTTCACTTTGAACTGAGCCACAATGGTTGTGTCGCGCACATCCTTGTAAGTGCCCGGCATGTTCAACTCGTGTGAACTCAAACCTGTTCCTGCCTTAGGTGAATACGGTTGGATGGTATAGCCTTTGTATAGCAAATTCTTGTCGTACAACTGCTTGAGTAAATACCAAACCGATTCGATGTATTCATTTTTGTAGGTAACGTACGGATTGTCCAGATCAACCCAATAGCCCATTTTCTGGGTTAGGTCGTTCCATTGATCGGTAAACCGCATAACGGTTTCGCGGCATTTGCGGTTGTATTCTTCCACACTAATGCCACCTTCCGATTCGGGTTTGCCGATATGATCTTTCGTAATACCAAGCTCCTTTTCAACTTGTAGTTCTATGGGCAGACCGTGTGTATCCCAGCCGCCTTTTCGCTTAACCTGAAAGCCCTGAAGCGTTTTATAGCGGCAGAAAATGTCCTTAATTGTCCGGGCCATTACGTGGTGAATTCCCGGCGCGCCATTGGCTGATGGTGGTCCTTCGTAGAACGTAAACGTGGGTTGTCCATCACGGATCGCCACTGATTGTTCAAATACCTGATTCTGATTCCAGTAAGTTAGCACCTCAGCTGCGATCTGTGCGTAGTCGAGGGACTCATATTGTTGGTACTTCACGCCTGGCATAATCGAAAGGCACAATTTGTCTCCTGGTAAAGCCGGAGCTTGTCGTGCGGTTAAAAAATAATTCGCAAAGATACGGAAATTTAGGGCATAGGGTGGGTTAGTCTCGCCGTACTCCGTTAATAGGCAACAAAAAAGCGAACCAGAGTGGTTCGCTTTAGAGCATGGATAAACCAGCGCAAACCTTATGTAGTTTGGGTACAATTAATTTCATCTATAATGGCATTTACCTCAGCCAGGGGAAGGTCTACCGCCGAGGCAATGGTATCTGCGGTGAGATTTAAATTCAGCATAGCCTTGATAAATTTGATCTTGTTCCGATGTCCTTCTTCCCGCTCTTTCTGCACCAGTTCTTCGGCGACTGACATCGCTTGTCGGCGTCCTTGTTCGCGTCCTTCTTGTAATAGTTCTTCGGCGACTGTCATGGTAGAAGATTCGGTTTTTGACGAAATACGGCTAAAGATACCGAATAGTTCAACTTTGGTCAAGTTGGTGGTATACGACAAATAGAGAAAACCTGTACTGACAAAACGTTGCCCACTTGGTGTTTCAATTAACCGCCGGACAACATCGGCAAAGATGTCCAGCAAACGAGCTAGTTCGCGTTTCCGGCGACTATTCTGTAATAAAATCGCTGTAAGCCGAGCATAATCTGATCGTAACGTAGGAAGTCGTTCGTCAGAGAGCGTTGAAAGGTCAATCAGTAAGTAATCGAACGCAGGCAGATAGGGAATTAGCGTCCCATGTAAGACCGGGAAGTAGTCGGGTACACTACGCTTTTTCCAACGTCGGTTACCATGATAAACCAGAATAGGTAAAACGGGTGTTAATCGTTGTTTCTGTTTGATTTGACTCTCCCAGAGGTTGAGCAAGTACCGATTGATCTGGAAATGTGGATATTCCTCGGTATAGCTTTTGTGCTCCAGTAAGAGGACAAGCCGAATCGATTGACCACTATACTGTACCGAAAAAACAAGATCAGCAAAGTGTTCGGCCAGTTGCTCATCGGTAAACGTATCGACTTCACGGGTCAATGTGGTGTGATCGATACGTTCCCGAATGGCTTCTGGGGCAAACGCATTTAAAAAATCAATCAGAATTTCAGGCTGAGAGAATGTCTCTTTGAAAAACCTGTCGTGTGGGTTGTCGGGCTGGGTTGCCATCAAATTGTCAGAATCACAAACTCTACGCGCCGGTTCACTTTTCGTTCTTCATCGGTCCCTTTGGTCAGAATAGGTCGAGTGTCGCCATAACCGATGGTCTGGATGCGGTCAATATCGATTCCTTTCTGAACCAGATAGCGCTGGCAGGCAATAACGCGGTCGCGGGAGAGTTGTAGATTTTTATCGTGATCGCCAATAATATCTGTGTGTCCTTCAAGCCGGATACTCATGTTAGGGTTGTCCTGCATCATGGAAACCAGCTTGTCTAGCTCCGCAAACGAAGCCGATAATAGGTCTGATTTCGACATTTCGAAATAGATATTCTTCAAGGTGACCTTATCGCCGACCGCTAATGGCGTCAGCGAAATATCTCGCGTAAGTTTTTGTCCACCGGCTGTTTTACTTAAGTCCAATACCCCGCTGGTCGACTGATAACCACGTGCCGATGCGATATAGGTATACACCTGTCCTTTCTGCAGACTCATCCTATAAGCTCCGGTTGAGGCAAAACTCTGCACGGAGTCGATGGACTGCTTGCTCGACGAAAGCTGATAATCGATTGTAGCTGTAACGGGCCGCTTATTTTTCGCATCACTCACGATGCCCGATACATTCACAATCGTGAGTATAGGCGCTGGCGCAGGTTTCGTTTTAGGGGCTTCCATTTCGCCACCTGATTCACCCGAGGGAGCCGGTGGTAGGTTCGTTTTCTTTTTGGGTAAGCTGGGTGCAGGCTTGGGTGCTGAAACTGGCGGGGCTGGCGGATTATAAACGACTGGATCGGCGGGGTTATTGACGTATAAGTTGTAGATATTCCAGCAAACAATTTGATCATAATCGTTGCATTCAAATACGTCGAAGTTTTCTAGCCCTTTATCTAATCGTTCAAAATAGAGCGTAAAGGTTACTTTATCTCCAGGGAGCGTGGTTATCCCTTCAGGAATCCTATTTCCATTACGATCAAATTTAGGTGTTGCTGATTTCAATGGAATACCTTCGGCTTTGAGAAAGCCAAACTTTCTGGCTCCATTGGCAGCTACTAACTGACCTGCTGGATCAAATTCAATGAATTCTTGGCCAGTCGGTTGCCCATATCGGTCTCTCCCTGGCTGGTTTTTATTTGTAAACGTCAAATTCAGAATGGTGTAATCCCTCATTAAACGAACGCTGTTCACGGTTACGCCAGGGTCGGCAGGTCGGCCAGTACCAGGTTGATTGCCTGAGTTTGGGTAGGTATCATCCGGCGATTGTTGACCACTAGACGGATATTGCTGACCACCCCCAGACGGATAACCCGATGGATAAGAACCAAACATACAGGACGAAGTAAGTCCGGCCAGAAAGAGGAAAAGTAAGGGGCGTTGCCGCATAAACAGGAGAAGCAAATAGTTATTAATCAGAGCGTAAAGGACGGTAAACTACTAGAAACAAAAGCCGTAGTTACCATTATGTTAGCTATCGGTATAAGACGGAAGGAGGGGATAGTGGTTACAGGTAAGGCGGAATAATCTTCCGGGACACAGAATAGTAAAAATCACTAAGTCAAACCTTCTATAGGCAATGAATTGTCCTGAACCTTGCCGATTATGTCAACTGAAAAAAAATCAACTGTCTCCCGGAGAAAATTCCTTGATCTGGCAGCCAAAGGCACACTAGCATCGTCTGCAATTATCAGCGGTTTCCCGACTATAGTGCCTGCTTCGGTATTTGGCAAAAATGCCCCCAGTAATCGAATCAATGTGGCAGCCATCGGTACTGGACGTATTTCGCGTGGGCACGATATGCCGGGCGTTTGGCAATACGACAATGCCCTCATTATGGCCGTCTGCGATCTGGATAGTAATCGGGCCGAAGATGCTAAAAAGCTCGTTAATGGGGTTTACGCCAAGAAAACGGGCAAGGATAATTACGATGGCGTAAAGGTTTATACCGACTATCGTGAATTACTCCTGAACAAAGATATCGACGCGGTTATCGTAAGTACACCCGATCACTGGCATGCGCCTATAGTGATTGATGCTGTGCGGGCGAAGAAAGACGTATACATGCAGAAGCCAGCATCGCTCACTATTGCCGAAGGGCGTATGATGGCCGATGAAGTGAAGAAATCAGGGCGGATTGTGCAGGTGGGGAGCCAGCAACGCTCATCGGAACAGTTCAGATATGCTGCCGAGTTGGTACGCAATGGCCGAATTGGCGAATTAAAAACAGTGTATGTTGGCCTTCCTGGCGACCCGTCGGGCGATGAAGAACCGCAGATGCCTGTTCCGAAAAACCTGAACTACGATATGTGGCTCGGTACAACGCCTGAGGTATATTACACCGAAAAACGGGTTCATCCGCAGGTTGGTTACGATCGACCAGGCTGGTTGCGTTGCGAGCAATTTGGGGCGGGCATGATTACAGGTTGGGGTGCTCACCACGTCGACTGTGCGCACTGGGCTATGGATACGGAACATACCGGCCCGATTGAAATATGGGGCCACGCCGATTTCCCGAAAAGTGGCCTGTGGGATGTACATGGCATCTTCAAAACCGAAGCCAAGTATGCCAATGGCGTTCACATGGTTGTGACCAATGAAATTGCCAATGGCATTCGATTCGAAGGAACAAAAGGCTGGATTTTTGTCTCGCGGGGCGATGCGGCTGTGACGGCCAGTGATCCGATTGCGAAGCAAAATGCCGCTAAAAAACTCGATGCCAGCGATCCTACAATTCTGACATCGGTTATTGGCCCCAACGAAACGCATCTAACGGTCAGTAAAGAGCATCATGGCAACTGGCTGGAGAGCATCGTCAGCCGGAAAGAGCCCATCGCTCCTGCCGAAGTGGGGCACCGTTCGTGCTCGGCTTGTTTGTTGCACCACGCAACCATGAAGCTAAATCGTAAACTCTATTGGGACCCTAAAAAGGAGCAATTCAAGAACGACCCCGAAGCCAATAAACTCTTATCACGCCCACAACGAGCCCCTTACGCCATTAAAATGGTGGCTTCGGCTAAATAATTAGTTTATGGTTTACAGTATTCGGTTTACGGTGGGCTGACGCAAAAAAAGTTAAGGCGTCAGCCCACCGTAAACCGAATACTGTAAACCGAATACAACCTTACTAATTTACAAATGAAGTTCTCTCCCCTTTTTGGTAGCCTATTCATGGCCGCGTTGATGACCGCTTGCCAAACGTCGAAGAATGAAGCTGATAAAGCCGCTATTCGTCTGATTACCTTAGATCCTGGCCATTTCCATGCCGCATTGGTTCAAAAAACCATGTTCGAAGATGTTGATTCGGTCGTGCATGTGTATGCACCCGATGGCCCTGATCTTCAGTTGCATCTCGATAAAGTTGAAGGATATAATACGCGCGCAGAAAACCCGACACATTGGAAAGAAGAGGTCTATAAAGGCCCTGACTTTTTCGATAAGATGATTGCCGACAAAGCCGGTAACGTCGTAGTAATGGCGGGAAATAATCGCCTGAAAACGGATTACATTCAGAAAACCGTTGGTGCGGGTTTCAATGTATTAGCCGACAAACCAATGGTGATCAACGCGTCAAAATTCGACCAATTGAAAGAATCGTTTGCGACAGCCGAGAAAAATAATGTACTGCTTTATGACATCATGACGGAGCGGTACGAGATTACAACGCAGCTACAACGGGCGTTTTCGCAACAAGCGGCTCTATTTGGCACGCTGGAAAAAGGCACGCCCGAGAACCCGGCGGTAACCAAAGAAAGCGTTCACCATTTTTATAAGAATGTATCGGGAAGCATCCTGACGCGTCCGGCCTGGTTTATGGATGTGGCTCAACAAGGCGAAGGTATTGTCGACGTAACGACTCACCTGGTCGATCTGGTGCAATGGGAGTGTTTTCCTGAGCAAACGATTGATTATCAGAAAGACATTATCCTGACATCGGCTCGTCGTTGGACGACAGACATGACCCTGAGTCAGTTCAAAGCGATTACCAAGCAGGACGTTTTTCCAGATTACCTCAAAAAAGATGTTGTGAAAGACAGCATTTTGCGGGTTTATAGCAATGGCGAGATCAACTATCAACTGAAAGGTGTCCATGCTAAAGTATCCGTGACCTGGGCTTACAAAGCACCCGAAGGCGCGGGGGATACGCACTACTCGATTATGCGGGGTACAAAGGCGAATCTGGTTATTCGACAGGGTGCCGAACAGAAGTACAAACCGACCTTATACATTGAAGCTGCTGCAGGCAATAAAGACCTGGAGGCTGCTTTGAAAACGGTTTTGCCGGCTATTCAGAAGGAGTTTCCGGGTGTAGAAACGAAGAAAATCGCGACAGGTTGGGAAGTGGTTATTCCAGAAAAATACAAAGAAGGTCACGAAGCCCATTTTGGTCGGGTTGCCCAGAAATACCTGGAATACCTGAAAGCAGGCAGTCTACCTGCCTGGGAGGTCCCCAACATGATTGCCAAGTACTACACAACCACGCAAGCGCTGGAGTTAGCGAAGAAAAAATAATGGCGAAAGAGTGAAAGAGTGAATGGGCGGACTGGCGCTCCATCACACTTTCGCTTTTTCGCTCTTTCACTCATTAATTTTATGAACTCACCACAATCTGCCAATCGGCGTAACTTTATTAAAGAAACCATCAGCACAGCGGCTGGATTGGTTGTATTGCCTTCTTTATCAGGCGAATTGGTCGGCGCGCCCGCTATTGTACGCTCAGAATCATTGGGGAGTGATTCGGTGCCGACGGGTGCAGCCCGAATTCGCTTTGCTGTGATTGGTATGAACCACGGCCACATCAACAGTCAGATTGGTGCGGTTACGCGGGGTGGGGGCGAATTCGTTTCTTACTACGCCAAAGAACCGGAGCTGATGGCCGACTTCGCCAAGCGTTACCCGCAGGCAAAGCAAGCGAAAAGTGAGGCTGAAATTCTCGAAGATAAAACCATCCAACTCGTGCTGAGCGCAGGCATCCCCGTCGATCGTGCTCCGCTTGGGATTCGAGTCATGAAGGCTGGTAAGGATTACATGTCTGATAAACCGGGCATTACTACACTTGAACAGCTAGCCGAGGTGCGTAAGGTTCAGAAAGAAACCAAGCGCATTTACTCGATCATGTACAGCGAACGGTTTGAAAACCGGGCCACGGTAAAAGCGGGTGAACTCGTTCAGGCTGGAGCGATCGGCAATGTGATTCAAACGATCGGGTTGGGGCCGCACCGGATGACACCAGCATCGCGCCCACCCTGGTTTTTTGAAAAAAAGTCGTTCGGCGGAATCATCTGCGATATCGGTTCGCACCAGTTCGATCAGTTTTTGTTCTTTACTGGGTCGAAAAAAGCCGATGTCGTAGCATCTCAAGTTGGTAACGTTCATTTCCCACAATACCCCAATTTTGAGGATTTTGGCGATGTCATGCTACGTGGCGATGGTGGCATGGGCTACATCCGGGTCGACTGGTTCACGCCGGATGGCCTGAAAAGCTGGGGCGATGGCCGATTGACCATTTTGGGGACCGAAGGTTTTATTGAATTACGTAAGAATATTGACCCGGCTGGTCATGAGGGTGGGAATCACCTGTTTATCACCGATAAGAAAGAAACGCGCTATATCGATTGTAACAAAGAGCCGCTGCCTTACGGCGAGCAATTGGTGAACGATATTTTGAACCGGACTGAGACTGCCATGACGCAGGAACATTGCTTCCTGGCGACAGAATTGGCCCTGAAAGCACAGAAACAAGCACAAATCGTTCATCTTAAAAAATGATCTGGTAGATTTGGGGCGTATTTAGATTCTTTGGATTCTATTGATGGTGTTGTTCTTTCGCATGAATAGAATTCAAAGAATCCATAGCCTCTAAATTATTTCTACCAGTTGGCAGCTACTATCTTAATTATCGACGATGAGTCGCGGTTGCGGCAGCTTCTGGCGCGCATTCTGCAACTGGAAGGGTATACTGTACTCGAAGCCGAAAATGCCCGTGCCGGTCTGAAAATACTCGAACGCGATGATATCCACCTCGTTATCAGCGATGTGAAGCTGCCCGATAGAAATGGCATCGAGTTGTCGGGCCATATTAAACAACTTTACCCGGCTACCGAAATCATTGTACTGACCGCCTACGGTACGATCTCAGATGGCGTAACGGCGATAAAAAATGGCGCATTCGACTACATTGTCAAGGGTGACGATAACGACCGAATCATTCCACTGGTTAGTCGGGCAGTGGAGAAAGCTACGCTACAGTTCAGGATTAAACAACTGGAGCAACAGGTGGGCCAGCGTTACGGATTCGATCGGATAGCGGGTCAATCGAAAGCGATTCGACAGGCGATTGAATTGGCCCGAAAAGTAGCCGTTACCGATACCACGGTACTACTCACAGGCGAAACCGGAACGGGTAAAGAAGTCTTCGCACAGGCCATTCACCAGGCAAGCCCCCGCCGAACCGGCCCATTTGTAGCGATCAATTGCGGTGCCTTAGGAAAAGATATTCTCGAAAGCGAACTCTTTGGTCACCGAGCCGGAGCCTTTACCGGAGCTAATCGCGACCAGAAAGGCCTGTTTTCGGAAGCAGACAAAGGCACTATTTTTCTGGATGAGATTGGCGAGATGCCATTAGATCTCCAGGCCAAACTCCTGCGAGTCCTCGAAACCCATGAGTTTCTTCGCGTGGGCGATACCAAGCCAACCAAAACCGACGTACGAGTGATTGCGGCTACGAATCGGGGGTTAGAGCAGGAAGCTTCAGAAGGTCGTTTCCGGTTGGATTTATACTATCGATTGTCGGTCTTCAGTATTGAATTGCCCCCGCTGCGTGATCGGCGCGACGATATTCCAGTGTTAGCCAATCAATTTGCCCAGCAAGAGGCCGTCAAAGTAGGTAAACGCGCCATTCAATTGAGTCCGGCTTTTGTCCAGAAACTTCAACAACATTCCTGGAAGGGGAATATCCGCGAACTGAAAAACGTTATTGAGCGGGCGGTGATCCTGGCCGATACCCGTGAGGATGGACAAACCGAATTGACTCCCGGTCTATTGCCCTACGATATGCAGGATGGCCCCCTTCCGGCTAATTCAACCGCCATGGATTTGGCTACCATTGAGCAACAGCACATTCGGCGCGTATTACGCTACACCAACGGCAACAAGGCTGAAGCCGCCCGGCTGTTAGATATTGGCCTGACGACGCTCTATCGGAAGCTGGGAGAACAGTAATCTCGCCCAATTTTACAGAAGTAGATTTTCTGCGTGTGAAATAATGCCCGAAAAAATCAAAACAACGCAGGAGTGCTGTAGTTTTGGGGGTAACTTATTCTGTACGATTGGCTTCATGTCTACATCTCATTCGTCCATAAACAAAGTATCGGCCCAAGGGCTACTGGTTGCCATTGGCATTGTGTTTGGTGATATTGGTACATCGCCCCTGTATACACTGGCGGCTGTTATGCGTGGCAAAGACCTGACCGAAACACTGGTACTCGGAACATTGTCGTGCGTAATCTGGACCCTAACGCTGCAAACGACCATCAAATATGTGATTATTACGCTCCAGGCCGATAACAAAGGCGAAGGCGGCATTTTCTCATTGTATACCCTGGTTCGTCGGTTTACGGGAAAGTGGTTGTTGTATCCCGCCGTTATTGGGGGTTCGTTTCTGCTGGCCGATGGCCTTATTACCCCACCCATTTCGGTTTCGTCGGCTATTGAAGGCTTGCTCATTTTTTATCCGCATCTCGATACGGTTCCTATTGTTATCGGCATTCTGGTTGCCCTTTTTGTGAGTCAGCAATTTGGTACCCAACAACTAGGTAAGCTCTTCGGGCCGATCATGCTGGTCTGGTTTTCGTTTATTGGGGTCATTGGTTTTCTGGCTTTACTGCACCAGCCCTCTGTATTGAAGGCGCTGAATCCCGTGTGGGCGTTTCGCCTGATCGCTGAATATCCAGGAGGATTCTGGCTGCTGGGGGGCGTGTTTCTCTGCACCACCGGGGCAGAAGCGCTGTACTCCGACATGGGGCATTGTGGACGAGGGAATATTCGGGCCAGTTGGGCCTATGTCAAGGTAACCTTGCTGCTGTCGTATGCCGGTCAATCGGCGTGGTTGATGCAGCACCTGGGTAATCGCGTTGGCGAAACCAGCCCATTCTATTCCATCGTACCCGCTCCGCTAGTGGTGTTCAGCATTGGACTGGCTACTTTAGCCACCATCATTGCGTCGCAGGCGCTGATTAGCGGGTCGTTTACACTGGTAGGGGAGGCCATGCGCCTGAACCTGTGGCCACGTCAGCGGGTCGTTTATCCTTCCGATTTCCGTGGGCAATTGTATGTGCCGTTCGTGAACTGGGGTCTCATGACGGGTTGTATTTTGATGGTGCTTCACTTCCGGGAATCTAAAAATATGGAAGCGGCTTTCGGATTGGCCGTTACCCTGACCATGTTGATGAGTACAATACTGATGAGCACTTACCTTCGTGTGAAGCGTGTAAATACCTTCCTGATTGTGCTCATTACAGGTGTATTTCTGGCCGTTGAAACTACGTTCCTGAGCGCCAATCTGGTGAAATTTGAAGAAGGGGGTTGGATTTCGGTGACGATGGGATTGTTGCTGATGGCCATGATGCTATTCTGGTATCGGGGAGAAACCATCAAAGCACAACTCATTCGCTATGATTCGCTCCCCGATAATCTGCCGTTACTGAAAAAGCTTAGCAATGACTTTGAGATTCCCAAATTTGCTACGCATCTGGTCTATCTGACGACTGCCGAAGACGCTCGGAAAATTGAATCAGAAACGCTCTATTCGATCTTGAATCGGGCACCCAAACGAGCCGATATCTACTGGTTTTTACATTTGTGTGTAGAAGATGAACCCTATGTAATGCGCTACAAAGTAGATACACTGGCTCACGAAGATGTCTACTTTATTACGTTTTACCTGGGTTTTCGGGTGCAGCCCCGACTGAATCTGTTGTTTCGGCTAGTGGTCGAAGACATGGTTAAAAATAAAGAAGTAACCATCGAAAGCCGATATCAGTCACTTAATGTTCATCGGGTGCCGGGCGATTTTCGGTTTGTGCTCTTCCGGTCGTTTCTTTCGTATGAGAACGACTTGCCCATAAGTTCGCAGCTCATTATGAACGGCTATATGTTCCTCAAACGCATTGCCCTTGCGCCCCAGGCTGCTTATGGACTGGATACGAGTAACGTTGTGGTCGAGGACGTTCCGTTAGTGCTAACCCCGCCCAATAACATCCGACTCGTGCGCGTGAAGCCTAAGCACGAATCACGTGCAGAATAGTTTCTGATTATATTGGTCATAAGATTAACCGATGGAGGATACTGAACAATGAGGTTCAGCATCCTCCATTTTTGGGTATGGCATAAATCGCGTTGCCAGAACTGGATAAATTGAAGACCTTATTGTCGATTGACGTCAGCAACAGTTTCCAGGTTTTACCTTGATCGGATGATCTAAAAACGCCGTCAGGATGACCACAAAAGAAGTACTCCCCAACCTGAATAATTGACGAAACGGATGCGTTTGCTGGAAGACCGGCATCAATGGGCAGCCAGAGTTTACCACCATCGTAGGAAATCCGCACTCGTCGGGTCATCGACTCTGTATTGTACGTGATCGCTGCGAATCCGCCGTTGATGCGTTCTACAGCAATACCCACACCGCCCTCACGAATCACCCAATCCCAGTTTTCACCCTCATCGGTCGACCGCAATATACCGCCCTGGCTGGTTGCTAGCAGCACGCCGTTTGATTCGGCCAGTTTCATTACCCAGCCGCCCGTATGAACTTGTTTCCACGTTTCCCCATTGTTCATGGATTTAAAAAGGCCGTTGTTGCAACCGATGAAAACCATGCCGCTAGTAGTTTCAAAAACGGTGTTTACGTCTTTCCGTTGGAAATTCGTGTACGTAGAAGACCATATACTGCTGCGATGCTCGTCAGAGAAACTCTCTTTTTTCCAAAAAGGAGCTCTAGAGGTTGGCTTTCCGTGATAGATCTCATTTCCAGCACGTATATAAAGCTCTCTATCTTTTTCAATGATACTTTCTGCCTGTGAGTTTTCGGGCAGCCCTTCGCTAATGTCCTGCCATGTCTGTCCGCCATCCGTAGATTTAAAAACGATGTTTTCCGCTACAGGCTTGTCTCTTTTTGGGGTTTGCAGACTATCTGGACAAGGGGAAGATTTTGGAAATTCTAACGTTTGCTCAAAAGCAAATGAGAATTGAAAAAGGAGTAACAAAGTAAGGCCATAGTTATTCATGACTCTGATTGATTTTGTGAAACAAGTCCGTAAAAGTATTGAGCCTCAACGGTCCTAAAGTTTTTTACTGGTAAAACGTTGTAAACGATATGTAAAAGGTTTGTAAAACCACCGCTTTGTCGATTGTCATGGATTGTCTTACTTAAACTCAAGCGATTTCAGGTCGAGAAAACGAGTTGTTTGTTGGCCAAAACGCGTACTTTGATACGTCAGCAACTAGCCTTCTTAGCTTATCCCTTTTTGATCCGGAAATCCGTCTTGCCTAACACTTTGCTTCTTCTAGATTTCCCAAAATAGCAGAATACCCTATCAGTTTGAAACGTCAACCCTTCCATTTTGGAAGGGTTGACGTTTTTTTTGACCTTTTTGTTTTTAATGTATAAATTTTAATTAATTGATTGTCAGTGATATAGT
This sequence comes from Spirosoma litoris, assembly GCF_054776755.1. Taxonomy (NCBI): domain Bacteria; kingdom Pseudomonadati; phylum Bacteroidota; class Cytophagia; order Cytophagales; family Cytophagaceae; genus Spirosoma; species Spirosoma litoris. Next base: position 140,561 of record NZ_BAAHBI010000071.1, on the reverse strand, counting down.
ATTAGATTGTTGATTTTGGAAGTGATCTGGACTGCTTCTTGGCATAACCCTTTGCGAACGTTTTTAACAAACTACTTCTCATGGGTACACTCCTGCTTCTTGTTACGTCAGCCCTGCTCTGTTTCGCTGCTTTTTACAAAGCCATTGACTGGTTCGAACGCATCTAAAGGCGAAAGAGCGAATGAGTGAAAGAGTGAAATAAAAAAATCAAGTACACTCTCACTAACCCTTTCGCTCTTTCGCCATTCACTCTTTCGCTCTTTAATCATGCTCACATTCCTGTTTATTGTTTCGCTGCTGGTTTTTGCTTACATGCTGTACGTGCTGATAAAGCCAGAAAAATTCTGAATTAATCGAGGAAAGATTCGACTGTGATACCAGCCCTCTCTTTCGCTCATTCACTCTTTCGCTCTTTAAAAAATGTCAACTGAATTAATCGGCGTTTTAGTTATGTATGGGCTAACAGTCCTGTTGGCTATTCCGCTGGGCAAATACATTGCCAACGTCTTTAAACCAGAGTCGGCCAATGGGCCGCTGGAACGGTTTATTTACCGCGTGGGCGGCATTGATCCTACCCGCGAAATGACCTGGAAAGAAAACCTTGTCGCGCTGCTAACCATCAATGCCGTATGGTTTGTGCTTGCTTTCGTGTTGCTACTGTTTCAGGGCATACTGCCGCTTAATCCCGATGGTAATCCCTCCATGACACCTGATCTGGCGTTTAATACGGCCATCAGTTTCATGGTCAACTGCGATTTGCAACACTATTCGGGCGAATCGGGCGCTACGTACCTGACGCAACTGTTTGTCATGAACTTCCTGATGTTCGTCTCGGCTGCAACCGGAATAGCAGCCTTGCTGCTTGTTGTCCGGTCGTTTCTGCCCAAAGTGGTTGATACCGTGGGTAACTTCTACGTGTTTTTTGTAAAAGCAATTACCCGGATTCTGCTTCCGATTTCCTTCGTCGTTGCCCTGTTGCTCGTATTCAATGGCACACCGGCCAGTTTTGATGGGAAAGATACCATTGTTACGATGCAGGGCGACACCGTCAACGTTTCACGCGGACCGGCGGCTGGTATGATTGCCATCAAACATGTTGGTACGAATGGTGGTGGCTGGTTCGGGGCCAACTCCGCGCACCCGCTCGAAAATCCAAACTACTTCACCAACATCGTTGAAATGGTGGCGCAGGTATTGCTTCCTATTGCCATGCTCTTTGCGCTTGGTTTTCTAATCAATCGTCGTCGGTTTATCTGGGTGGTATACGGTGTCATGACGCTCGGGATGCTCTTACTGCTTGTCCCGACGTTAGTAACCGAAGTGCATGGCAACCCGGCCATTGCGCAGCTGGGAATTAGCCAACCAACGGGAGCGATGGAAGGCAAAGAAGTTCGGTTCGGACCGTTGGCGTCGGCTTACTGGAGCATCGTGACCACGATTATTTCAACGGGTTCCGTCAACTCCATGCACGATTCGTCGATGGCCTTATCGGGTACCATGGAGCTACTCGGCATGATGACCAATGCCTTTTACGGTGGTTGTGGAGTTGGTTTCCTGAACTACTATTATTACCTCATCATCGCCGTTTTTATATCTGGATTGATGGTGGGCCGTACTCCTGAGCTTTTTGGCCGGAAGGTCGAAGCACGCGAGATTAAGATTGCGTCTATTGTGGCGCTACTGAGTACGTTGCTCGTGAAAGGTGGAGTAGCCTTAGCCGCCTGGATCTTTATCCAATATGGCGATGCAGATTGGGTTGTGAAACCATCAGCCTGGCTAAATAACCCTGGCAATCACGGCTTCTCGGAGATACTCTATGAATTCACGTCAGCCAACGCCAACAACGGATCGGGTTTTGAAGGACTGGGTGATAACAATTTCTTCTGGAATTACGCAACTGGTATCGTGCTGATTCTGGGGCGGTTCATTCCAATCATTGGCCCGGTTGCGATTGCCGGATTATTGTCTCAGAAGAAATACGTACCGGAGTCGTCAGGAACACTACCAATCGATACGGGCACCTTCGGGTTAATGACGTTCGCTGTGATTATGATCATTACGGCCCTGTCGTTCTTCCCTGCACTAGCACTAGGGCCATTGGCCGAATATTTTTCACTTAACTAATCAGACGTCTAAACCAGGATTTTAACACAATTAAAAAGATTAGGCTAGATGGCAATCCATCAATCCTGAAAATCATTTCAATCGCGAAAATCCTGGTTCAGACACTATACAAAATGGCAAAGCAAAATTCATCCCCATCCCTGTTCCAACGCGAGCTTGTTGGTACGGCCATTCGGGAGTCGTTTGTCAAACTTAACCCGGCTGTTCTGATCAAGAATCCGGTCATGTTTACCGTCGAAATCGGGACTCTTGTTATGGTACTCGTGACGGCCTACATCGCTATCTCTGGCGATACTACACAAGGTTCATTAGCCTACAATATCGCCATCACGTTGATTCTGTTGTTAACGATTCTGTTTGCTAACTTCGCAGAAGCCATTGCCGAAGCACGGGGGAAAGCACAGGCCGAATCGCTTCGGAAAACACGACAGGAAACACCTGCTAAAAAAGTCGTTAGCCGTCAGTCATCAGCGGGGCATGACCAGATTGAAATCGTCTCGTCGGCACAGTTGCGGAAAGGCGATCTATTCCTCTGCGAACCAGGCGATATAATCCCATCGGATGGTGAGATCGTTGAAGGATTAGCGACTATCGATGAGTCGGCAATTACGGGTGAGTCTGCCCCAGTGATTCGGGAAGCGGGTGGCGATAAATCGTCGGTGACGGGTGGCACGAAAGTACTGTCGGATCGCATTAAAGTGCAGGTGACAACCCAACCGGGCGAATCGTTTCTGGATAAAATGATTGCGCTGGTTGAAGGGGCAACCCGGCAAAAAACACCCAACGAAATTGCACTGACAATTCTGCTGGCGGGTTTTACACTCATCTTCATTATTGTCTGCGTGGCCCTGAAACCCTTTGCCGATTACGCCAATACGCCCATCACGATTGCGGCTCTGATTTCGCTCTTTGTGTGCCTGATTCCAACGACCATTGGCGGGTTACTATCTGCCATTGGCATTGCGGGTATGGACCGGGCACTTCGGGCCAACGTGATTGCAAAATCAGGTCGGGCAGTTGAAACGGCGGGCGATATCGACACATTGCTGCTCGACAAAACCGGGACCATCACGATTGGGAACCGGAAAGCCACTAATTTCTACCCGGCTCCGGGAGTTTCGGAAGCGGAAATGATTTTGGCTTCGGCGCTTAGTTCGCTAGCCGACGAAACGCCAGAAGGTAAATCAATCGTTGAGCTGGCTGGCCCTAAAGTAACCTCTCGATTGTCGACTGACGGAGCTACCCTGATCAAGTTTACAGCCGAAACACGTTCATCGGGTATTGATATGAACGGTAAGAACGGTTCGCAAATTAGGATTCGGAAAGGTGCTACGGATGCCATTCGAAACCTCGTTACCAGAGCGGGGAATCCATTCCCGATAGAAACTGAAAATCAGGCAAAGAAAATCGCCGGAAATGGTGGCACTCCGCTCGTCGTTATCGAGAATGAGCAGGTGCGGGGCGTTGTCGAATTGCAGGACATTATCAAACCGGGCATCTCCGAACGCTTTGAACGACTTCGGAAAATGGGCGTTAAAACGGTCATGGTGACGGGTGATAACCCACTGACTGCCAAGTTTATTGCCGAAAAAGCGGGCGTGGATGACTATATAGCCGAAGCCAAGCCTGAAGATAAAATGAACTACATCCGTCATGAGCAAACCGGCGGTAAGCTCGTAGCCATGATGGGCGATGGAACCAATGATGCGCCAGCGCTGGCACAGGCCGATGTAGGGGTAGCTATGAACTCCGGTACGCAGGCTGCCAAAGAAGCAGGCAACATGGTCGACCTGGACAACGACCCAACCAAATTGATTGAAGTCGTTGAGATTGGGAAGCAACTGCTCATCACACGCGGTACGCTAACAACGTTCTCCATTGCCAACGATGTGGCCAAATACTTCGCCATTGTTCCGGCCCTGTTCGTGATGTCGATTCCGGCCTTACAGGCACTCAATATCATGCGCTTGCACAGTTCAGAGTCGGCTATTCTATCGGCCGTCATCTTCAACGCCATCATTATTCCAATGCTTATTCCATTGGCGTTGCGTGGGGTCGAGTACAAGCCCATTGGCGCATCAGCGCTACTCCGTCGAAATCTGCTCATCTACGGTTTGGGCGGCATCATTGCTCCCTTTATTGGTATCAAATTGATTGATCTGGTGGTGGGGCTGTTTGTGTAAAACTTAAAACCCTCACCCCTGGCCCCTCTCCCATAACGGGAGAGGGGAACAGAACTGTCTTTTTTTACCCCTCTCCTGGTTTTCAGGAGAGGGGCCGGGGGTGAGGTAAAACATCTAAAAATCATGAAAACTCATATTTTCCCAGCCATTCGGCTTACGCTCGTGCTGCTGGTTATTCTTTCGGTTATTTATCCTCTCGTTGTGGCTGGCGTTGGTCGTCTTGCACCGGGTAAAGGCAAAGGGGAAACCGTTACGGTTAATGGTAAAACTGTGGGCTACGCGCTAGTTGGTCAGAAGTTTACCGAAGACCGTTATTTCGATTCGAGGCCATCGGCAGTGGAATACAATGCGGCTGGTTCGGCTGGGTCGAACAAAGGCCCATCGAACCCCGATTATCTGAAAACGGTTCAGGCGCGTATCGATACGTTTCTGGTACATAATCCAAGCGTTCGGAAGGCCGACATTCCCGCCGAGTTGGTAACGGCATCTGGCTCGGGATTGGACCCGGATTTATCGCCCGAAGCAGCTAAGATTCAGGTGGCTCGTATTGCTAAGATTCGCGGAATCAGCGCAGATCGATTGACAAAGCTCGTTGATGAACACACAAACGGCCCCCTCATTGGCTTATTGGGGCCATCGACCGTGAATGTGCTGAAATTGAATGTTGCGCTGGATGCGCTGAAGTAGAAAAAGGCTCGAACAGGCTCCGGCTGTTTGGCGATGGAACGTCGCTAGTGAATGAAAGATCGAACAGTTGGAGCCTGTTCGAGACAGTGAATTGAGTACAACAAAACAACCATGAAAAATAAAATCCATTTACTGCTAACTACAACGTGGTCGGCAGTAGCCATGCCTTTGCTGGCGCAAACAATAGACTCAACAGCATCGACAACAAGGCAAACCAATACTGCTGTAGCACCAACTACCGGCCTGTCGCTATCGGGTTACATTGAGGCTTATTACACCCATGATTTCACGGCTCCGAAAACCAGCCAGGAACGCCCCGGTTTTTTATACAACCACAAGCGTAATCGGGAAGTCAACATTAATCTGGCGTTTCTGAAAGCAGCTTATGTAAGTGAACGGGTTCGTGCAAATCTAGCGCTTCAGGTGGGTACGTATGGGCAGTATAATTATGCTGCTGAACAAGGCTTGGTGAAAAATATTTACGAAGCCAACGTCGGGGTGAAACTTTCGGGGAAACGTGATCTATGGCTCGATGCGGGGATTTTTAGCTCACACATTGGCTTTGAAAGTGCTATCTCGAAAGATTGCTGGACATTGACGCGAAGCCTGTTGGCCGAAAACTCACCTTATTATTTGGCGGGGGCCAAACTGACCTATAACACCCCAAATGGGAAATGGACACTGCTCGGTTCGGTACTAAATGGCTGGCAGCGAATTGCCAGACTACCGGGTTATTCGGGGCCTTCGGTCAGTACCCAGGTGCAGTTTAAACCCAATGCCAATTTAGTTCTGAACTGGAGTAGTTTCCTGGGCAGTGATCGGCCTGATTCGCTTAAACAGACTCGCTTTTTCAATAATTTCTATGCAATCATAAACCCAGCTAGTAAGGTCAGTGCGATTCTGGGTTTCGATATTGGTGCCGATCGAAAGCCAATTGGTGTTAACAATCAGCGAGTCGGTGCGGGGAGTTATGTTTGGTATTCGCCAGTGGCTATCGTTCGCTATTCGATAAGCGATGCCTTCAAGCTTGCGGGACGAGTGGAATATTACAGCGATAAGAATGGGGTAATTATTGCTACGGGTACACCAAACGGCTTCCAAACCTGGGGTTACTCGGTCAACGCCGATTACTTCATTTTGCCAAACGCTGTCTTTCGACTAGAAGGCAAAGTGTATGATAGTCAGGATGCAATTTTTGAAACGAAGTCAAATCTGAGTAAAACCAATACATCGTTGACAACGAGTTTAGCAGTGAGTTTTTAACGTCTGGGCCAAGCTCTGGCTTGGCCGTCTAAACGGTTTACACGGGCCAAGTCGGAGCTTGGCCCAGACCAATATGAATCCCAACGACCAAAACGCTGAACATTTCCTGAACCTGCTGCGCCAGTCGCGTCGGGGAAAGTTTAAGATTTACATCGGGATGAGCGCCGGTGTGGGGAAATCGTACCGTATGTTGCAGGAAGCGCATGCGTTGCTACGAGGGGGTATCGATGTTCGGATTGGGTTTATTGAAACGCATAACCGGGCCGAAACGGCGGCTCTGCTAGCTGGACTGCCTGCAATTTCTCGTCGGAGCCTATTTTACAAAGGACGACAACTGGACGAAATGGACGTACAGGCCGTTCTGAATCTACACCCCGAACTCGTTATTGTCGACGAACTGGCGCACACCAATATTCCGGGCTCAAAAAACGAAAAACGCTGGCAGGATGTAGTTGAGATTATTGAAGCGGGCATCAACGTAATTAGCGCGGTCAATATTCAGCACATCGAAAGCTTATACGATGAAGTACGCGCCATTACGGGCATCGACATTACTGAGCGTGTGCCGGATCGGGTACTCCAGATGGCCGACGAAGTTGTGAATATTGACCTCACCGCCGACGAGTTGATTAGTCGATTGCGGGAAGGAAAAATTTACGACCAGGCCAAAGTGGAAATGGCATTGCAGAATTTCTTTCAGCCCGAAAAAATCCTGCAACTGCGTGAGCTGGCGCTACGGGAAGTGGCTACTGCAGTTGAACGGAAGATTGAAACGTCATTACCGCCAAGTATAAAAGCGAAACCCGAGCGATTTCTGGCGGCTATCAGTTCCAATCATGAAATTGCCCGGCGGGTTATCCGTAAAACAGCCCGGCTGGCGTCTTATTATAACTCGCGCTGGTTTGTCTTGTATGTACAAACGCCTGCCGAAAGTTCTGATCGCATTAAATTAGACGTGCAACGACACCTGATTAATAACCTTAAATTAGCGACCGAACTGGGTGCTGAGGTCATTCAGGTCAAGAGCAATACGATCGTAAATAGTATTATGGGCGAAATAGAAAGACGTAATGTAACGACCGTTTGTATTGGTAAGCCGCACTTTACCCTGATGCAGATTATTCTTCGCACCAACGCGTTCAATCAGTTGCTGAATAAACTTTCAGGATCAGAAACAGACCTGATTATACTTTCATAGCCATGTCGATTAAAAGTAAAATAGGGGCTGCCCTGGGCTTCATGTTTGCCATCATTCTGGCCATTGGCGGGTTGGGTATTTACTATTTAAACGAGCTATCCAACGACACGCAGGCGATTCTGAAGGATAACTACATTTCGCTTGAATACACAAGTAGTATGCAGAAAGCATTGGCTATGCTTACCGAACTGCCCAAACCCGACCCTGAGGCAATTACTGATTTTGAACGCAACCTGAAAAAACAAGCGGGCAACCTGACCGAAGTGGGCGAACAGGAGCTAACGGGCAATTTGCAGCGGGAATTTAAGCGACTTCGTACCGGGGCTGTCGATTCGGCCACACTTTTTCGTCTTCGTCAGAATCTGTTTGCGCTGGACGATATCAACCGGCAGGCCATTATCCGCAAAAATGAGCAAGCCAAGCAAACGGCGAAGGATGCCCTGTTGTGGTTATCGGTCGTTGGTACGTCTTGTTTCCTGATTCTGTTCTCGTTTGTCCTGAATATTCCGGGCTACATTGCCAACCCCCTGCGCGAACTGACGCAAGGGCTTCGACAGGTAACCAAACGTAATTTTGAAGAACGGCTGCACATTAATTCCAGCGATGAGTTTGGCGAACTGGCCCGAACCTTCAACTCGATGGCGCAAAAGTTAGATGAATATGAGCATTCTAATCTGGCCAGCGTACTATTCGAAAAACGCCGAATCGATACGCTGATTCGGATTATGAGTGAGGGTATTGTAGGCATGGATGAAAACAAACGGATTCTGTTTGCCAATCCGGTTGCCTGTCGGTTACTGGGTATCGATGAAGCACACTTACTGGGCCATTATGCCCCCGACATCGCAGCTTCCAATGATTTGATGCGGACGCTGATTCAGGATATTATGACCGAAAAACCGGTGAATTCCGAACAGAATGGGTTCCTAAAAATCTATGATCCCCGACCAGGAGGAACAGGCTTAGAAGAATCGGGCAAAGAGAGTTATTTTAACCGGAGAACACATACCGTAGAAGTCGTACCTACTGGCGAAGACCAGCCTCAATTGGCAGGCTACGTCATGGTTCTAGAAAATATCACGCCCTATAAAGAACTGGATTTGGCGAAAACCAACTTCATTGCTACCATCTCGCACGAGCTGAAAACGCCCTTGTCGAGCAGTAAAATGAGCCTTAAGTTGCTGGAAGATAGCCGTATTGGTGAGTTGAATGACGAGCAGAAACAACTCGTTGGCAACGTTAGGGCCGACATCAACCGACTCCTGAACCTAACCGGCGAGTTACTCAATATGGCACAGGTAGAATCGGGGCAAATTCAACTGAATATACAAGCTGTTGCCCCTACCGATATTGTTAAATACGCTACGAATGCGCTTCGGGTACAGGCTGAAAACAAGCGAATTACGCTTAAACTAGACGTAGGTGCAGGGCTCCCGCCCGTAGCGGCCGACCCCGATAAGGCTTCATGGGTATTGGTTAATTTTCTTTCCAACGCCATCCGGCATAGCCGGGAAGATAGCACCATTGACGTATCGGCGGAATTAATCGACAGTACTGTGGAGTTTCGGGTTCGCGATTATGGCCCAGGTATACGACCGGAGCATCGGGATCGGGTGTTTGACCGCTATTTTAAAGCGCATACGATGAGTGACTATCAGTTGAACGGAAAAACGGGTGGAGCGTTATCCGGCGAAGCATTAACTGGCGAGCCATCGTCAAGTGGTACGGGGCTTGGGCTGGCCATTTCGAGCGAGTTCATCCAGAGCATGAAGGGACAGATTGGACTAGACAAAGCCATAACGAATGGAGCCGCTTTCTACTTCCGGCTGCCGTTTTTTCGACAGGATTGACAGGATTTTATTAATGGTAATACTCTTGTTAATCCTGTCGAAAACACCTTTCCTGTCAGCCAAGCGTAGATAACCACTTTTGGTTGCTTTCCTGTGTAAATCGTTAAACAGCTTATGAATCGATTTACAGCTATTGGATTGTCTGTTTTGTGTTTACTCCTGTTGGTTGTGTGCGTTGGTCGGAGTCAGGATGTAAACTGGAAAAAAGTGAAGGTGCTGGTGTACACTAAGAACGGTAAGGGATACGTTCACGACAACATTGCCAACGCCGTGCTGTGTATCCAGAAACTTGGCCAGCAAAACGGATTTAGCGTTGATTCGTCCAGTCAGGCCAGCGTTTTCACCGAGGCCAATCTAAAGCAATACACGCTCCTGATTTTCCCTAGTACAAACAACGATGTATTTGATACCGACGCACAACGGCTGGCGTTTCGGCGGTACATCGAAGCAGGCGGGGGCTTTGTGGGTATTCACTCCGTAATGGGTACCGAGCGTAACTGGACCTGGTTCAAGCGAATGCTGGGCGGCACATTTGCCTGGCATCCCAAATTTCAGAAATTCAGAGCCGAGATAATCGATACAAAACATCCATCGATGCAGGGTCTGCCCAAAATCTGGGAGAAAGAAGACGAGTTTTATTTTACCAAAAACATGTCGCCAGGCCCAACGGTAATTATGGCGAATGACCTAACGTCGCTCAATCAGGACGAACCCGAAAAAGTAAAGACGTTTGGTGGTAGCTACACCGAATTATATCCCTCGGCCTGGTACTACAATTTCGATGGGGGGTATACCTGGTGCACGACGCTGGGACACGCCAAAACAGACTACCTAAGTGATACAACGTTTATCCAGCACATCTTTCAGGGCATCCGTTACGTAGCCGGGCAGGTGAAAAAGATTGATTTCAGCAAAGCCTACGCGGATTCCAGAGATACGCCGATTCGCTAGGTTGTGTTTATCAGGAGCCGAAAGGTTAGTTTTTAGTGCGTAGAAGCTTACTGGATATAGCAAACGATTTATCAGTTTTACCTATGAATGATTATTGCAAAGCAGGATTGGTATTGACCGTCCTACTAACTATCTCCAGCAGTTTACTGGCTCAACAAAATGCTGGAAAAGGCCTCGATTCAATAAGCGTGGTGGCGCCGGGAGCTACGCTTCGCAAGGTGTCGGATCAGTTTACATTTACGGAAGGCCCTGCCGTCAATAAGAAAGGCGATATCTATTTCACCGACCAACCCAATGACAAAATCTGGATTTACGATACCGATGGTAAACTCTCGTTATACATGGATAAAACAGGGCGTTCCAATGGGCTGTATTTCGATAAAAAAGGCAATTTGATTTCCTGTGCCGATGAAAAAGATGAACTATGGTCAATTAGCCCCGACAAGAAAATTACCGTTCTGTTGAGTAACTTACAGGGTCAGCGCATGAACGGGCCGAACGATTTGTGGATTGACGCGAAAGGCGGTATCTACTTCACCGATCCTTATTACCAGCGCGACTATTGGGAGCGGAAAAAGCCAGACATCGACGGTCAGAAAGTCTACTATTTACCCAAAGGAAAACAGGAAGCGGTACTTGTCGATGGCGATTTGAAACAACCCAATGGTATTGTTGGTACGCCCGATGGCAAATTCTTGTACGTGGCCGATATTCGGGATAGCAAAACCTATAAATACCAAATCAATGCCGATGGGACTTTGTCTAATCGACAGCTTTTTGTTCCACAGGGTTCCGATGGTATGACGCTTGATAGTAAGGGCAATCTGTACATCTCAGGTCGGGGTGTTACCGTTTATTCGCCAGCCGGGGTTAAACTGGGCAACATACCGATTCCTTCGCGTTGGGTGGGCAATGTTTGTTTCGGCGGCAAAGACCGGAAAACGTTGTTTATCACAGCTTCTGAGTCTGTTTATACGTTGCCCATGCAGGTGAAAGGAGTGGAGTGAAAGGCATTCAATAGTTCTTCATAAAAAGGGCCAGTCGTGGAGACTGGCCCTTTTTATAGGAGGTAAAACTATATCGACAAGCAATGAGCAAAATTCGAATCTTGCTGATCGACAGTGGAATAGGCTTCCTACTTATCTCCCGGATGGTATGTCTTCTCGACGTGCTTCTGAATATCCTCAGCGTAAAACAACACATCTTTAAACTTGCCTTCGCAGTACATGGGTGCCTGATCGGTGAAGTGCTTGTCGCCGGGTTTGCTGCTCTGGCCACTTGTCACCACCGAGCGGGCTTTTACTTTCTTGCCAAACTCGACTACCGCGACAAAGCTGTTTCCTACACTGCCGTACCGTTTCTTGGTACCGGGATAGGTTTTAGCCGCAAAAGCTGCCAGTGAGCCCCAGGCTGAAGAGGTAAAGCCAACAGCGACGCTTGGCTGCTGATCGTCGTAGGTTTCCTGGATTTTGCCGGTTAAACGCTGGAATCGGTTGATGTCGCCCCAGGGTGTTTTCCAGGTGCCGAAATCGCGGGTAAGGTCGGTTAGTACCTCGGCCAACGCGTTTACTTTTTCCTGTGGTGTGGTATTGCTGATGGTGTAGGCCGTGAGCGATAGGTTGTCGAATCGCTGGTCGCCAGCCGCCCGACTCCGGGCTAATTTCTGGATTTTCTCGCCCCAAAAAATGGCCAGCGTTTGCCCAACAGACGTTACTCCATACGATTTATCCCAGGCTTTCAGGATTCCAATGGCTTCGGCTAAATCTTTAGATTGGGTTGCTGCATCAACTGTCTGGTAGGCCGAAAGCAATGCCGGGAGGAGTTCGTCAAATGCAGCCAGATGCGGATCATCGGCAGCCGCAATCAGCGTATCGAGCGTGAAAATGGATTTCTGACTTAGTACACGAGCGGCATTGATACCCCGGTAATTTTGAGCATCGGGAGCCATATAAGCAGGATACTTGCTCTTGTCAGGGCTGCTACTGCCCGATACCGTAAAGGGCGTTGCATTGCAGTTCTGAATCCAACCACTAGCCGGATTGCGCACCTGAACAATCTCATCAATGCCATGTAGCCCTTTCCAGTCGGTTTCGGGGTTGCTGCCGTCAACGGGTTGGTCCCAATCGAATTTTGGATCTCGTTTAGGCATAAAGTTGCCGTGCCAGTAAGCAATCGTCCCGTTTTTATCGGCAAAAATGGTGTTGTTCGAGGCATTCCCATTGAGCTTCATCACCTCTTTATAGCTATCGTATCCGGTGGCTTTGGTGCGCAAATAAGATTGCGACAGCGCGTTCAAGGGAGTATTCATCATGTCGATGGCAATCCATTTGCCGTCCTTTTCGCCAGCAATAGGCCCATGTTGAGTGAAATACATCGTAAAATCCTTGTACTGCATCCCCGACGCCGTTTTATAGGGAATCCGTACCGCTTGCGTGCGAACCGGTTTCAGGTCTTTGCCATGTTTATAAAACAGCGTATTCCCTTTTTTCTCGATGGTTTCCAGATACTCATCCATCGAATCGGCATAGCTGGTAGTGTGCATCCAGCCGCAGTTTTCGTTAAAACCCTGATAGATGAAAAACTGCCCCCAGGTCACGGCTCCGTAGGTGTTCAACCCCGCCTGACTAATCATATGCACCTCCGACCGGAAGTAAAACGAGGTGTGAGGGTTGATCAAGAGTAGCGCATTTTTAGTGGCACTTTTGGCTGGAGCAATGGCAAAACCGTTGGAGCCAATGGATTCGCGTTCGTAATGGTCGCCTTTGTCGATCCAGGAGGTTGATTTTCGCTGTTCATAGAAGGCTTTCAGGCGTTCGGTGGATACCACGCTGATATTGCCGCCAATGCTACCCTCACTGAACATGAGCGGCATCCAGGGCTGGAAACGGGTTAATAATCTGGGTTTTACGTCTGGGTGCGTGTAGAGGTAATAGTTCGTGCCATCGGCAAAGGCATCCAACAGTTGTTTCATCCAGAGCGGGCTCTTTTTATAGATGGCGATAGCCTGAGTCGTATCCAGAAAGAGCCGAGCCCGTAGGTCATGGTAGATGGCTGATTCACCTTCGACTTCGGCCAGCCGCCCGGTCGATGTGATATAGTTTTCTTCGACTCGCGCAAAATCATCTTCGCACTGTGTATACAGAAGCCCAAAAACGACGTTGGCGTCCGTTTTGCCATAAATGTGCGGAACGCCCCAGGTGTCACGCGTAATGGTTACTTGCCTGGCCTGTTGCTGCCAGCGGGCTATTTCGGCTTTGGTAAAGGGCTGAGCTTGGGTCGAAAGAGAAAAGACGAGCAGACTCAGTACTAAACGAATCGACGGCGATTTGAAGCAGTTCATTGATGAGAGTTGGATTGTAATAGATATAGATGGTAGTCTAGACTTCATTGGCCAAGTGCTGGAAACCGTTTTGGGGATGCCCGATGATGGGTTTCCTGTTCATAAGCGTAAACTAACCGAATTAATCTGGGCTCGTCGAATATACGTCCTAGAAATTGAATCCCCGCCGGTAAATCGCCTGTTGTAAAACCCATTGGAATGGTGAATGCAGGCTGACCGGTAGCGGGCGAAATTAACTGACTGTTATCGCCTTTGTAACCTTTGGCGTCGCCAACCAGAGCAGGTGGATAGTTCCAGCTTGGGTAAATCAGCGCATCGACGTGTAAACGGTCCATTTCGGCTTCAATGGCCTTTCGGTAAGCAATCCGAAGCGGGTCCGTGAAAGGATCGCCACACGGAATTTCGGAGTGGTTGGCGCGGCCCGAATGGGTCTGCTGGGTAATAAGCCGGTTGCGAACAATGTCGGAATAACCACCCACGCGGATAATGTCTTCCAGGGTTTTCAGCGTATCGCGTTTCACGAAGGTGCGGAGATAATTTTCGACATCCATTCGGAAATCGGCACACCACTGATTGGCGCGTAATGAATCAAAATTCGGAATCGTGACATCTATAACCTCCGCCCCCGAACGCTTCATGTCAGCGATAGCCTGATCGAAAAGCTGTTTTATTTCTGGGTGGATATTGGTGGAGGTCAACTGACTCAATACGCCAATTCGGGCACCTTTTAGCCCATCTTTTCGTAAAAACTGCGCGTAGTTTTTAGGGATTTTACCCTGACTATGTTTGGTAATTGGGTCGTTTGGATCGTACCCGGCCGTTATGTCCAGCAAGCGAACGGCGTCTTCCACAGTACGACACATGGGGCCACCCACGTCGTTGCGGCTGTAAAGCGGAATAATCCCATAGCGGCTGACAAGGCCCAGCGATGTTCGAAAACCTACCAGTGCATTATGCGATGATGGCCCCCGAATCGAATTGCCTGTATCGGAGCCTAGCCCAACTGTACCTAAATTGGCCGCTACGGCTGCCGCTGTGCCCCCGCTCGAACCGGCAGGTACATGGGCCAGATTGTAAGGATTCAACGTTTCGCCCGCCATCGAACTCTGCGAGTGCATCGGCGTAAAAGCCCATTCGGCCATGTTTGATTTGGCCAAAATAATAGCCCCAGCCTCGCGCAACTTGCGAACCTGATAGGCATCTTCGGTAGGCATAAAACCTTTGAGGGCAATTGAACCACCTGTTGTTTGGAGCCCCTTGGTGTTGAAATTGTCTTTGACAATAACCGGAATACCATGCAGGGGACGTAGTTTTCCTGTTTTTCGGAACTCGACATCCAACGCACGAGCCGTAGCCAGTGCTTCGGGATTGACAATAATGATGGAATTGAGCTTCGTGGGCTGGTCGTACGTTCGGATACGTTCCAGATAGGCATTGACCAATTGTTCGCTGGTGAGGGTGCCTGATCGAAAAGCCCGATGAATGTCGCTGATGGTTGTTTCGACCAGCTCAAATTGGGTAGGAGAGGTCGCTGCTCTTGATTGTGCGTAAGTCGCAACTAATCCGAGCGGACTGAGTAGGACGAAAAGTAGATAAAGTCGGAGTTGATGAAGAAGACGAATAGGTCGCGGCATACGATACAGAAGCGAACGGTATAATCGTATGGCAAAAATAGTCTTTCTGGATAGGAATTAGTGTATTGGTGAGTATATAAGCGTTATTTATATCGGTAGTTGGATAAAAGGCAAAATAAATTGAACGAGTTCTTGCTGTATTGAGGTGGTGTCAGGTTGAAGAACCCGACACCATTGGAGAAAGATTACGCCAAGCTTTTGAAATAATCTGATAGGCTAACAGGCTCGCGACCCAACAGGTTTGTGAGCGTTGGTGAAGGTACATCGAACTCGCCTTTCTTTACACCTTCGGCCATCCCGGTATAAATCTTGACTGCTACGGGAGGTAGGTGTTTTGCTAATTCTGCTTCGTAAGCACTTCCCGGAATGTCGATGTAGTCAACGGTTGTTCCGGCAAGACTAATGCTGTTGGCCAGATCGTTAAACGAATAGGCCGTGTTGGCTCCAATATCGTACACTTGATTGGCATGGCCTTCGCTACTTAATGCATTGGCTAGCGCTTCTGCCATGTCTCGGCGTAACGCAAAGCTAGTTTTGCCATCTCCGGCCGGGAAATAGAGTTTACCAGTTTTCGCGGCATCACCCACTACCATCGGCAAAATATCCAGATAGAGGTTATTGCGGAAAATGGTATACACCAGGCCAGATTCCTTAATTAGGTTTTCGGTCTTGAAATGGTCAATAGCGGGCAAGAAACTCGATTCCAAGGATGGGTTCGGAGCGCTGGTATAGAAAATATGTTTCACACCAGCTTCCTTCGCGGCATTGATTACGTTGCTGTGCTGATTGACGCGCTCATCGCCTATTGCTGCGCTGGAAATCAATAACAGCGTATCGACGCCAGCTAAACTCGTTAAAAGTGATGCTGGATCGGTATAATCGCCCTGACGGACAGAGATGCCTTTGTCGGCGAAGTCAGCAAGTTTCTGCGGATCGCGTACGATGGCGACGAGTGATTCGGGAGTTGTTTTCGTGAGCAGGAATTCGAGCGTGGCTTTTCCTAAATGGCCAGAAGCTCCAGTAATTGCGATCATGATTGTTATTTTTAGTTTCTTAGTTACTTTTGGTAACTCAAAGGTATTTAGTCAGTATAACCACCGCAAGAAGGCACTTTATTCTGCGTCAGGCACATGGAGAGAACTATTGTTGATTATCAGGAAGGTAACGTACAGGAAAAATTGCAAAAAATTTTAGAGGATGTCGAAGAGGATGGCGGCATCTGTCCAATCCGGCACATTATGGCGCGGTTTAGCGATAAATGGTCGACGTTATCTATAATTAATCTGGGTGAGGCTGGTACGCTCCGGTTCAATGAATTGAAGAAACGAGTCGAGGGGATTTCACAACGGATGCTTACCGTAACGCTTCGAACATTAGAACGGGATGGCCTTGTGACTCGTCGGGTTTATCCCGAAATTCCCCCTCGGGTCGAATATCAATTGACGGATTTGGGACGAAGCCTATTGGTGCAACTGCTGGCAATGGGTGAATGGGCCAATAAGCACAGTGATCAGATTCTGGAAGCCAGAGCGCGGTTCGATGCCCGTGAAGGACGGATTGTAGATGCTGTCTCGTTGAATTAGTGTACGATAGCGCGAACGTCTTCGTTCGCACCATCGTGCACCATCCTCGCGCCTGTTTGTAAAAAACAGACGCTTTTTTTTGACTGTCAGGCAACCCTTTGGCCGAACCTGGCATTTCTGTTAGTGAAACCAGCCCAACGTATGTCGAAGCAACTTGTTGAACAGTGCCAGCGAGGTAATGCCTTTGCCCAGAAACGGCTGTTCGATCAGTATGCTAATCGATTGTTTCGGGTGAGTTTGCGGTACATTCGGAATGGGCCAGAGGCCGAAGAAGTGCTGATGAATGCGTTCCTGAAAGCATTTCGCGGGATTGACAAATTCTCGTACCGCGACGATACTAGTCTGGATGCCTGGCTCCGTCGCATTGTGGTCAACGAAGCTTTGCAGCACCTGCGAGCCAATAGGCACCTACCACTTTTTCAGGCAGAAGAGGAAGCCGAAGAGCAACCTACCGCAGAGCCACTGCCTGATTCGGGGCTGGATGCCGAACGGATTTATGCACTAATACGAGAATTGCCGACTGGCTATCGAACGGTGTTTAATCTGTACGCTATTGAAGGCTATACACATCGCGAGATTGCTGAGCAGTTACGGATCTCTGAAAATACATCGAAATCACAGTTGAGTAAGGCGCGTGCGCTGTTGCAAACCTGGTTAACACAACATGGCTATGAAGCAGAAACCCGACGAATTTCCTGATCAATGGGTGCGACAGACACTTAGCCAACTCCCCGATACACCACCGCCCGGCTCAGCCTTTAACTCGGAGCGTTTATGGGGCCAACTGCGACCTGAACTAGAGCAAACGCCAGCTCGTCGGTTGACGGGTTGGGTGTGGTGGGCGGCTGCCGCCTGCTTGCTGGGACTAGCTCTGAGTTACTTCTGGTTGTATCCATCAATCAACGAACGTAGTGTTATGGCTACACACAGTGGTAAGCATAGGCCTAAGAGACTGTTAACGAACCAATACCAGTCCAATTCTAGGGCTGATGTAGCCCGGTCAAAGCCCGTAGTGGACGGGAAAGAAAAATCTGTTTTAGTCTTACGAAAGCACCGCGATCAGCACGAAACACGAAAGACAACCACCACTCCATTCGTACTAGAACCTGTAGAAGTAGTTGCTCAAACAACGGAAGTGCCCACAAATATAGAAGTGCCGCTCTTGGTAGAATCGAAATCCGACGCACAAAAGCCTAGTGTTGCGATGTCGGCACCGAAGCGCCGATTTAAGGTTGTTCACGAAAACGAATTGCGGTCCGAAGAGGAAACGCGCCCTAAACTTTACCCCGCCGAAAACTTTGTCCGAATAGGTACTGGCGGCCGTGCCGAATCTGTCTCCGACGGAAGCCGTCCTGCCTTTACGCTCCCATTAACACATAAACCAAACCAATAATCATGCGTCTATTTTGTTTGATTACTATGCTTCTGTTGAGCATAGTCGGGATTGCTATATCCCAACCCACAGGCTCACATCTATCCGAAACGAAAAGTCCGCTGCTAACCGAAACAGGCGCCAAACGAAAGTTTATTGGCCTTAACCAGATTGAAGTCGAGTTAGGCCAACGAAATACGCTCCTTATTGGATTTGACCGATATACGCAGCTGCTGGCCCGGAAAAATGTTGACTCCGTATTACGCCTGGTTATTGCCGACTATCATAAAATAGAAGACACCACCCAAAGCCCAACTCAGGCGACTCACGCACTGGTTCGGCTCGGTGAAACAGATCGAACGATTGCCATGCATTATACACCTCAATCGACCGCTTCGTTTCGGTTTCGGGATGGGGATGAACCGTTACAGATGAAGACCCTGCAAGACACATTGCAAATTGTCTGGGTATCATCTGTGTCGCAGGCTATTCCCGATGATTTTAGTATTTATCTATTCGTCAATAACCTTCATGATATTGAGCGATTGCTTAAAGGAGGAGGGGTTAATCAGCGACTGCAGCAAGCCATTGAGGCTACGCGAGCATATAAAAACCACGACCTGACCAATCCTAGAATATCATTTGCCTTAATTCAGAGTGCTGACAAACAAACCAAAGTTCAGCGGGTTGGGGCAGTGGCGAGCCCATTCCTGAGTTTACAACCAGGAGTTGGGGTCGGATTGATTCGCAACCAATGGGTGCCCTCACTCAATTTTGACGTTCAATTAATACCCAGTCAGCTGAAGTGTATTGGGTATCAGGTAGGCTATACATCGAACTTCTTCTTTCAGCAGGGAGCCGATGGCGGTTTTCAAACATTTAGAAACGACTTTCTGAACGTTGGAGTCACTTTTTACCGGGCGAATAAAGGAAGTCGATTCACAAATTTTAGCCGACAAATTGCTTCGTTTTATATAGGAATTCCTGTTTATCGAAGAGGTTCTTACTTCGAATCGAACACGATTCGGTTTGGTGGTACAGTCTACCAGAATAAGCTGTTTAAAGTTCAGTCAGACTTCTATATGAATGGTTTTTTCAAGAATGTAATTCCTGGATTAAGATTAGTTGTAGGGCTCTAATTATGTTTGTGTTAACCCTTTGTAATCAGCGGTTTGTTGTGTATATTTACCTCCCCGATTTTACAACAGACAACCATACTAATGAGCTGGGTGTTGGTATAATAAAATCAACATTCTGGCTACTCAAGCCGCATGAAAAAAGGACGTTCGAATCCGAATCAGCTTCAGATCGATTTTCTGGCTGCTTTCCGCCAAATATTAATTAGCCTGGGTAACTCCGACAATCTGCCTGTTAACGAGAGTCTGTTTATGCGGATGACCGATCAGTGGGAAAATACGCGTGCCATGCCTGCTACGCTTTTATTTCACAAAAGCCCCGTTGAAGCCGTTGTTTTTCGGCTACAGAAAACCGATGAGCGACTACGTTTTCCGGATGAATTTATTGCCGGTGAAATTAGGGGCGAACAGGGCCTGACGGGCTTTTCGGGTAAGTTTCGTGAGCAGGGGTGGGTTATTTTGCCAGCCGAGTTGTCGGCTATGTATAAAAACCTCTTTCTGAATATTTTAACAGCCTCCGTTGGCCTTGAGTACCTGTTTCCGGTACGAAAAGAATTATTAGCCGAAGCCGAACGTGTGGCGCTGGCAGCCATGCTTCCCGAAACAGAAGTGCGTAAATTCTTCGGTCTGCGATTAACCCGGTTCCCGGATAGTTTCCGCAGCGAAGTGGCCAATTATTTTAATATGCCATTCGATTATGTGCTGAAACGTGCCAATCATCTAGGAATGGTATCGGAGCAAGTAATTGAAGAAGCGCTTACCAGTGCGGGCCCGTTACGCTCAACCATTTTACGTCGCCCACAAAGTAGCCGGGCTGCTTAATCAACTACTTAGTAAAGATTATTTAGTGCGTAAGTAGTTGATTTTAAACTTTTTCAGGAACAGTCGGTTAGATGCGAGTGTGCATTTAACCGACTTTTTTATGCGTAACTATTGGCGACTCCCGGTGGGCCTGCTACTACTCGTTAGTCTGGTAGTGCTGATCATGCACATTCGGGCAAAAACTGGTCGACAGAGTGAGGAAGAAAATCTTGCCACACTCAAAAAAAATATAGCACTTTCGAGTCGTTCCTTTCCACCAAATGGAGATATGCCCAAGGATTGCAGTTGTCGGGGGAAGGGCATATCGCCTGCTTTGATGTGGGAAACAGATCAGACTACAGTTGAATCCTATGTGATTATGGCGACGGATTACGATGTTCCTACGCCTGCCTTTCCTGTGTTTAACTTGTCGCACTGGACCATATATAATTTGCCTGGTTCAGTGCATAGTATACCCGAAGCCGTTAGCGATGAGCAGATGAATATGTTGGGTGGTAAGGTTGGTAAAAACTCACTAGGCAATCAGGCATTTATGGCCGCCTGCCCACCCGCAGGGCGACATGCCTATGTATTTCGAATCTACGCACTCGATCAACTGCTTTCCTTTTCAACTGTTCCAGATAAACACACGCTTCTTGATGCAATGAGTGGTCATGTAGTGGGCTACGGCGAACTGACGGGCTATTTCCAGTAGGAATTTTAGAGAAAGAGGAGCCATTCGATCTTCTATGAGTAGCCTCTGTACATGACTGTACTAGTAGTAGCGCTGGATAAAACTAATGCCAAAGCCATCACAGTGTGTAGGCGAAGGTCTTTTATTGGCTTATTTTTAGTTTAACTATTTTTTAATCAAGAAAATCGATCGGACCAGGTGAATTTGCTTCCTTTTATTTGGAAGTGACAGGAAGATACTGCTGTTTTGCATAACCTATTAATTCAATAGACTATAAGTACTAATAGTCTATCTACAACCGGGAGAATAGGGAGAATGTAGAAATACAGACGCTCAGAACCACCAACAGCAATTCGTAATAAACCAGTATGAGACAAATTTTAACGTCAGTTTTATTAATTGGGGCCATTCTTATCCCCTTATTTTCATTCGCACAAAATGCACCGGTTATAAATTCAACAGTGACTGGACGGGTCATTGATTCACGCACCAACGAAAATTTGATTGGAGCAACTGTAGTTATTAAAGGAACAACAAATGGTGGAGCTACAGATCAAAACGGAGAATTTAAACTGTTGACCGGCCAAAAACTTCCATTCACAGTGGTGGTCTCTTTTTTGGGCTATCAAACTAAAGAAGTGGTTGTAAATGAGAGCAATACCGAGATTAAACTTGATGAAGGTAGTAATCAGTTAGCCGATGTCGTAATCACCTCTCGTCGTCGTCAGGAATCGGCGCAGGAAGTTCCCATCCCAATTTCCGTTGTCAGTGGTAACCGTGCCGAAGATGCCGGTGCTTTTAACGTGAACCGATTAAAAGAGTTGGTGCCCACCGTTCAGTTATATGCTTCTAATGCCCGGAATACAACGCTTAATATTCGTGGCTTAGGCTCTACATATGGGTTGACAAACGACGGAATTGACCCTGGTGTTGGGTTTTATGTCGATGGTGTTTATTACGCTCGCCCGGCGGCTACAGCACTCGATTTTATCGACATTGAACAGGTAGAGGTGTTGCGAGGGCCCCAGGGAACGTTGTTTGGCAAGAATACAACGGCGGGGGCATTTAATATCACAACGCGTGCTGCTGGTTTTACCCCAAGCGGCAGTTTTGAACTGAGCTATGGTAATTATGGGTACATCCAGGCTAAAGGCTCACTGACGGGGCCACTGAGCAAAAAACTTGCCGCGCGAGTATCGTTTACGGGTACACAACGAAACGGGACATTTTACAATGTACATACCCAGCTCCCCATTAACGATATCAACAATATTGGTGTACGAACACAACTCCTGTACACGCCAAGCGATAATGTCAAAATCACGATAATCGGGGATATTTCGTCGCAAAAGCCGAATGGGTATGGTTGGCCAGTAGCGGGTGTGGTTCCTACCAAACGGGCTGCCTATCGTCAATTTAACGCCATTATTGCCGATTTAAATTATAAACTTCCGTATTCAAGCGCTTTCGAACGGATTGTTGATCTGGATACGCCATCAAAAGCAGATAACAACCTGGGTGGGGTATCTGTCAATGCAGATATTAAGATCGGAAACGGTACATTAACGTCTACCACAGCGTGGCGTCACTGGCAATGGACCCCATTGAATGACCGTGACTATATCGGCTTACCTGTCTTTACGATTTCGTCCGGTAACTCGGTTCATGATCAGTGGTCGCAGGAAATACGCTATGCGGGTAAAATTACCCCCCAATTGAGTGGTGTTGTCGGTTTGTTTGGTCTTTGGCAGGATCTGAAATCGGACCCCGTACAGACCGAAGAAGCGGGTTCGGCTCAATGGCGTTTTGCGCAAAGCTCAACGAGCGCGCTCTGGAAAACACCAGGTCTGTTCGATAACTTTGGTATCCGGACAACCAACCGTATTCAAAGCACGGGGTTAGCTGCTTTTGGCCAACTTGACTGGGCCTTGTCAGATAAATTCCACATTTTACCCGGTGTCCGGTATAATTACGACAAAAAAGTTGCCAACTATAAACGAGAAACCTACGGAGGTCTGCAAACGACTGATCCAGCTTTGCTAGCGTTAAAAAACGCAGTTTATACGAATCAGGCGTTCGATACGGACGTATCTGAGGGTAATTTCTCTGGTCAGGTTACCCTGCAATATCGGGTTGGAAGAGCCATCAACGCCTTTGGAACTTATGCAATTAGCTATAAACCTGTCGGTATTAATATTGGTGGATTGCCAACGGCCAATGGCCAGACATTACTTGACCTGGCCCGAGTGAAGCCAGAGCACGTAAATCACCTTGAGTTTGGTCTGAAAACAAGACCAACACCGAACTCTACCCTGAATCTGGTATTTTATAACACCGAAATCAAAGACTTTCAGACACAGGTACAAACGCCTGAACCGGGCGTGAACAGAGGCTATCTGGCTAATGCAGAGAAGGTGCGCGTGATGGGGGTGGAAGTCGATGGAAATGTGCGAATTGCCAATCGCTTAACGCTTAACGCAGCTGTAGCTTATACAGATGGTAAATATGTGTCGTTTACGAATGCGCCGGTTCCGCTCGAAGAAACGGGTGGGGAACAAGCTTTTAAAGACATTTCGGGGGGTGTGTTGCCCGGTATTTCAAAATGGTCTGGTTCGGTAGGTGGCGAAGTAACCGCTCCTGGTCTGCTCATCGGTTTAAAAGGAAATTATTTCTTTGGCGTAGATGCTTTCTATCGGTCATCATTTTCGTCGAGTCCATCACCCTCTCAATATTTGAATATCGATGGCTACTCCCTGATAAATAGCCGCCTTGGCTTTAGGGCTTCTAGTGGAATTTCGATTTTCATTTGGGCTAGAAACCTGTTCAACACAAACTATTATGAGCAGTTATTGGCCGCTCCAGGTAGTGCCGGGCATTATGCCGGTATTGTAGGCGATCCGAGAACATACGGAACTACGTTACGGTATACGTTCTAGTTGAGCAAAGTGTAAAATTCCTGAAGTCTCATGACTGCCTGCTTATAGTTAGGTAGTCATGAGACTTCGTTTTTAAAACGGGTAGATGAGTCAGAAAACCCTGAATCCTTAAACCTTTAGGTAGGTTGGCCTGGGGGCCAAATCATAAGTTTTTCCAATTCTCAGAAGCTGTTTACGTTATCAGGGGTAACGTAAACAGCTTTTCTGTTTTCTGTTATTTTTGTTTACCTTTCTTACTGTATTGCTTACTCAACACGTCCTATATGAGGCAACTCTTTCTTTTATTGACTTTTATGCTTCTGGTCGGGCTAACGGCTCAGGCGCAAATTAATATGGCTGGTATCGTAACCGATGATAAAGATCAACCGCTGTCGGGAGCAACCATATTAATCCGCGGGACGAACATCGGTACGACTACACAGAACAACGGACAGTTTGAACTAGAAACCAACGTCGAGTTGCCCTTAACCATAAGTGTCTCATTTATAGGATATCAGCAGAAGGATGTGCTGGTACGCGGAAATAATTTCAGGAGCCTCACTATAAAGCTTTCGGAAGAAGTTGTTACCGTTCTGACCGGCGAAATTGTTGTAGCGGCTAGCCGGGTGCCAGAAGACATCCAGAAAGCGTCTGTAACGGTCGAAAAGTTAGGAACAAAACAGTTTCAGCAGTCGCCTGCTGCTACGCCCTTCGATGCACTTCAAAACGTAAAAGGCGTTGATTTTCTGACACAAAGCCTGGCATTTAAAACGGTTAACCTTCGTGGTTTTGGGTCAAATAATAACAGTCGCTTTCTGCAACTGACCGATGGTATGGATAACCGGTCGCCGGGTTTAGGGTTCGGTTTTGGGAACGTAGCGGGTATTTCAGATTTAGATATCGATAATATCGAGCTGATTCCGGGAGCCTCGTCGGCACTGTATGGACCCGATGCGATGCAGGGACTCATGTTCACATCGAGTAAAAATCCATTTACGTATCAGGGGCTAAGCGTTCAGTTAAAGGTTGGTGCTAATAATTTCGGGAAAGATGATTTTGGACCAAAAGGTTACGGCGACGTCGCCATTCGTTATGCGAAAGAAGTTAGTCCTCGGTTTGCGTTTAAAGTGAATTTTCAGCGGTTTAGCGGCACCGATTTCATTGCCGACGATTACAGTGATCGACAGACTCGTTCGCGGGCTAACTTTTTGGCAACCGATCCGAATCGGGGAGGCATCGCAACGGGTATTGGCTATTTACAGAATAGCAACGCCAACACGAATTTTCAATACGATGGCCTGAACATATATGGCGACGAAATAACCGCTAATGGAAGCGCATACACTTTCCCAAAAGACTATGCCAATGTGTTGTTGCAGAATAAGTTAGTGACTCGTACAGGGTATACTGAATTAGAATTACTGGGAAATAATGGGAAGGTATTTAACAACCGGGCCAATGTATCGCTGCATTACAAACTGCCCGGAAACATCGAAGCCTCTATAGGCTGGTATTATGGAAACGGTAATTTTATCCGTACAGCTAACTTCCGTGAATACTTCCCCGACTATCAGCGACATCAGGTCAAAGCTGAACTGCGGGGCGAAAATTTCTTTCTGCGAGCCTATACAACCCAACAAAAAGCCGAAGCCTGGAACATTGGTCAAATGGCTGCTGCGATCAATAACAGCTGGAAATCGCTTGGGCAGTGGGCTGCTGAGTTTGGTCAGGTTTATATCGATAACAAATTTATTGTTGGGGACTCCCGCGCCACTGCCGATCGGGGGCGCTACCTGCCTGGCTCAGACCGCTTCAATGCGGTGCGTGATGCGTTTGCCAATACGTACAATACCGATTCAGTTCCGGGGTATAGAGGGGCAAAAGGGCTCGGTTTTCGCGATAATTCGGCCTTGTGGCATTATGAGGGCATGTACAACCTCTCCAAATTCCTGGATGTTGCTGAGGTGATTGTGGGTGGTAGCATTCGGCATTACGCGCTGAATACGGGTGGTACAGTCGTTGCGCTGAAACCAGACGGTTCAGAATATACCATCGATGAGTATGGTGCTTACATACAGGCTTCGAAAGAAATAAAACTAAGCATGGTAACGGTGAAGCCAACGGTAGCGGTTCGGTATGATAAAAACCAGTATTTAGACGGTGGTTTCAGTCCTAGGGCATCGGCGGTGGTCAGTATTGGGCCGCATAATTTTCGGGGATCGTGGCAGTCGGCGTTTCGAAATCCCTCGCCAAATCAACTGTTTTCGATTCCGGCTGCTGGACAAGCGGGCGAAGTGGGCGGTTTGCAGTCGGTGGCAGCGTCGGCCGGATTGGTATCAAATCCCGCTTACCTGGACAGCGACGTGAATGATTATTTAAACGGTCGTATCACCGAAGACCAACTTCGGGGTCGTGCTTACAGTCCAACTACTTTCAAGACGGAGAAGATTAAGACATGGGAAGTGGGCTATAAGACTTTGCTTACCGATAAGCTATACATCGATGCAACGTATTTCCAGAGTAAATACTCCGATTTTATTGTTGCTCAGCGCTTTTATCAACCGACAACTGGTCAAATCTCCGATTTAACGACAAACGCTTATCGGGTGCTCCAAATCAATTATAACAACACAAACGAGGTTTTTGTAAAGGGTTGGGCAGTAGGAGCGGAGTATGGTTTGGGCAAGGGGTTCAGCCTGAGTGGAAACTACGCCCATCAGGTTGGAACGGTAACGCTTCGGGATGCACAGGGTAACGTAATCAATGATAATGCGGGTGCGCCGATTATTAAGCGGAAGATGAGCAATCCGGAAGTTGTTCAGAAAGGGCGCAATTACTTCAACTCGCCCGAAAATCGCTATAACATCAGCCTGAACAATCCGCAACTGACAGATCGATTGGGCGCTACCGTCTCGTTTCGCTGGACGGAACGAATGTGGTTTGAACAGGGCATCACGGCAGGCGATGTGTGGTTGCCTGCCTGGACAAGTTTAGATGCGCAGGTATCTTACAAAGTTCCAGTCTGGAAATCGGTTGTCAAATTGGGCGGCACGAACATCCTGAACAAATATTACTCGCAGGGCTATGGTCTGGCACGAATTGGTGGCTTGTACTACCTGAGCATCACGTTTGATGAATTAATGCGGTAGACATCTGCCTGATTTAACGAAGGCAGGCGCCTTTCCTGAGGAGTCCATCAACTAGCGGCTGTTCGTTGCGATCGGGCCAGTAACGCAAACAGACCGAGACCGCCACCCAAGGTACAGGCGCAAAGCAACAATTGAGGCAGCGAAGGTTTAATAACGACCATTGCGCCAACAAACTGCACGAAAAGGATTACGTACAACAGGCGGGCAATCGACTCGCGTGGGAGTTTCGTAATGACAAACGCACCTAGTGGAGCAAAGAAGACAACGATTGGCACACAGGCTAACCACAACTCGAACGATTCCTGACTAAAATCGTGCAGAATCTGAGCATGCAGAAAAAAGCCTAACAATGTCTCGATCGTCATAATAATAACCGAGGAGGGCGTTGCGACTTTTTCGTTTAATCGGTAATAAATCGTGACGAGGCAAAACGTGAAAATGTTGATACCCGTCCCGAAAATTGATGAAATAACACCGCCTACAATACCAAACAAAGCCAACCTTCGCTTGTCAACGGGTAAAAATGGTGTAATTGAATCGTGTACTTCGCGCTGTGGTCGGCGGTTTTCACGCCAGAGCGTAATGCCGAAACTCAGCCAGAGTGATACAAAAAAGAGCTTCGCCATCACCGGCGACACCAGGGGCACTACATAATACGTTCCGAAAATCAATCCGAAAACTCCGCCGAGTGTCACATAACGAATGTAATTCCAGTCTACCCGAACCCGAAGCCCCAAAATTAAGAGTGAGGCCGAGGTCATGCCAATACTCTGAATGGCAAACGAAAAATTGCGGGCTACGGGTGGTGGAATCTTGAGTAGCAGGGTAAACACCGGATATGAAATAGCTGCGCTTCCTTCTGGACTTGAGCCCGCTATGAACGAACCAAGCACCATCGTAAGTGAAGCTGCCCATCGACGCGCCAGGAAGCTAATGTCGGGTAGCGACGTAATGTAATACACCCATCCGCTTAAGATGCTGATGAGAAAAAGAATGTACAGGATCGGAATACGTCGGGAAGGCCGCGCAGATGTAGTCATGGTGGGGTACTGAAACAGTGAGTATTGGCAACGTAAATGATAATAACTAACAACCGGAACTGGTCGTGCATTTACTATGCCAGTCCCGGTTAAACTGTAATCCTTAACTGTATTAATTGGCCGGATTGTACCCACGGGTACAATCCGGCATAACTTCCAGAAGTTACAACTTACTTTTTCAGCAGACTTAGAATTGTCTCCTGATTCGCTAAAATAGCGTCCAGCGTTTGCTGGTTTTTGAGGATAGATTGTTGGTTGCCCAAAATACTGTCCTGATTGCTGATAATCGTTTGTTGATTATCGAGAATCGAATCCAGTGTTTGCTGGTTTTTAAGGATAACCTCCTGGTTTTTGAGAATACTTTCCTGGTTGGATAGAATTGATTCCTGATTTTTCAGCACTTGTTCGTTTGGCGTTTCCATACTTTGTTTGGGTGAAATAAAATGAATTAATTGGTAAAGCTCGTGGGCAAAAATGCCAGCGTATGATTATGATAACACGTATTGTTGATGTGAAATACCACTGATTTCGGACTGGATTTTTGTTGATTGATCAACCAGCAATTGCTCTGACTGACTGGATTGACCTGGCGTTGAGTGCGGATTTTGTTGCAGCCAATGCTGGAATCGCCGGGTTAAAAATGGCAATGCTATAAATACCATATAGGGTACTAGCAGGCAGGTTAAACAAAATGTTCGGGCGACTAAAGGCCAGTGTGCGACAAAAGAGACCTGTGACAAACCATAACTTACTGCGGTGCTGAAAGGAAACATAGCCGACCAAACCAGCAGCAACATCTTCCATTTATTTGTTTTCATAGGGTAAAGGCGTTAGAAATCGTTTGACGTAATTTTTTCAATATGTCCCCGGCCACAGAGCAGCCGGGGTATATGTCAACCTAATCTAGTTTTAAACTTTTAAAGCCGTTATTGAGGAGTTAAGCTGGCTGTGGCTCATTAAAATGCACATAGCCTTTTGTGGCCAGGGTTTCGCCCATATCGGCATATACCGCCGGATCTTTAGGAGCCCAGGTAGCCAGCCCATCTACATAGCGATTGTACATGCAGAAAGCAGCTGCAATCAGGACTGTATCGTGAATATCTTTGTCGGTTGCGCCTTCGGCACGTGCCAATTCAACCTGCTCAGGCGTTACGTGTTTACCACCCTGTTGTACACTAGCCGCAATGGTCAAGAGCGCTTTCAATTTTGGTGAAATGGGCGCAGTCTGATAATTATTCCATGTTTGCTGGACAACATTCGCTTCTCGGCCATGCAGGTAATCGGCTGCTGCACCATGACTTGTTGAGCAAAAAAAACAATCATTCCGGCGAGAAGTAAAGGCGGCAATGGTTTCCCGTTCGGCTGGGCTTAAGGTATCGTTTGTGCGGAGTAGAACTTCGGCCAGTTCGTTTAGTGGCTTGGTTGTTTGCGGGCTGAACGCCATAGGGCCCAAGATGCCGGGTAATCCTTCGGGTAATTGAATATGTGCCATTTGAGTAGTCTTTTAGAAGTTATCCTGTGTATTTCGTTTGATAAGTTTAAGCGTCAATTAGTAGTTGATTTTTTTAAGCGGTGATAGCGTTTTCGGCTAATTTGGTCCCCTCCAGTCGGGCGCGGATTTTTGCAAAAGCAATTTCTCGGGCTGTAGATGTATCGTCGCCAAAAGGTGAAAAGCCACAATCGTCGGTAGTGCCGAGTTGTTGAATAGGAATAACTTCGGCAGCTTCCAGAATCAAATCCCGGATTTCTTCGGGAGTTTCTACGCGAGGATCAAGAACATTCGTAACGCCCAAAAACACCCGTTGATTTGGTCGTATGGATTGTTTTATGGCATTGAGAGCGGCCTTCTTGTCGGTCTCTGCTGCGTATTCCAGATAGAAATTACCCGCTTCCAGTGAAAAGAGCAAAGGCAGCAATTCGCTATAAGGGATATCAGCGCTGTGCGTAGAATCATGATCACCACCGGGGCAGGAGTGAACACCAATCTTCTGTTTTTCTTCGGGAGAAAATCGATTCAGTACCTGATTGTTCAAATCGATAAAAGCCGCCAGTAATTGTTTGCTTGGGTCCAGTTTGATGGCCAGCCGGGCTTCAGTAAAATCAATCTGTACCTTATAAGCGCCACTGTTCAAACAGGTCCGAATATCGGCTTCAGCGTCATTGACCAAATCCGCTAAAAATTGATCCCGTGAGTAGCCATCGATGCCTTCCTGTGGATATAGCAGGCTTATTGCCGAACACGAAATGACGGCTTGTTTTATGGGAAGAGATGAAAACTCCTGCGCTTTATGAAGGTAGGAGTTGGCAAAGGTTGTATAATGAAAAGGGCCAGCCGTCAGCTTGGGCAACTGCCGGGTATGACCATCGGCAAACGGAATCACTACCCCATCAGAAGCCAGAGTCTGAAGACCTTGTAGCGGATAAGTAACAAAACTAGGCTTCGACTGCTCTCCGTCAGACAGGATAGGCGAACCTAATTTTTCCAATTCCTGGATCGTCTCCTTGGTTGCCTTATCGGCTAACTCGCCCAATTCCTGAGCGTTGAGCTGCCCTGACGAAAATGCAGCCATGGCTTGCTGTAGGTATACTGGACGCGGAATACTACCGATTAATTCTGTTGAGATTTTCATGTTTTTAATGAATAGATCAGCTTTAATGGACAAAAGCCTAATTGAGTGATCAATGGATTTGGCAGTCGGTCTCTAAAGCATACCTGTTGCTTCTGTTCTGGAGACCGACTGACGTAGTTAATTGGATTTTCGATTGACGGTTGCGGCAGCCGATGCTACAGGTGTACGGCAAATAGGGGCAACTTCCTTGCTGAAATTCAGTGTTTTGAGCACCACTCGATTCATCGTGTTGCTGCCTTCGGTAATGCTTAGGAACTGATTCGGTTTAACATTCCGAAATACCTGAACTGTTTTGGAGCCGTGCCAGCGAATCTCGATTTCATCAATCGTTGTTGCACGGCCAATCCCGATTTCCCGGCGTAGGGGAGAAGCCCCGAAACTACCACCTGAATTCACCTCCCGATATATACTCCGTTTCATGCCATTTTCCCGAAACGTCAACTTCACCTGCGAGCCAATGGCTAGCCGATTGGCTTTGGTTCCCTGTATGTTTAGGCAAATCCAGTTATTGGTATTCTGGCCAGGATTCAGATACAACGAATTTTGGTAACTATCGCCAATGTAGGCCCCACCCATATCGATGTATATATCCTGATCGCCGTCATTGTCCATATCGGCAAAGGAAACGCCATGACCTTTTTGCAGATGGCCCACTCGCCCAGATGCGGTTACATCGGCAAACGATTTGCCGCCCTGACTGAGGTACAGTTTGTTGGGAACCAGCGATTTGTAATTTGGATTTCCTGTGCCAAGGTACATATCCAGGAAGCCATCATTGTTAATGTCCCCAAAGTTACCTCCCATAGAGAAGGTTGTTTTCTGGAGATCCGCTTCGGCCGAAACATTGGTGAACGTACCATTCTTGTTGTTATGATACAGATAAATAGTACCAGCCTGACCTATTGGCTTGTGCAGGGCCTCCGAGGCTTCGTAAAACGCCAGCGATCCCTGAAATGTATAATCACAAACGAAAATGTCCAGCCATCCATCGTTATCATAATCCCAGAACCAGGTGGTGAATGAATTGCCTGTTTCCTTGCGCAGACCAGCATCCAGCGATACATCCTCGAAGTGGACCACCTTATTACGTAACCCCTTGTTCTTCAATAGATACCGATTGCCATCTACCGTCGACAGAAACAGGTCTTTCCAGCCATCATGATCATAATCGCCCGATGTGACTCCCTTGACATACCCAACAATATTGCAGTTGGCCAGATTGGCAACTTCCTTGAACGTACCATCCTGATTATTCAAATACAATTCGCAGGGATGCATTTTTCCGGCACCTGTCTGAAATGAATTGGACGTTTCGTTACCAATAAACACGTCTACCCAGCCATCATTGTTGAAATCATTCCAGGTAGCGGTTTGGGTTGGATGAAAGGACAGAAGCCCGGCTGGAATCGTTACATCCGTGAACGTACCATTGCCATTATTTCGGAGTAATGAATTGGGTTGTTCACCAAAGGCTCCTTGCCAGGCACCTCTCAAAACAAAAATGTCGGCAAACCCATCGTTATTGTAATCGGTCTGCATCATGTTCAGACCACCCGTAATCTGATGTAAACCAGAGGCTTCAGAAAGATCGCTGAATGTGCCATTCGCGTTATTCTTGAAATAGTGCATAGGCTCATCAAGTCCCCAGGCTGAGAGGGCTACGTCTAGATAACCATCGTGGTCAAAATCTTCGATCACAACTCCTCCGGCCATATTGTTCACATCTAGCTTCAGGCTTTTAGCCACATCCTGAAACGGATTGATTCGATGCGTTGTGTCCACCATGTTAGGGATTAACCAGGTTTTGGGAACCTGCTTTGGATATTGCCCTAGTGTCATGTAAGCCAGATTGAGTAGCCAGCGAGATTCCAAATCATCCGGGTATTCATTCAGTAGGGATTCGTATAGCGCAATTGCTTTTTTGGAGCCCGTCTGATTGCTATGGATGCCTGATCCCTGGATCGGTAAAATGCAGGACTCTGTAGAATGTTTGGCAACACAGTTCGTTTGTTCACCCAAGCGTAGGTAAGCCATCGCTAGTTCACCCAGGACTAATCGTCGTGCCGTCGCGTTATCTTTCTTGATAATTTTTTCCAGACTTTCAAGAACAACGATTGCCTTTTCCTCTTCGCCCAATTTCATCAGCGTATTGGCTTTGGTAAACATAGCCCCTTCAATCGGTCCCGATTGCCCCATTGTGGAGTCCATATGAGCTAGCTGTGATTCAGGGCTAAAATCATTTCGGTAATCCTTAAATTTATAATTTATCTGTTCAAGCAAATGGACCATCTGCTCTTGTGATGTTGGCTTTTTGGTGTAGTACCCTGCCACAATAATTAGCAGAGTTGCTAGACCTATTAGGCCATATAAAAGTTTTTTCATGTGAGAGAATATGTAGCCGCCCCATCAAGATGACTCGATGGACAGATTTAGGCAGTAAAATCACCGCTAGTGATCAGGCTTAAAAGCCTGACTAGCTTAGTACCAGCAGATTGATCCTGACGGCCAAACCTGGCGGTATGACAGTAGGAACGGATCTATCTTGTAAAAAAATGAGCATGGATGACTAGCGATATAGCCATAACTCCAGCTGATTGATCTACCGGCAGAGACAGGAAAGAAAATGAGCTACCTGAAGAACAGATGTTCCTGCATGCGCGAGCACTTTGTCCACTAAATCCAGTGACTTCTATACGCCCTCTGTTGTTTCTGATAATTGACAGAACAGAGGTAATAGAGCCGAGGAGAATCTAAATTGGATAGGCGCTGACTTATTCGAGAAAGCACAACGCTTCTCGCAATGAATCATTGCAGTGCAGTAACCTCAATAAGTTTCAGGTAGTCGATATGGCCTTATTAGGCCCTTGGAGGGGGAGACTGAACCGGCACAGCACGGTCGGTCAGGAGTGCTAGCACTGAAGGGATTTTCACCGCTTCGCGCCAATGGGCGGGCATTGTATAAATCGTCGGTTTATCAAACGGACAATACTCTTTCAATAAATTTTTTAGCAAATGACCAGCCTTCTTCTGCGACCGGCCCGATTCGCCTACAAACTGATGTTCAATAAAGCTAAGTAAATCCTGTTGCCAGAGAGAACGCGTTTTGGTCGCAAATCCGAGTATGTGCAGGGTGTCATTCTGCATTTCTAACCGCACCACTTCATAAAAACTACCCTTATACGCAAACCCTTCAGATGACTGCTTCTTGAGAACCGTTTCAGCCGACTTTTCGTGTAGAGGAACGTAAAACTCTACAATGCTGTCGACCGTTCGGTATACTGTTAGCCGGTTTGTCAAATCCCGCTCTTCCTCACCGTTTATACTCACCAATACCAGCATGTAAGCCAGTATGTGGCAGAGCAATAAGCTGAGCAGGCCAACGGAGACAAGTCGTTTCAAAGCGTAGGAGTCTTTTGTTAGTAAAAGTAAACTTATGGGCCAAATAATACAAGTTCAACTCTATTAAATTTCTTTTAGTTAGCTATTGGGAAATTTGTTAGGAAGCTTGATAAGCAGCCCAGACATTAGTGCTCAAAACCAAAAATGCCCCAGCCATTTCTGACTGGGGCATTTTTGTTATATAACTAGACCGACGTTTTAAACCGTCGCCCGTTTCTTGCTGCGGGCAAATTGTTCGCGCGATTCGGTAACTGTTTCCAGTTCTTCTTTCGACCCTACAATTGTGCCTTGGTAACGACGGAGACCTGTACCGGCTGGAATTAGGTGACCTACAATAACGTTCTCTTTCAGACCGTCGAGTACGTCACGCTTACCACGGATAGAGGCTTCACTCAATACCTTCGTTGTTTCCTGGAAGGAAGCCGCCGAGATAAAGCTGTCTGTGCCCAACGATGATTGAGTAATACCCATCAGCGTTGGCTGCGAAACAGCAGCCATAGCATCGCGAACAGTAGCAAGCGCCATGTCACGACGTTTCAGGCTTGAGTTTTCGTCACGAAGCTGACGGCTTGTTACGATCATACCTGGTTTGAAGTTAGTTGAATCACCAGCATCCGTTACCACCTTGGCGTCCAGAATCTTGTCGTTTTCTTCACGGAAAGCCCACTTATCAACAACTTGTCCTTCGAGGAAGTTGGTATCGCCTGAGTCGATGATTTCAACTTTCTGCATCATCTGACGCACGATGGCTTCGATGTGTTTATCGTTGATTTTCACCCCTTGCAGACGGTAAACTTCCTGAATTTCATTTACCAGATACTCCTGAACAGCGGTCGGACCTTTAATGGCCAGAATATCGCTTGGCGTAATGGCACCGTCAGATAACGGAGCACCAGCACGAACGAAGTCATTGTCCTGTACAAGGATGAACTTCGACAGAGGCACCAGATACTTCTTCTTCGTACCGTCTTTCGACTCGATGAAGATTTCACGGTTACCCCGTTTGATCGTACCATATGTGACAACGCCATCAATTTCGCTCACAACAGCTGGGTTCGATGGGTTACGCGCTTCGAACAATTCCGTTACCCGTGGCAGACCACCCGTGATATCGCGGGTTTTACCAACGTTACGTGGAATTTTAGCCAGCGGCTGACCAGCTTTAATTTTCTGGCCTTCCTTCACTACCAGACGCGAACCTACAGGTAGGTTGTAGCTCTTCTGTAGCGGACCTCCATCGTTATCGGGCAGGTGCAACGAAAGTGTAGTTGTACCTTGAACAACAATGGCTGGGTTTTTCGCTTTATCGCGGGTTTCGATAATTACCTTCTCCTGGAAGCCGGTCTGTTCATCGAATTCTTCGCGATACGTGATGCCATCTTCAATCGCATCGAAGCTCAACGTACCGGTCAATTCAGACAGGATAACGGCGTTATAAGGGTCCCAGGCGCAAATGTCGTCGCCTTTCTTCACTATATCACCTTCTTTCACCCGCAGGAACGCACCATATGGAACGTTGTTGCTAATCAGCACCTGGTTACGATCGTCAGGATTCACAATCCGAACTTCGCCCGAACGACCCATTACGACCGTTTGTGGGTTTCCTTCGGCATCTTCCGACTCAACCGTACGCATTTCTTCCAGTTCGATCAGACCATCGAATTTCGCTTTGATAGAGGCATCGACAGCGATGTTCGACGCCGTACCACCCACGTGGAAGGTACGCAAAGTTAGCTGAGTACCTGGCTCACCGATTGACTGAGAAGCGATAACACCCACAGCTTCACCGATGTCGACCATACGACCCGATGCCAGGTTACGTCCGTAACACTTAGCACAAACACCCTGACGTGACTCACAAGTCAATACCGAACGGATTTCAACCGTTTCGATACTCGTTTCGTCAATCTGAGCGGCAACTTCTTCCGTAACTAATTCGCCAGAAGCGATGATCAGCGCTTTGGAGAGCGGATCATAGATATCGTGAACTGTGGTACGACCCAGAATCCGCTCAGACAGTGGCTCAACGATATCCTCGTTATCTTTCAGCGCCGATACTTGCAGACCACGTAGGGTGCCACAATCATCTTCACTGATAATAACGTCCTGAGCTACGTCGTGCAGACGACGGGTTAGGTAACCAGCATCAGCCGTTTTCAGAGCTGTATCAGCTAGACCTTTACGAGCACCGTGAGTAGAGATAAAGTACTCCAATACGTCGAGACCTTCTTTGAAGTTCGACAGAATTGGGTTTTCGATGATCTCACCAACTGAACCCTGCAGGTTTTTCTGTGGCTTAGCCATCAGACCCCGCATACCACCCAACTGACGAATCTGCTCGCGAGAACCACGGGCTCCCGAGTGCATCATCATGTAGATGGAATTGAAACCACCTTGATCGGCTTCGAGTTGCTTCATCAGCGTCTCGGTCAGACGAGAGTTCACACGCGTCCAGATATCGATAACCTGGTTGTAACGTTCGTTCTCCGTAATCAGACCCATCAGGTAGTTGTCCCAAACACCCTGAACTTCAGCTTTGGCTTCTTCAACCAAGGGCTGTTTTGCTTCAGGAATCATGATGTCGCTCAAACCGATTGACAGACCGCCTTTGAAAGCCATCTGGAAACCAAGTTCTTTGATTTCATCAAGGAATTGAGCCGTCCGTGCACCACCCGAAATCTTGAAGATCAGCGCAATGATTTGTTGCAGTTTTTTCTTCGTCAGTAGTTCGTTAATATAACCAACTTCTTCAGGTACTGCCTGGTTGAACAACAACCGACCCGCTACGGTATCAATAACTTTCCAAACCAGCTCACCATTTTCGTCCCGGACTTTCACCCGACACTTAATGTTGGCGTGCTTCGAAATTTTTCCTTCGTTGATACCGATAACAACTTCTTCCGTACCGTAGAACGTCATGCCTTCGCCCGGAATTGGGTATTCTGGCGTACTCTTACGGCCTTTGGTTACGTAGTATAGACCAAGTACCATGTCCTGAGAAGGTACGGTGATTGGCGCACCATTCGCAGGGTTCAGGATGTTGTGCGACGCTAGCATCAACAACGACGCTTCCAGAACAGCTTCCTGACCCAGTGGCACGTGAACGGCCATTTGGTCACCGTCAAAGTCAGCGTTGAAGGCGGTACAAACCAGTGGGTGCAACTGAATAGCCTTACCTTCGATGAGTTTCGGCTGGAATGCCTGAATACCCAACCGGTGAAGCGTTGGAGCCCGGTTCAGCAGAACAGGGTGACCTTTCAGTACGTTTTCCAGAATGTCCCAGATAACAGGATCTTTCCGGTCAACAATTTTCTTGGCCGATTTTACCGTTTTCACGATGCCCCGCTCAATCAGTTTGCGAATAACAAACGGCTTGAACAATTCGGCAGCCATGTCTTTCGGCAGACCGCACTCGTGCAGTTTCAATTCAGGACCAACAACGATTACCGAACGACCTGAATAGTCAACACGCTTACCGAGCAGGTTCTGACGGAAACGACCTTGCTTACCTTTCAGCATGTCGGACAGCGACTTCAGCGCACGGTTACCTTCCGAACGAACGGCGTTTACCTTACGTGAGTTGTCGAACAGCGAATCAACAGCTTCCTGCAACATCCGTTTTTCGTTACGGAGAATTACTTCGGGAGCTTTGATTTCAATCAGACGCTTGAGACGGTTGTTCCGAATGATTACCCGACGATACAGGTCATTCAAATCGGAAGTTGCGAACCGACCACCATCCAAGGGGACGAGTGGGCGCAGTTCGGGTGGAATAACCGGAACCATTTTGATTACCATCCATTCAGGACGGTTTTCAATACGGCCATTGGCTTCCCGGAATGCTTCAACGACTTTCAATCGTTTCAGCGCTTCCGCCTTCCGTTGTTGTGACGTATCGGTAGCAGCCGCGTGGCGCAATGAGTACGATAACTCATCAAGCTCTACCCGCGACAACAACATTTCCAATGCTTCAGCACCCATTTTGGCGATGAATTTATTGGGGTCTTTGTCGTCGAGGTGCTGGTTGCTGCTCGGCAGTTTATCGATGATGTCCAGATACTCGTCTTCTGTCAGGAAGTCAAGTTGATTGATACCATCTTCGGCTTTAACACCGGGTTGTACAACTACGTAGCGTTCGTAGTAAATAACCTGGTCGAGTTTTTTGGTCGAAAGGCCCAGCAGATACCCAATTTTGTTAGGCAAGCTGCGGAAATACCAGATATGCGCAACAGGCACCACCAGTTCGATGTGGCCCATGCGCTCCCGGCGAACTTTTTTCTCGGTTACTTCAACACCACAACGGTCACAGATAATGCCTTTATAGCGAATCCGCTTGTACTTACCGCAGTGACATTCCCAGTCCTTTACAGGCCCAAAAATGCGCTCGCAGAATAAGCCGCCCATTTCGGGTTTGTAAGTCCGGTAGTTGATGGTCTCCGGCTGTGTCACTTCGCCGTAGGAACTCTCCAAAATAGACTCCGGCGATGCCAGACTGATCGTCACACTGGCAAAGTCGCTGTTGAGTTTCTTGTTCTTTTTGAACGACATTGGTTGGAGGTTTAATTTAAGGAGAAAAGGGAGGAAGGAGGAGGGGGATAAAGGAAAACAGGCATTTTTAGCCTTTTCTCCTTTATCCCTTTCCCCCCTTCTCCTAATCTAGAGTAATTTCAAGTGCAAGACCCCGTAACTCGTGAACGAGTACGTTGAACGACTCAGGAATATTGGGCTTCGGTAGGTTTTCACCTTTTACGATAGCTTCGTATGCCTTCGCACGACCAACTACGTCATCGGATTTGACGGTCAGGATTTCCTGCAGAATGTTCGAAGCTCCAAAAGCTTCCAACGCCCACACTTCCATCTCACCGAATCGCTGACCACCGAACTGCGCCTTACCACCCAGCGGCTGCTGCGTAATGAGCGAGTAGGGGCCAATTGAACGGGCGTGCATCTTGTCGTCCACTAAGTGGCCAAGTTTGAGCATGTAAATGATACCGACTGTAACTGGCTGATCGAAACGTTCACCCGTCAGACCATTGTAGAGGTAAGTCCGGCCAAACGATGGCAAACCTGCTTCGTTCAACTCATCAGCTACCTGCTGCTCCGTAGCCCCATCGAAAATCGGTGTTGCATACTTACGATCTAATTTCTGACCAGCCCAAGCCAATACAGTTTCATAAATCTGACCGATGTTCATCCGAGAAGGTACACCAAGTGGGTTCAGAACGATGTCCACTTTGGTTCCATCTTCGAGGAACGGCATGTCTTCATCACGCACGATCCGGGCAACAACCCCTTTGTTACCGTGACGGCCAGCCATTTTATCACCCACTTTCAGCTTACGCTTCTTAGCGATGTACACTTTCGCCAGTTTCACAATACCTGCTGGGAGTTCGTCACCAACTTCAAGCGTGAACCGTTCGCGTTTGAAACGACCCGTAATCTCACTCCGACGATTGTTGTAGTTTTTCACTAACGAAACAATCATCTCGTTCAATTTAGGATCTTCCGTCCAGTCGTTCAAATTCATGTCCGACAGGAGGTTAGCTTCTTCCGCTACGGCGTAGCTGCTTTCGTCACGATAAGCGTTCTTATCAGGGAAGAGGTTATCCGTAATATTCTTACGGTTGAACTTCACTCCTTTACTAACGATCTCATCGCCAAACTTATGCTTCACACCCGCACTGGTTTTGCCATCCAAAAGCGGCACGATTTTTTCAATCATGCGTGCCCGGAAGTCGTTCAGTTCGCGGCTGTACTTCTTCATCAGGGCCTTCACTTCGTCTTTGTGCTTACCACGGTCTTCTTTGGCCGGACGCGCAAATAACTTAGTGTCAATAACAACGCCTTTCAAGGATGGCGGTGCTTTCTTAGACGCATCTTTCACGTCACCGGCTTTATCACCGAAGATAGCACGAAGCAGTTTTTCTTCCGGCGTTGGATCGCTTTCACCTTTTGGTGTAATCTTACCAATCAGAATATCACCTTCTTTAACTTCCGTACCTACGCGAACGATACCGTTTTCGTCCAGATTTCGAACCGTTTCTTCGCTTACGTTTGGAATTTCAGAGGTTAATTCCTCTTCACCCCGTTTCGTATCACGAACTTCCAGTTCAAACTCTTCAATGTGGATTGAGGTGAAGATATCTTCCCGAACAACACGTTCCGAGATTACGATAGCATCCTCAAAGTTGTAACCCTGCCAAGGCATGAAAGCAACTTTCATGTTCCGGCCCAGGGCCAACTCACCTGCCTGTGTTGCGTAACCTTCGCACAGTACATCACCTTTTTTCACCTTCTGACCTTTCAGTACAGTTGGCCTAATGTTGATGCAAGTATCCTGGTTTGTCCGACGGAACTTGATTAGGTTGTACGTTTTCTGATCTTCGTCGAACGTAACAGCCAGTTGATCATCATCCAGATTGTATTTAACAACAATTTTGGTTGAATCAACAAAGTCAATGACACCATCCGCTTCAGCAATTACTAATGTCCGAGAGTCAACAGCGACACGACCTTCCAGACCTGTGCCCACAATTGGAGCTTCTGGACGGAGCAGCGGTACTGCCTGACGTTGCATGTTCGAACCCATCAGGGCGCGGTTAGCATCGTCGTGCTCAAGGAACGGAATCATGGAAGCCGCCACCGATACAATCTGGTTCGGAGCAATATCCATGAATGTAACGTTCGCTGGTTCAGCCATCGGGAAGTCACCTTCAAAACGGGCTTTCAGGC
This sequence comes from Spirosoma litoris, assembly GCF_054776755.1. Classification (NCBI taxonomy): domain Bacteria; kingdom Pseudomonadati; phylum Bacteroidota; class Cytophagia; order Cytophagales; family Cytophagaceae; genus Spirosoma; species Spirosoma litoris. The sequence continues at coordinate 99,880 of NZ_BAAHBI010000071.1, read as the reverse complement.
GATCTACCTGGAAGTTCCCTTTTTTGTCGATGTCTGCGTTAGCCTGCGCGATATAGTGCGTATCTTCTTCTTCAGCCGTCAGGTACATCACTGGCTTATCCATCGACACCTTCCCGTTTTCGATAATCCGGTAAGGTGTTTCAATGAAGCCCATGCTATTGATTTTAGCATAAACACATAACGATGAAATCAGACCGATGTTCGGACCTTCAGGGGTTTCAATGGTACACAGACGACCGTAGTGCGTGTAGTGTACGTCACGAACCTCAAAACCTGCCCGTTCACGCGATAGACCACCGGGTCCAAGAGCCGACATACGACGCTTGTGCGTCACCTCGGCCAGTGGGTTCGTTTGGTCCATAAACTGCGACAGCTGGTTCGTACCGAAGAACGAGTTGATAACCGACGACAAAGTCCGGGCGTTAATCAGGTCAACGGGTTTGAAATCCTCGTTATCCCGGACGTTCATCCGTTCTTTAATCGTCCGCGCCATCCGGGCCAGACCAACACCAAACTGGGCATATAACTGCTCACCTACCGTCCGAACACGTCGGTTGCTTAAGTGGTCAATATCATCGACGACAGCTTTCGAGTTAATCAGACCAATCAGGTACTTCACAATCGACACGATGTCTTCTGTGGTTAATACCTTCATCTCCGATGAAATGTCAAGCTGGAGCTTTTTGTTAATCCGGTAACGGCCTACGTCGCCAAGGTCATAGCGTTTGTCCGAGAAAAACAGACTCTGAATAATTTCACGAGCTGTTTGTTCATCGGGCGCGTCGGCGTTCCGAAGCTGCCGATAGATTTGCTCCACAGCCTCTTTTTCAGAGTTAGAGCTATCTTTCTGCAGGGTGTTATAAATAATATTGTAATCGGCCATGTTCATGTCTTCCTTGTGCAGGATGACCGATTTCTGACCTGATTCAGTGATAACATCAATATCATCTGCCGAGATAGCCGAGTCACGCTCCAGGAGCACCTCGTTCCGGCTGATGGAAACTACTTCGCCCGTATCCTCATCCACAAAGTCTTCCGTCCACGTGCGCAGTACCCGAGCTGCTAACCGACGGCCAATAGCCTTCTTCAGGTTAGCTGGGGTTGCAGGAACTTCTTCCGACAGACCGAACAAATCCAGAATGTCTTTATCTGAACCGAAACCGATGGCACGCAGCAGCGTCGTTACCGGGAATTTCTTTTTCCGGTCGATGTAAGCATACATGACATTGTTAACATCCGTCGAGAACTCAATCCATGATCCTTTGAACGGGATGATCCGGGCCGAATAAAGTTTGGTGCCGTTCGTGTGCTTGCTCATCGAGAAGAACACACCTGGTGAACGGTGTAATTGAGAAACAATAACCCGCTCAGCACCGTTAATCACGAACGAGCCTTTCTCGGTCATGTACGGAATATTACCCAGGAATACCTCTTGCTCGATCGTTTCAAAATCCTCGTTGTCGGGATCATTATTCGATAGGCGCAGTTTGGCTTTCAAGGGCACCGAATAGGTCAGTCCCCGGTCGATAGACTCGTCGACCGAATATTTCGGCGGATCGACAGAGTAATCGATGAACTCCAGTTTGAAATTCTCACGGGAGTCAGATATTGGGAAATTTTCCTGAAAAACTTTGAACAAACCTTCTTCCGACCGTTGGTTGGAGGGCGTGTCAAGCTGGAAAAAATCTTTGAAGGATTTTACTTGGATGTCCAGAAAGTCTGGATATCCAATCACTGGCTGAATCGTCGCAAAATTTTTGCGCGTACTGATTTTCGCGTTTGTCGCCAAGATTGTGCTTCGTTTAGTGCGTAACCGATTCTCAATGAGTGCGTTGCGAAGATTTGCCACGGCACCGAATCAGATTTTCGAATTACGGTTTACGGTTTACGATATTGGATTCGGGTAAGAAAACAAATCATAATTCGTAATTCGTACCTCGTAAATCAATCCGCTCCAGGTGTCACCCAACCCAAGGAGCGTAAATAATTAACATATAGCAATAGAAATAAGTTTGTCTTTTGCAATAGCTAAGACAAAAAGTCTCCAAACAGGAAAAGACCAGACGTTGGTCTGGCCTCCCCTGCCTGGAGCGATATGCGAGAAAGCTTTGTGCTTATTTAACTTCTACTTCAGCACCAGCTTCTTCAAGTTGTTTCCGCAGTGCTTCAGCTTCGTCTTTAGCAACGCCTTCTTTCACTGGTTTTGGAGCTGTGTCAACCAATTCTTTGGCTTCTTTCAGACCCAGACCGGTAAGGTCTTTCACTAATTTCACGACAGCTAATTTAGCAGCACCAGCCGACTTCAGAATAACGTCGAACGATGTCTTCTCAGCTACAGCTGGAGCAGCATCACCTGCACCTGCGCCACCGGCTACCATTACTGGAGCAGCAGCAGCTGGTTCGATGCCATACTCATCCTTCAGGATAGTAGCTAGCTCGTTAACTTCTTTAACTGTCAGGCTTACAAGCTGCTCCGCGAACGCTTTCAAATCTGCCATTGTAGTATTTTCTTAATTTGATTGTGATACAATATTGAAAAACTGGGTGTCGGAAAAATTAAGCTGCTTCCTCGCGCTCCGACAGCGTTTTGAGGATACCGGCCAATTTGTTGCCACCACTTTGCAACGCCGAGATGACGTTTTTCGCAGGTGATTGCAGCAGACCGATGATTTCGCCGATAAGCTCTTCTTTGCTCTTCAGTGCGATGAGCGTGTCGAGTTGATCAGCACCAATAAATAGGCTATAATCAATTGAAGCAGCCTTCAGTTGCAGTTTGTCGTTCGTTTTACGGAACTCCTTGATAAGCTGCGCCGGTGCTTTGCCATTTTCGGGGTGAAACATCACCGCCGATTGACCATGTAGCACCGTCTCGTTGAACGGCGTATAATCCGTATCGAGAGGCTCGAGTGCTTTTTTGATGAATGAATTCTTCACCACTTTATACTCAATACCTCGTTCAAAACACATCCGACGGAGAGTGTTGGTTTCAGCAACCGTCATGCCATTGGCTTCCGTGATGTAGAAGAAGGGAATCGACTGGAACTTACCAGCTAATTCCTCAATAATTGCTCCTTTGTCCTCGCGCTTCATGGCTTAAATACCGGCTACTGTGCCTTTATCAATCGTTACTCCTGGACTCATCGTGCTCGACAGGTTGATCGCTTTCACGTACGTACCTTTGGCCGATGAAGGCTTCAGACGAAGTAGTGTAGAGATGATTTCCTGCGCGTTTTCAGCCAGTTTTTCTGGCGTAAACGATACTTTACCAATACTGGTGTGAATAGCTCCTTGTTTATCAACTTTAAAGTCGATTTTACCGGCTTTCACCTCGCGAACTGCTTTCGCTACGTCGGGGGTTACTGTACCCGACTTAGGGTTTGGCATCAGACCACGTGGCCCCAGAACTTTACCCAGACGACCAACTTTAGCCATAACGCTCGGCATCGTGATAATCACGTCGATGTCGGTCCAGCCTTGTTCGATTTTCTGAATATAGTCGTCCAGACCCACGAAATCAGCGCCTGCTTCTTTCGCTTCGTTCTCCTTGTCCGGGGTGCAAAGCACCAGTACGCGAACCGTTTTACCTGTACCATGAGGTAACGTAGCAACGCCACGAACCATCTGGTCAGCTTTACGCGGATCAACGCCTAACCGAACGTCAATATCGACGGAAGCATCGAATTTCGTGTACGAAATCTCCTTCAGAATCTCAGCAGCCTGATGGAGCGAGTATTCTTTAGCAGCATCGTATTTCGATTGAGCTTCCTTTTGTTTTTTCGTTAACTTAGCCATTTGTGTGTTTGCTTCGGCAAGTCTGTTTAGTTCTCGAATGGCGCTGTGCCCGTCACCGTGATTCCCATGCTGCGGGCCGTACCGGCCACCTGCTTCATTGCCGACTCGATCGTGAATGCGTTCAGGTCTGGCATCTTCGTTTCCGCGATTGTCCGAACCTGATCCCATGTCACTGAGCCGACTTTTTTGCGGTTTGGTTGAGCAGAGCCGCCTTTCAGCTTAGCTGCTTCCATCAGCAGAATCGGTGCGGGCGGAGTTTTGATAACGAAATCAAAGGATTTATCCTTATAATACGTAATCAAAACTGGCAATACCGTACCCATCTTGTCCTGCGTCCGGCCATTGAACTGCTTGCAGAATTCCATGATATTTAAACCCTTGGAACCTAGCGCCGGACCGATTGGAGGTGAGGGGTTGGCTTGCCCGCCTTTGACTTGCAGCTTAACGTAGCCACCTACTTCTTTTGCCATTGTGGTAATTGAGTTACGACCGCACGGGCGGCCCCGCTTCTGCTCTGGTTTCTTATTGGTTCGTCACATAACCAATCCGCACACCAGTTGCAGTTAATCAACTTGTTTTGGCTGGCCATCCTCTGAGGGAAGCATAGGACACCGAACCACGGAGAACTAACCTTACGATTAGCTTTCCTTTTCTACTTGTGCGTAACTGAGTTCTACCGGAGTATTCCGGCCAAATATTTTTACAACGACGTTCAATTTCTTCCGGTCGTCAAAAACTTCTTCTACTGTGCCAATAAAGTTGGCAAATGGGCCATCCACAACTTTTACGTTTTCACCTTTCAGGTAGCCAACAGTTGGGGCTGCTACTTCCTGTGCTTCTTCATCAACCTTACCTAAAATACGGTTAACTTCAGCTTGACGTAAAGGAACAGGAACTTTCGATGTTGTACCAGCCTGTGAATTACCCAGGAACCCTAATACACCCGGCATATTCAAAATCATGTCGAGAGCCCGGTTATTACCCAGATCAGCCGAAATAAGAATGTAACCTGGGAAGAATGACTTTTCCCGAACACGCTTCTTGCCGTTGCGCATTTCGTACACCTTTTCCGCTGGAATTAATACCTGCGGAATAACTTCGTCCAACTTCTGCCGGATAATTTCATTGTCGAGATAGGATTTGATTTTTTTCTCCTGACCCGACACCGCCCGAATGACGTACCATTGTATGCCGCTCATGTTTCGTAAGCCAGTTTAGAATGACTGATAAAATGCGTTCAGTCCGTTCTCGAACACTAAATCAATTAACCCGACCAATAGCGCAAAAATCAGCGAAGCTACTAGTACCAGTGTTGAACTGGATTGTAGATCGCTGAATTTAGGCCAAGTCACGTTATGCTGAACTTCCTCCCAGGAGGCTTTCAGAAACGATATAAACTTGTCCATTCGATGTAAAGGATTTGCACGGGTGGAGAGATTCGAACTCCCATCAACGGTTTTGGAGACCGCTATTCTACCCTTGAACTACACCCGTTTAAACTAATCCGCATCAGTGTGCTTCTGAAACGGACTGCAAAAGTACGAATTAATATCAAAAAAACAAGTGCATCCCAATAAGAAATGCACTTGTTTTAAGATACTTACAATTAGTCGAGGATTTCTGTTACCTGACCAGCACCTACGGTACGGCCACCTTCGCGAATAGCGAAACGAAGACCTTTTTCCATAGCGATTTTGTTGATCAGTGTTACATCAATCGTGATGTTATCACCTGGCATTACCATCTCAACGTTAGCTGGCAAAGTGATTTCGCCCGTTACGTCAGTGGTACGGAAGTAGAACTGTGGACGGTACTTGTTAAAGAATGGAGTGTGACGACCACCTTCTTCTTTCGACAGTACGTAAACCTCAGCTTTGAACTTCGAGTGTGGTTTTACTGAACCTGGCTTACAAATAACCATACCACGACGGATATCGGTTTTTTCAATACCACGGAGCAGAAGACCTACGTTGTCACCAGCTTCACCACGGTCCAGAATTTTCCGGAACATTTCAACACCGGTTACAACTGATTTCAAGTTTTCAGCACCCATACCCAGGATTTCAACTGGCTCACCCGAGTTGATTACACCCCGTTCGATACGACCTGTAGCAACTGTACCACGACCTGTGATCGAGAATACGTCCTCTACTGGCATCAGGAATGGAAGATCTGTTTGACGAGGAGGCAGAGGAATGAAATCATCTACGTTCTGCATCAGGTCTTCGATGGTAGCAACCCATTTAGCATCGCCGTTCAGGCCACCAAGAGCCGAACCTTGAATAACTGGGATGTTATCGCCGTCGAAGTTATAGAAGCTCAATAGCTCGCGGATTTCCATCTCAACAAGTTCGAGCAGCTCAGGATCGTCGACCATGTCCACTTTATTCATGAACACAACGAGCTGAGGTACGCCTACCTGACGAGCGAGCAGGATGTGCTCACGAGTCTGAGGCATTGGTCCGTCAGTTGCAGCTACCACTAGGATAGCTCCGTCCATTTGAGCAGCACCCGTAACCATGTTTTTTACATAGTCAGCGTGGCCTGGGCAGTCAACGTGGGCGTAGTGACGGTTCGCCGTTGCATACTCAACGTGCGATGTATTGATGGTGATACCGCGCTCTTTTTCTTCTGGAGCGTTGTCGATCGAGGAGAAGTCCCGAATTGCGGCTAGACCCTTTTCGGCCAGCACTTTCGTAATGGCAGCCGTCAGCGTCGTTTTACCGTGGTCAACGTGACCAATCGTACCGATGTTTACGTGCGGTTTCGAGCGGTCAAAATTCTCTTTTGCCATGTTTTTAAAACGCTATTGTGAACTGTTTTTGTTATTGAATGAATTCGCTGAAAATAAATTAAACCCAGCGAAATCATTCCGTTTGAGGTCTGACGCCATTTGGGCTTAATACCGCACGTGGCGGTTCCGTCAAAAAGGCTTCATTAAGAAGCCCTGAGCCGTTACGGGGACTTGAACCCCGGACCTCTTCCTTACCAAGGAAGTGCTCTACCGCTGAGCTATAACGGCTTACTACTGGAGTTGTAAAGTTTTACTGTTAAAGAGTTGTAACGTATGTGCTGGCAAACCAGTTTAACTATACAACTTTATGACGATATGACTTTAAAACTTAACCATTGAGCGGAAGACGGGTCTCGAACCCGCAACCTATAGCTTGGAAGGCTATCGCTCTACCAATTGAGCTACTTCCGCAAAAAAAGAAGTTATACAGTTGTAAGGTTTTACAGCTATGCAGTTGTTTGCGAATGCAATTGCCAACTTTATAACTCTTTAACTATAGAACTTTATAACTTCTTTTTGGTGGGGAGTGGAGGATTCGAACCTCCGAAGGCGTACGCCAGCAGATTTACAGTCTGATCCATTTGGCCACTCTGGAAACTCCCCTGAAAACACTTTTAAAAGAACAATTCCGACCCCGCTTCCGGTTTTGGAGTTGCAAAATTACACGTTTTTGTGGTGTTGTCAACAGATGCTTCAAAAATAATTTTGAGAACCCTAAAATCTTACTGTAATAAGCTCGTCAATTGCTTGCCATCTGGATACGAAATTTCCTGTATACGCCACCGGCCAGCCACTTGCTGCATGTCAATTTTAAGCTCTTCTGGCCTGGCTTTATTTTCGAAAGTAACGTACACAATGGCGCGCGTTCCCCCAATAACGGCGGGCAGAACCCACGTCTTTTTGAGCGCTGCATCGGGTGCGTTAAAGAGTAAATTAACTTTGGTTCGGTTTATTTTAGGGGTTGATTTTTGAGCATCATTCCAGATTAGATCACTAGTCGGTTTTGTGAAAAACTGATCGATGAGCGAACGATCTTTCTTCTCCCGAAATGGGTTTTCTTTGACGTTATGCTCGAAGTAAAGTGCTCTAATTAAGCGGTCTGCAGCGGACCGGGGTGTATCGGGGCCGGGACGTTTTGTCAATGCAGTTGCGCTGTCTTCGGTTGCTGTAGTCGCTGTTGATGCCGTTGATTCCTGCTTTGGTTTGGTCTGACAGGATAGAATAATACTTGCCGAAAGGACGAAAAGATAGGCTGTTTTCATGATAAGGTAGAGGTGGTTTATAGGGTTTGACAAGCTGACAATTAGCCTGCCGTATTTACAGACTGAAACGCATCGAAAGTTAAGGAAACTATGCATCCATTCTTACACGCAAAAGCCGCACATAACGATTTAGGTGCGGCTTTATACTACCCGAAGAATTTTTTTACCAGACTCGTATCCGTTGGTCTTTTGGCTTAAATAATTTGTCGCCGGCTTGAATATTGAATGCCTGATACCAGGCATCGATATTTGACAATGGGCCATTGACTCGATAAATATCCGGGGCATGTGGGTCAGTCAGGATGCGCTGGGCCGTCGATTCTGGAAGCTGATTGCTACGCCACACTTGCGCCCAGGATAGAAAAAAACGCTGGTCAGGGGTGAATCCGTCAATCAGGCTTTTCTTGCCACTGGATTTGCCTTGTGGCGTTTTTTTGAAGGCATCGTACGCAATGGCCAAGCCACCCAGATCAGCGAGATTTTCGCCGAGGGTCAGTTGCCCATTGACTTTGATGGAATCGAGGACTTTAAAACCAAAAAACTGATCACGTACTTTATCGGCTCGTTCTTTGAACTTGGCAGCATCGTCTTTAGTCCACCAATCACGCAACGTGCCATCGGCATCATATTGTCGCCCCGAATCATCGAAGCCGTGTGTCATTTCGTGCCCAATTACGGCCCCGATCCCTCCATAATTTACGGCATCATCGGCATTAAAATCGAAGAAAGGGAACTGTAGAATGGCGGCTGGGAACGAAATGTCATTATTGACCGGGCTATATTGTGCGTTTACGGTTGGTGGTGTCATACCCCATTCCGTGCGATCAACGGGTTTACCTAACCGGTTAATCATGTGATTGTACGACCATTTGCTTGCCGATTTCACGTTACCGTAGAAATCAGTCCGGTCAATGATTACCCCCTCGTAGCTTTTCCATTTGTCGGGATAGCCAATTTTTCGTTTGAAAGCCAATAGTTTCGCGAGCGCTTTTTTCTTGGTGCCTTCACTCATCCAGTCAAGATTTTTGATATGCTCCTGAAAAGATGCTTCTAGGTTGTTGACCAACGCTAGCATTCGTTGCTTGGCCTCTGGCTTGAAGTACTTTTCTACATAAAGCTGTCCTAATAAATCGCTTAGTGTGCCATCAATCAACATACTGACTCGCTGCCAGCGAGGTGTTTGTTCTTTTTGGCCAGACAGGACTTTTGAGAAGGCAAAATTCTGTTTAACGAAAGCATCGCTCAGATAGGGAGCAGCGCCTTTGATGATATTCCAGCGCATGTAGGTTCGCCAATCTTCAATAGGAGTGATGGACACAAGACTATCCAACGAACGGAAAAAAGCTGGACTTTGCACCAAAACAGTATCTTGTCCTTTTGCACCATATTTTGTGAGCTGATCGATCCAGTTAATGCCCGGTGTTTGCTGCCTGAAACTGGCAACAGTCATCTTGTTATAGGTTTTATAGGGGTCGCGCATGTCAACACGCGGCATTTGAGCCTTTGCCAGCGCTGTTTCAACGCGCATAATTATTTCGGCGTCCTGCGATGCCTGCGTTGGCTCCTCGCCAATCAGGGTAAATAGTTGAGTCAGATTGTCGAGGTAGGCGTTCCGGATTTTCTGACTACGAGCATCATTTTTCAAGTAGTAATCACGGTCGGGAAGGGTGGTGCCTCCTTGGCTGAACTGAGGTAAGTATTTATTTACATTTTTTCGATCGGTTACTACGCCGAATCCGAATAACATCCCGTTACTTTGGGTGCGTTGATAGGCAAGTTCATCGAAGAAAGTGGCCTTATTATTGACTTTGTCAACCCTAGCCAGATCGGCTTTAATAGGATCAAAGCCACGTTTCTCAATGGTAATACTATCCATGCCACTCAGGTAGTAATCGCCTACCATTTGATATAGACGCCCTTTTGTAGCGGTTTTGGTGGCCTCTTCGAGTAATGACTTCATGGCATCAAGACTCTTTTCACGAAGTTCATTGAAGCTTCCCCAGGAAGTTTTGGAGGCTGGAACTGCGTTTTTGCGGAGCCAATTCCCATTGGCATACTGGTAGAAATTGTCGCCTGGTTTCACGGATAAATCCATGTTTTGGGGGTCGATGAATTTAGGAGGGCTAGCTGCCAGAAAACCGATAGCTACAACCACTGCAAAAAGAAAAACCACGCGTTTTGTCATGTAAGCGCCAATTGAAGTTAAGAAAGGCTACAAAAATAAGTAACGCGGGTGGAAACCTGCGCTTGTGAAGTATTACAAGCGCAGGTTTCCACCCGCGTTACAAAAATCAACTATTTACTAGCTGTCAGGGCACCTTGAAATTCTTTATAAGTGCCTGTTTTATACTGGTCAAACGGTTCTTTCTGATGGTAGTTTTTGCCGAAATAGGTAATAATCTGGTGGAAGGTACGTGGCTCCAGATAACCCGCTATAGGCTGAATCAGATTGAATTTCTCATCTAAAAACACCGTTGTTGGATAACTCATCTGATTTTTCAGCATGGCAGCCGCTAACTCATGAACCCCCCTGCTTCCTCCGCTTACGTATTTAAATGTCTGCTTGCCCAGGGTTACATCAGCGGTTTGCTCGGCATTGAATCGAACGGGGTAAAAATTCTCGTTAACGTAATCGACAATACCTGGTTTCGAGAAGGTTTCGCGATCCATTACTTTACACCAACCACACCAATCGGTATACACATCGACCACGAATTTCTTAGGCTTCTTTTGGGTTAATGCATAGGCTTGCTCAATAGTTAGCCATTTAATGTGCTTACCTTCATCGGCAGGTTTGCTGATAAGCCGCTCGGTGGGTAGCGTTGTTCGAAAAGCGCTGATCGTCAGCAAAACGAAGCCAGCAAAGAATAGAATCAGACGGTTCATACAAGTGATGTGTTGTTTGGATTAATAACGTTCAGGAAGTTATAAAATTCGTCAAAGCCTGTTTTTTTAACCGCAAAGTCAGTTCAATTCAGTTTTACCGCTCTTAAAATATCACGTTTGTGGGGTGGACCAGGGTGTTTTTCAACGATCAGGCCAGCCTCTCTCATATTTCGTTGTACGTAACTCTTTGAACAATATGTGGTCAACATACCATTGGGTAGCAATAAATGAGCCAGTTGTGCAAAGATTTCGGGCTCCCATAGCTCAGGCTGGGCGCTGGGTGCAAACGCATCGTAATAAATTAGATGAAAGCGCTCGGGCGTCTGCCAATCCTGCAGGCGATTTTCGATCTTGGTTAGCGTAAAATAAGGGCTGATTTCGACGGATTCATTCCAGGGCGATTCGTGTAATCTGGTCAGATAGTCAGTAGCTAAGAGGGTATCGAAGTTCAATTGTTGCGCATCTTCCGTTGACATTGGATAAGCCTCAATAGCCGTATAATGCACGCGTCTTTGACTGATATTGGCCTCATGGGCGGTCAGTAAGGCGTTTAGACCCGTTCCGAAACCCATTTCAAAAATGTGTAATTCTTCACCAGGGAATTTTTCGAAGGCTTCTAATAACCCCAGTTCAATATAAACCCGTTGTGATTCTTGGTAAGCGCCATGAATCGAATGGTATGTTTTGTCGAGGGCTTGGTTTATGGCTGTATGCGAACCATCTGCCGTTACAATCAGACGAACGTCTGCCTTCATAAGCTATCAGTTTTTGGGCTATTTTTGCCGTAGATTAACGACTGGTGGATAGTGTACAACGAATAATTTACGGCTACCATTATCCATTAATCACTCTACATTATCCATTAAAAACAATGATTCAACGCATTCAAACAGTGTTTTTGTTTCTTATTGCGGTCGCAATGGGTATTGCGCTCTCTAATCCAATTTGGGAAAAAGTAGGATTAAAATCGCCAGAGATGGCTCATTTGACCGCTCTTCAATACACACACCAGGAAGGAATTACGACCTATGCCGATACCATTTGGTATTTGGCGCTATTAATTGCTTTGGTTGGCCTAGTTTCGCTTTATGCGATTTTTCAATACCGTAACCGACTGACTCAAACAGCCTTATGTGCTGTGAATGCACTTATGCTCACGGCCATTATGGGTATTATTCTTTATCGGACGCTCTATGCCGGGAAAGCTTATGGTAACCCTGCCGATCAGGGTACATTTCTGTTTGGTTTTTACGCCATCATTGCAGCCCTCGTTTTCAATGCATTAGCAAACCGATTCATCCGTCGGGATGAAAAACTGGTGCGCGGCTCCGACCGAATTCGGTAAGATAAAGTAATTTTTTTCGACAGGATTACAGGATTTAACAGGATTTTAGTCCATAGATAGCCTGTAATCCTGTCGAAAAAAAGAAGGCATAATTGGTGTCGACTAAACTTGTCCTGCCCTCATTTCAGTTGAGTAAGCGTTTTTGCCGTAACTTGAGCAGCAACTACAACCTCTGCTCAAAAAATGCAAAAACGCTTATTTACACTTCTTTACTTACTAACAGCTACACGCTTACTGGTTGCCCAAGCCCCCACTAGCGCCAGTTCATCGGCCAGCATTGCTACGTTTACAGCTGGTATGGAGCGAAATCCCGGTTTTCTGACCTATTACTGGGATGCTAAAAAAGGCAAAATCTGGCTCGAAATTGACAAATTCGATACCGAACTGTTGTTTTACCCAACGCTGGCACAGGGTGTTGGTTCCAATGATATTGGGCTCGACCGGGGTCGTTTAGGTCAGGAACACATTGTGAAATTCCAGCGCAGTGGGAATAAGGTTCTGATGATTGAACCCAATTATTCCTACCGGGCTATCAGTAATGACCTGCTCGAACGTCGGGCCGTTGAAGAATCATTTGCCAAATCTGTTCATGCTGGCTTCGATGTTGCTGCGGAGGAAGGGGACGGTCCGACGGGTCGGAAAGTGCTGGTTGATCTCACTCCCTTTCTGATGCAGGATTTGGTTGGGGCAGTGCAAGCCATTACCCGAACCCGACAGGGAGCGTTCAAATTTGATCCAGCACGTAGTGCCATGTATTTGCCTCGAACAAAGGCTTTTCCACAAAATACCGAGTTCGAGACGATTATTACGTTGACGGGCGATAATCCGGGCGCTTATTTACGTGAAGTTGTGCCAACGCCTACGGCAATTACGATTCACCAGCATTATTCATTCGTACAATTACCTGATGCTGGCTACAAACCCCGCGTGTTCGATCCGCGTATCGGATACGGTGGTATTGAGTATTTTGACTACGCAACACCGGTTAGCCAGCCCATTATGAAACGCTACATTTCGCGGCACCGACTGGAGAAAAAAGATCCGTCGGCGGCTGTCAGCGAAGCCGTTAAGCCCATTATTTATTACATAGATCCCGGCACGCCAGAACCAATTCGGTCAGCGCTGATGGAAGGTACGGCCTGGTGGAATCAGGCATTTGAAGCGGCTGGTTATAAAAACGCGTTTCAGGTAAAATTGCTTCCGGCGGATGCCGACCCGATGGACGTTCGTTATAATCTGGTGCAATGGGTTCACCGGTCTACGCGTGGCTGGTCGTATGGCGGGAGCATTAGTGATCCGCGTACGGGCGAGATTATTAAAGGAAAAGTTACGCTTGGTTCACTGCGAGTTCGTCAGGATTATCTGATTGCGCAGGGCTTGGTGGGTGATTATTCAGGGGCTACTGCGCCTGCTTCGGACCCGATGATGCAAATGTCGATTGAACGGTTGCGACAATTGGCTGCACATGAAGTTGGTCATACACTTGGTTTGCCGCACAACTATATCGCCAGTACGCAAGGTGGAGGTATGTTCGGGCGGGCGTCTGTTATGGATTATCCGACTATGGTGGCCAAAATAAAAGGTGCCAGCATTGATCTATCAGATGCGTATGCGAAAAACATCGGTGAGTACGACAAATGGAGTATTCGCTATGGATACGAGCAGTTTCCGGCTGGTACAGATGAAAAACAGGCGTTGGACAAGATTGTAAACGATATGCACAAGACAGGCCTGACATTTTTGACCGATAAAGACGCCCGTCCCGAAGGTTCCGTCCACCCAGCTACACACTTATGGGATAATGGCAACAATGCCGTTGATGAGTTAAAACGGGTATCGGATGTTCGACGGATGGCGCTGAGTAATTTCTCCGAGAAGAAAATACCGGTTGGCACGCCAATGGCAACGCTCGAAGAAGTGCTGGTACCTATGTATATGTTCCATCGTTATCAGGTAGAAGCAGCGTCGAAAGTAGTGGGTGGACAAACCTACACGAATGCGCTTCGGGGTGATGGACAACCCGTTGTATCGACAGTGCCTGTGCAGGAGCAAAAACGGGCGTTAGATGCTTTGCTGGCGACAATCGATCCGGCTTTCCTGGCGGTTCCCAAATCGATACTGGCTCTCATTCCGCCACATCCATTCCGGTATGATCCTAATCCTCGGGAGGTGTTCAAACGCAGGACAGGCTTATCGTTCGATCCAATGGCAGCGCCCGAAGCTGCGGCTGGCATGACACTTCAGATGTTGATGAATAGTGAACGTGTTAGTCGGTTGGTTGCACAATCGGCTGTCGATCCCACTCAGCTGAGCCTTGAATCGATGTTTGATCAACTGTTGGGAGCTACGTGGTATAAAGCAGAGCCAACGGATAGTTATCAGGCCGAAGTAAAACGGTTGACCGACAAGTTAGTGCTGCAAAAACTGATTGATCTGGCTAATAATCAAGAAGGTACCTCACAGGTCCGGGCGGTGGCTTTGCTGAAAATTAGCCAGCTAAGAACGAAACTTGCTGCTCCAGCAACAAATCCGAAAGTAGCGGCTCATCGGCTGTTTGCGCTTGATCAAATTCGGCGGTCAGAGGGTAACGTGGCTGATGTAAAACCAACTAATGCTCAATTGCCTCCCGATGGAATGCCGATTGATACCGGCCAGGATTGGTTGGCTCCAGCCTGCGACTGGGAATTCTAGCTGTCCGGGAAGAGTGTGAGGTCAGGTTCTTCAAACCTGACCCGCGAGGTTTCTCAAAACCTCGTGCAGCCTATAGACGAGGTTTTGAGAAACCTCTTAGTGTCGGTTTTAAGAAATCGACACCACGGTATACTGACTGTAGTTAATTGCTAATAAATAGTATTTTACATAGAAAGGCCATTGCATCATAAGGGTGTAATGGCCTTTTGTGCGTTAAAATCAACCGTTTATACAATTTTTAACAAAAATCGAATTTGACGAAACAAATAAAATCTACCTT
Source organism: Spirosoma litoris (assembly GCF_054776755.1). Classification (NCBI taxonomy): domain Bacteria; kingdom Pseudomonadati; phylum Bacteroidota; class Cytophagia; order Cytophagales; family Cytophagaceae; genus Spirosoma; species Spirosoma litoris. Next base: position 84,830 of record NZ_BAAHBI010000071.1, on the reverse strand, counting down.
TGTTAGATAATTTGAAAGTTGTTAGATAATGAGTGTTATAGATCGTAGAACTCGGCAAAAGGCAGAAGTCCGACAGCGTATTTTAGACGCGGCCCGGCAGATTGCCCGTGAGAAAGACTGGAATGCCGTGACCATTCGGAGTATAGCCGAAGCCATCGATTATACGCCCCCGATTGTGTATGAACACTTCCAGAATAAAGAGGATGTCCTTCTTAACATCGTAAAAGAGGGGCATGTTGAAAATCGAAGGGTATTTGATGAGATTCTGGCCATGGAATTGAGTGCCGAAGAGAAAATTGTTCGGCTGTCGATGGTACAGTGGACGTTTGCCCATGAACGGCCAGAAGTATATCGATTGACACATAATCCTGAGCGTATGGAACAGCAACGGGATATGATGCGTGAAGGAATGGAGGATGCCAAACAAAAAATTGAAGGACTGTTTCGTGAGGTTAGTCCTGACTCAGAAAATTTGGGTGAGCTAATTTTTAACTGGTTCTGCTTAATGCAAGGCTATATTAATTTGATTACGAGTATTCGGCCTGAGCAGGGAGCCAAAATGCTTGAACGGGTACAGGACCCTAAAATGATCGCGCTTTTTAAGGACCCAACCACACTATTTGAACGAGCTATTCGCCGATTTATAAAAAGCCTATAAATCCATTTTGACTTCACTTAGATTTTATAAACAATGAAAAGCATGAAGCATACTACGCTAATGCTACTGACGCTGAGCCTACTAGCCAGTTGGGCCAGCGCACAAAATACGTCGTCGGGAGGCTACACCCTGGCGCAATGCGTTGAGTACGCGCGGGTCAATAATCCGAACATAAAAATTGCTCGTGTGAATGAGCAAATATCAGTTGCCCAAACGCAGCAGGTTATCGGGCGGAATCTCCCGCAGGTTTCTGTATCGGGTTCGTTGCTGGATAACGTTAAGATTCCAGTCAATTTATTCCCCGGCGATTTTTTTGGTGCTCCAGGCACTTTTGTTCCTCTAAAGCTCGGTACACAATACAATACAACACTGACGGGGCGAGTTGATCAAAAACTTTTTGACCCTTCGTTCGGACTAGCCTTGAAAGCTGCTAAAATTTCGACTCAGGTACAAGCACAGGCTACACTCCAGGCCGAACAGACGCAGGCGTATAATATTGCACGAGCTTATTACCAGACGTTGGTCATTGATTTACAAAAACGGCTGACTATCCGGGATCTGACTTCGTCGGATACGCTGTTACGGCAAGAACAAGTTCGTCTGAAAAACGGAACCACGCGCGAGATCGACTTTGGCCGTATTCAATTGAATCGCAACAACCTACAATCGCAACTGGAGCAGGCAAATCGAAATTACGAACAGGCCATTAACCAACTGAAATATCAGATGGGGATGCCGCTTGCCGAAACGCTCACGCTTCAACCGCTGGAGGTTGAGAAAGAATTGCAGGTAAATGAATTGCCAACAGCAGACAGCCATTTTGTTGAAAACCGCCCTGATTTTAAACAGTTAGTCTTAAATACGGAATTACAGGATTTAAATCGGCAGTCGAATAACCGGGGTTATTATCCATCTTTAGGGTTATATGGTACGTATGGTACTAATGCCCAACGACAGGATTTTAATTTTTTCAACGGTGGTTTGCCTTGGTTCCAAAGCTCAACAATCGGCCTGACTCTCTCCTGGACGCCCTTCGATGGTAATCAACGGAAATACCGGGATCGCGAAAATCGATTGAACCTAGAATCTCTCAGGCTGCAACAAATTCTGGCCCGCGAATCGGCGCAGTTGAATTTGAGCAATGCCCAGGTAAGCTATCAGAATCTGGTGACCGACATTCAGCGCGAACGGGACAATATCACGCTGGCTCGTAAAATTCTGACAGTTACCGAACTGGAATATAAGGAAGGCATTGCGACATCGGTAACGCTCATCGATGCCAAAGACGCACTGACTACGGCTCAAAACAACTTAGCCAATAAACTTATCAGTCTGTACCAATCTCGACTTGATTACGAAAATTCACAGGGAACCATACTTCAATACGTCACTCAAAAATAAACAGTTACCATGAAACGAATACTTATAATTGGAGCGGTAGCTGGTCTGATCGCGCTGATTGCCTTCCGATTAATTAATAACAAAAAGGATATTGATGCCGCAAAAACGTCGTCGACGCAGTTCCAGACAACGCCGGTTGTAGATGTACAGCCCGTTGCCTACGAACGCATCGATCAGAACCTGTCACTGTTGGGAACGATAGCTGCTCAGAACGAAGGCGACATCATCGCCGAAACACGGGGAAAGCTCCAGAATTTTAAACTGGTGCTCGGTACGTTTGTGAAAAAAGGGCAGCAGGTGGGTTATGTGCAGGACCCCGTGCAAGGCGTTGTTGTTGAAAACAATGAGACGGCTGTGGCTAATGCCAAACGCGAAATGGAACGTTATGAGCGCTTGTTACAAGGGGGAGCCGTAACGCAGGAAACCTACCAGAAATACAAGGATCAGTATGCAACGGCTCTTTTGAATTCAAAACAACAGCAGCGCGTGTTGGGTAATGGTGCTGTGATTGCGCCGATCAGTGGGTATGTATACGACAAAAAAGTGGAGAATGGCGAATATGTAGCCATTGGCGCTGTGCTCGCGTCGGTTATTAATTTGCAGGATTTGAAATTGGTTGTCAACGTGCCCGAACAGGCTGTTTATCAGCTTAAATTGGGTGACAAAGCATCCGTTACGGCACAGGCATTTCCGGGCGTAACGTTCTCGGGGTTTGTACATTACATCAGCCCCAAAGGCGATGATTTGCATAACTATCCGGTTGAAATTTACCTGACCAACAACAGTAAGAACCAACTGAAGGCAGGTACGCTGGCCAATGCAAACTTTACCTTTAAGCAGGGAATCAATGGACTGTTTATACCGCGTCGAGCTTTGGTTGGCGGGGCTGATAGTGCCAGTGTGTATGTCGTGCAGAACAATATAGCTCGTTTGCGCAAAATCCGACTCGGGTACGATAGTGGCGACCAATATCAGGTGCTTGAGGGCCTTAAACAAGGTGAGCCAATCGTTGTAAACGGTCAGCTTAACCTGACCAATGGCGCTAAAGTGACAGTTAACCAGAGTAACGCAGCACAGGGGAAAACGGATACGTCGGTAGCGGTCAATCCTTAATCATTAGTTTGTGGGTTGCAGTTGAAGCTGCTTAAACTTTTGTTTTACTAGCGTTTCTGTCATCCCGACGCAGGAGGGATCTTCGGTAGAGCCGAATACCATCCATTTACTGAAGATCCCTCCTGCGTCGGGATGACAGAAACACACCGATTACAGCTTCAACTACAAACTTCAAACTACAAACTTCAAACTAAAAATGTCAGTAACTGAAGTAGCCATTAAACGCCCGACGCTGGTTGTAGTGGCTTTCACGATCCTGGGTATTTTGGGCTTTATCTCGTATAAAAGCCTGAACTATACCCTATTGCCGAAATTCGATGCGCCCGTCGTGACTGTAATCACGACTTATCCGGGAGCGGCTGCGGGGGAGGTTGAAAACTCCGTGACGCGGAAGCTGGAAGATGCGGTGTCGTCACTCGAAAACCTGAAAAACATCAGCTCGACCAGTCAGGAAGGGCTTTCGATTATTCAGATTGAATTGTCGGCGAGTGCCGACGCGAATCAGTCGTTGCAGGATGCCCAGCGGAAAGTCAACGCAGTGCTCTCGCAACTACCTGATGAAGTAGAATCGCCGACACTGCAAAAATTCTCGACCGACGATGTGCCTGTTATTCGGATGGGTGTTCGGGGAAATCTGGAAGCAACCAAACTTTACGATCTGGTTGACGATCAGATTCGTACGCAACTGACGAAAGTTGACGGGGTAGGGCAGGTAACACTAACGGGCGGACGTCAGCGCGAAATCAAGATTGGGGTTGATCCAAACAAGCTCAAACTCTACAATCTTTCGTTGTCGCAGGTAACGCAGGCTGTAAATTCGGCTAACCTCGATTACCCGACGGGACGAATTGAAACCGATCAGGCACAATACGCCATTCGTTTGGCTGGTAAGTTCACCGACATCAACCAGATTCGGAACGCTGCTCTGGTCACATCGGCCAATGGAACGAACGTTGTATTGAGTGATGTGGCAACGGTAACCGATGGCGTTGCCGATGCGACGACCATCAACCGGATTAACGGTCGCGAATCCATCGGTATTTCGATTCAGAAACAGACCGATGCCAACGCGGTAGAAATTAGCCAGCAGGTGAAAGCTATTCTGGGTGGTATCGAAAAGCAGTACGCCAACATTGGCCTGAAATTCGAAATCACCAGCGACTCATCGACCTACACACTGGCCTCTGCCGAAGGGGTTATTTTCGACCTTGAGTTTGCCGTTGTGCTCGTGGCCCTGGTGATGTTGTTGTTCCTGCACAGTATTCGGAACGCCTTCATCGTCATGGTATCGGTACCGGCTTCGATTATTTCGGTTTTCGTGCCGATGTACCTGTTGGGCTTTACGCTGAACCTGATGACGCTGATGGCCTTGTCGCTGGTCGTTGGTATCCTGGTCGATGACTCGATTGTGGTCCTGGAAAACATCTACCGGCACCTCGAAATGGGTAAAGACCGACGAACGGCTTCGCTCGACGGACGGAACGAAATTGGCTTTACCGCGCTGGCTATTACGATGGTCGACGTGGTGGTGTTCCTGCCGCTGGTATTTGTACAGGGCCTGATTGCGAACATCATTCGGGAGTTCTCGCTGGTTGTTGTGTTCTCAACGCTCATGTCGCTGGCGGTGTCGTTTACCATTACACCGTTGCTGGCTTCGCGTTTTGCGAAAGAAACAGACCTCAACGGCCCTGGTCTTGGCAAGCGATTCCTGAAATGGTTTGAAGGGCAATTCGATTCGTTGAAACATGGGTATGCCCGCTTGCTGACCTGGGGGCTGCACCACAAACGTTGGGTGTTCATCACCGCGATTGTCCTTCTGATTGGCTCCTTTGGCTTAGTGGCCGGTGGTTTCATCGGTACCACGTTCTTCCCGCAAAGTGACCAGGGCGAATTCATTGTTCAGATCGAAGGCGAACCGTTCAATAGTCTAGCCGAAACAAACCGGATTTGTCAGAAGATCGAAAAGCAATTGATGAGTAACCCGTTGGTTACGAAAGTGAACAGCAACGTTGGGTATTCGAGTGCTGCCTCGGGCGGTGGATTGGGTTCTACACCTTATCACAAAGCGGAGATTACGGTAACCATTTTACCGAAACAGCAACGGACTATTTCAATCGAAAAGTTTGCCGCTCAGACAAAGGCCGAGATCATGAAAACGCCTGGGCTGAACGTCAAATCGGCACCGCTGGCCATTACAGGTGGCGCCAATGCCGCGCCGATTCAGATTTTATTGCAGGGTAATTCGCAGCAGGATTTAGAGAAAGCAGCGGCTGTTGTGAAGCAGATTGTGAAATCGGTGAGTGGAACAACCGACGTTGAGTTAGGGGTAGATGATCCTAAACCAGAACTTAAAGTAAACCTCGATCGTCGTCAAATGGCCCAATATGGGGTTTCGGTGGCTAACGTTGGGGCGACTTTACAAACTGCCTTTTCAGGAAACACCGACAGTAAATACCGGATTGGTAGCCGCGACTACGACATTCGGGTTGAACTCAACAAGTTTAATCGCCAGAGCAAAGATGACGTTGGTAACCTGACAGTGCCCGATGCAAGAGGAAAACTGATTGAGATTCGGCAGATTGCCGATCTGAGTCTGGGTACGGGTGCCACGCAGTTGACTCGTTACAACCGAGTTGGTTCGTTGTTCGTGAATGCCAACGTAGTGGGTCGCCCAACGGGTACGGTTGGTACAGAGATCGACAATATTCTGAAAACGAAGCAACTACCCGGTGGCGTAACCTATAAACTGAAAGGGGATCTGGAACGACAGTCGGATGCGTTTAGCAGCCTGGGTATTGCGTTAGGTCTGGCTATCACGTTTGTGTACCTGCTGATGGTGGCGTTGTATAATTCATACTTCCGGCCGTTTGTGGTTCTGTTCTCTATTCCGATGGCTATTATCGGGGCATTCCTCGCACTGGCACTAGCCGAACAGGCAATCTCGTTCTTCGTTATGCTGGGGATGATTATGCTGATCGGTCTGGTGGCCAAGAATGCTATCCTGCTGGTTGACTTTGCCAATGCCCAGAAAGAAGAAGGAAAGAATACCATTGATGCGCTCGTGGAAGCGGGTCGCGAACGGATTCGCCCAATTCTGATGACGACTATTGCCATGGCGATTGGTCTGTTACCGATGGCGCTAGCCACGGGTGACGGTTCGGAGTCGAAAAACGGGTTAGCCTGGGTAATAATCGGCGGTCTGATTAGCTCGCTTTTGCTGACGCTGGTTCTGGTGCCAACGGTTTATTTAACCTTCGAAAACATCTTTAACGCTACTCGGCGTGTGTACGGTCGGCTGACCGGGAAAAAAGAAAATCCCGTATCGGCCAAGCCTGCGAAAGTTTAGTTGAGGTAAAATTAACTTGTGGAAAAAGCCGCCTATGTAGAAAATAGACGGCTTTTTTTATGCCCTATACCTCTAGCATAACGCGAGTTATAAATAATTAGCCCTCTTAGGATGCCTTTAGGTATCGTATGTTTATCCACAAACTACATTAACCTATAATAGTGGTTTTAATCTGAATTTAATCTATCTGCTATTTTCATGCAATTACAATCCTAGTTTTGCGTCGATTCCAAACTAGTAGCCGAATGAATAGAAGTCTGATAACTGGCTGGGTAGGTGCTTTATTGATGAGTAGTCAACTGCTATTTGCTCAACAACCCGTGACACCTCGTGCCGATACAACTAAACCTTCAACAGCAGTCATCGGTAATGAGCCAATTTCTCCTAAACCAGCCCCGGAGAAGAATGAATTGAAATATAACCTCAATGCATCGGGAACGCATTTTTTCAAGGCCACTTTTCTAAATCAGGCCTGGCTGCAATGGAATCAGAGTAACCCCGGATCAACCGTTGTGGGCGTTCCGAAAGATAATACGTTTTCCATTGGTTTGCGCCGGACGCGTATACAGTTATTTGGTCAAATCAGCGATCACTTATTTCTGTACTTCCAGTTCGGGATGAATAATTTCAATTACCTGAATGGTGGATTTAATCAAACCGCTTCGTCGCAACGGAAAGTACAGGCGTTCTTTCACGATGCGCTGGCTGAATATCTGGTGTTTAAGAATAAAAACTACCTGAATATTGGCGCTGGTCTAACTATTATAAATGGATTGTCGCGGTTCAGCGCGCCCAGCGTGGCAACGATTATGAGTCTGGACGTACCCATCTTTGCACAAGCCACCACCGATCAAACCGACGAGTTTACCCGCAAGCTGAGCGTGTATGCCCGCGGTCAGGTTGGCCACCTCGATTATCGTGTAGCGGTTAGTGACCCATTCCCGATTCAAACCAATGGAGCTGCGTTACCAACCTACGGGCCTAATTCTATTTTTGCGTTGAAGGGCCACGAGAAGCAATTTCAGGGCTTCTTCATGTGGCAATTCTTCGATAAAGAAGCGCATCAGGCACCTGGTTACAACACGGGTACTTATCTGGGCGCTAAGAAAATTTTTAATCTGGAAGCTGGATTTATCACTCAGAAGAATGCCATGGTACGCGTACCTGTAGCGGGCGATACCGTTTATCAAGCATTGAATCTGTGGTCAATTGCATCGTTTCTGGACATGCCGTTGAATAAGGGAAAAGGAACCGCCATTAACGCTTACCTTGGCTATTTCCACACGGATTACGGTGACAACTATTTACGGTTTAACGGCGCCATGAATCCGGCCAGCGACATTCCCGCGTCCCAACGTCCCGGTGGTCTAGGTGGTACTCAGGGCAACTCTTTCCCAATGTTCGGTACGGGTAATGTTGTTTATGGTCAGTTTGGCTATCTACTGAAACGGGATCTATTTGGGGCTGGCAACGGTACGCTCATGCCCTATGTGCAGGCTCAAATCGCGAACTACCAACGTGTGGCCAGCACACTCGGGGTTTACAACATCGGCATAAACTACCTGATCAAAGGCCACAACGGAAAGCTTACCCTCGATTACCAGAACCGACCTTATTATGCCCCATCGTCTAGCACATCCCAACTTTCGGCGAGTGGTCGTCGTGGGCAGTTAATTCTGCAATACCAGATTTTTATTTAGGAGGAGCTGATAGAATGGCGGGTCAGCTTTGACGCTAGTTAAACTCTTTAGTTTAGTAGCACCAGTTGCTTATCATTTATTTACTGGTCGGGTTAACGCCCAACCGTTTTACGAGCATAGGCAAACTCAGTCCCTGCGCCACCAGAGTAATCAGCACCGTCATCACCGAAATGAAAATGATTACGTCTCGTTGTGGAAATGCGTGACCATCCGTTAAGGTGACGGGTAGGGCAATGGCAGTGGCCAACGAAACAATACCGCGCATGCCCGACCAGCTAATGATCAGGCAGTTTTTCCAGTCCAGTTGCGCATCTTCGAACCGACTGTCCTGCGTTTTTCGGAACGCACGGTCTATGTTAATCTTTTGCAAAAATACCCTGGCCATTCGGATAATCAGCGCGACAAGGCAAATGATAAAACTGTAGCTAATCAGCGGCAAAAGCTCCTGACGATCAATGTTTTCGAGTACATACGGGAATTCAAGGCCAATAAGCACAAAGACTAGCCCATTCAGGATGAACACAATTATTTCCCAGATGGCTTTAGATTGGGCTTTTGTGCCGTCCGGGAAGAGTTTTTTGGCAAACTGTGAGATCGTTAACCCCAATGTCACAACGGCAATAACGCCCGACACATGAAATTCTTCCGCTACTGAATAGGCCACAAATGGCATCAATAAGGTGAAGCTAATAGCCACTAATTTATTGTTGGGAAGCCGTTCCAGGAGGAATCCCATTACTCGGCCTAGCGCTGCCCCAACCAGAAAACCACCTGCAATGAGCAGTAAAAACTGTAAGCCAGCCTTCCAGAATACGAATGAACTGCCCGCAACGGCAGCCACCGACAGGCGATAGGCAATCAGGCCGGAAGCATCATTAATCAGGCTTTCACCTTCTAAAATGGTCAGCGTTTTGTGTGATAGGCCTAAGCCTTTAGTAATGCTCATAGCGGCTACAGCATCCGTAGCCGACAGAATCGCGCCTAATACAAACGCCAGTGGCCAGGTCATGCCTGGAATCAGGAAGTAGGCTGTAATAGCGATTCCGCTCGCGGTTAGAAAGACCAGCGCAAAGGCTAATGACGAAATCGTGTTGATGTTCTTTTTGAATTCCCGCCAGGAAATATTAAAGGCGGCATCGTACAGCATTGGTGGTAGAAAAAGCAGAAAGACTATGTCGGGGTCAAGCTCGATTTTGGGCATTCCCGGAATGAATCCGATGGCAATACCCGCCGTTACCAGGAGTATAGGATAGGGTAAACGAATCTTATCGGCTACTGCCGACAGGCCGATCATAACCGCCAGCAGAAATAGAATAATACTGTAATTCTCCATAAAATGCTTATTTCTTTCCGGCAGGATTTACAGGATGAACAAGATTTTATGAATTCGAAGAAATCCTGCTCATCCTGTAAATCCTGTCAAAACAGCCTCTCTATCTTTACTAAAACAAGCTTATCCCGGATGGTTCAGGAACTGCCACTGATTAGTGATTTTTAAGCGGGATTAGTTCTCTCTAAATCTGCCCTAATCCACCATCCACCAGCAAATCGCTGCCGGTCATATAAGATGAATTGTCAGAAGCCAGGAACGCCACTGCCTTCGCTACTTCATCGGCTTGTCCCCAGCGGTGCATAGGTACTGTAGCCTCTACGTAGTTGTTAATCATGCGTTCCATTTCGGGGGTGTCCTGTTTGGTAAGAGGTGTCTGAATAGTTCCAGGACTGACGGTGTTCACCCGTACGTTTTTAGCCAAAACATCTTCATCCATAGCCAATGTGCGGCCCAGACTTCGAATAGCGGCCTTTGTCATGGAATAAAGCGGATCGCCGGGACGACCTTTGCTGTGGGCGACGGAGCTTGTAAAAATAACCGAAGCGTGTTGAGTCAGGAGAGGAAAAGCCTTGGTGAACAAAAAGAATACACCTTTCACATTGATAGCCATAATCTCGTTGAAAAAACGTTCGTCGGTCTCCAGAATCGGTGGGCACTCAGACATGCCTGCGTTCGCAAACAGTATATCGATACGACCGAATGTCTCTTTGGCTTTTGCTACTATGGCGTCAATATCAGCCAGATATGAAGCATCTGCACAGATAGTCATGACGTTGTGGCCAATTTCAGTTGCGGCTGCTTTCAGTTTTCCTTCGTCGCGCCCGACAATGGCCACGTGAGCGCCTTCCTGCGCCATCAACTTAGCCGTTGCTAACCCAATTCCACTGCTGCCACCCGTAATTAAAGCGACTTTATCGTTTAAAGTATTCATAATAGCATTTTTAATAAAACCGACCGTTTGGTTTGTTTGTGGGCAAAAAATTAAGCTTTTAACGTCGCATATAGACCATCCCAAAGCGATTGAAGCTCCTGCCTCACTCTCGGAAGTCCTTCCGTCATAATATAATTGATTCCGACACCGTCGCTCAGATAAATAAACAGTTTAGCAATCTGATCATCGGTCATAGCTGATTGAATTTCTCCTTTACTACGAGCCTGGGTCACAACCGTTGTCCAACTGGCTAACTCTTCCTGCTGATGCTCTACCTGTTTCTGTTTGAAAGCAGGTAGCATCCGAATAGCGTCGAAGAGTAGGTAGTAATGGTTAATGCTGAAAGCCGCATCGGTACCGCTAAAGAATGAACCTTCATTTCTCCGGTCTATATGCGCCAATATGGCCTGGTAGAAGCCGAGCAATGATTCGGTAGGAAGCCGACTAAAATCTTCATGCATGTATTCCCGAAAGAAGTGATTGATTACCTCGGTGAAAACCTGCTCCTTGCTGGTGAAATAGTGATAGAAAGCACCTTTGGAAAGCCCGGTATGCTCTACAATCTCCTTCATCGTAACTTCCTTATAGCTTTTCTGTAAAAATAGCTTTAGTGAAGTAGTTAAAATATGTTCTCTCGATTCATTCATCTAAAAACCGACCGTTTGGTATGCAAACGTAGAGACAAGATTTGGACGATGCAACTAATGGGGTTGAAAAATGAATGAAATCTTATTGACAAGGTAATATTGAATTGAAAAAGCCTGCCAATTTGCAAATCAGCAGGCTTTTTCTACTATGTACCTCAATTACACACCGATATTCAGCGTACTCAGCACACCATTCATATTCCGAACGGCATCGGCCGATTTGTTGAACGCAGCTTGCTCTTCGTCGGTTAGTTTGTAATCGATGATTTCTTCCCAACCATTTTTACCTAAAACAACGGGTACGCCCAGGCAAATATCCGACTGGCCATATTCGCCTTCGAGCAATACGCAGGAAGGAATCACACGCTTCTGATCGCGGAGGATGCTCTCGACCATGTAAGCACCGGCTGCACCTGGCGCATACCAGGCCGATGTTCCAATTAAACCTGTCAACGTAGCACCGCCCACCATGGTGTCGGCAGCTACTTTTTTCAGGGTTTCTTCATCCAGAAAGTTGCTGACAGGTACGCCAGCTTTAGTTGCCAGACGGGTTAACGGAATCATGGTTGTATCGCCGTGGCCACCGATAACCGAAGCTTGCAGATCATTCGGTGAGCAGTTTAGAGCCAGGGACAGATACGTTTTGAAACGAGCTGAATCCAAGGCACCTCCCAGACCGATCACCCGATTTTTGGGCAAACCCGACGATTTCAACGCCAGATAGGTCATCGTATCCATTGGGTTCGAAATGATAATGAAAATCGCGTCGGGAGAGTATTTCAGAATATTTTCTGTAACGCCTTTTACGATACCAGCATTAATACCGATGAGATCTTCACGGGTCATACCGGGTTTACGGGGGAGGCCCGAGGTAATAACAACAACATCCGACCCTGCTGTTTTGGCATAATCGTTGGTAGAACCTACCAGCTTAATGTCGCAATCAAGCAGCGTCGATGCCTGGAGCATATCGAGAGATTTACCCTCACTAATACCTTCTTTAATATCGAGAAGAACAACTTCGTGGGCAAGCTCCCGACGAACAATGTTGTCGGCGCAGGTGGCTCCAACGGCTCCGGCACCTACTACGGTAACTTTCATACTGTATTCGGAATTAAAGGGTTAACAAACGATCGCAAAAGTACGTCCCACGGTCAAGACAAACCAATAGCGGTCGTAATAAAACTTCTGGTTCAGTTCGAGCGTTTATAGTACGAACAAAAGTTGTTAAATACATACCACCCTTTACTTTGTTAGACTGGCCCTCGCCGGAATAACAAATCAGTCAATGAAAAACAGTAGTCTTATATCCAGGATTCTATCCTCCATTTTCTTTAAGCGGGCTAGCGATGGAGCTGCTCGTTACGCTCGTAATACACGAAGTTTGTATGACCTGATCCGGGAAGCTATTGACAAGAGCGGTGGTTTATCGGGGGCCAATTTTGCCGCCTTTCGGGAGCAATTAGGAATTGTTACCCGTTTGTTGAAAGCTTATGCATCGGGCGAATACCGACAATTACCCTGGAAGACTCTCCTTCGAATGATTGCCGTGCTCATCTATTTCGTATCGCCCATTGATATTTTGCCCGATTTCCTGCCGATTGTGGGCTTGACAGATGATATTGCGCTCATGTTTTGGCTCTTCAATGGAATTAAAGAAGACATTGATAAGTTTCGGGAGTGGGAATACACGGCGACCAATCCACGGCAGGAGTCATCCCGTCCGGTTGAGACTATTAAAATAGGGTGAGTATAAAGTTTCAAGTTCAACGTTTAAGGTTTAATGTTTCCTGTATGATTAGGTGAACGTTTAACCACTTGAATAAAACTTGAAACATTAAACTTGAAACGTGAAACCAAATTGAGCCTTCGCGCGTAAGTTTCACTACGATTTAATAGATTGTACGAGAGAGTTTTGTTAATTTTGCATACATTCAAATTCCAGAAATCATGGTATTGGCAAGCATTTTTGCAATTATGGGTTTGGGCGGTCAGGAAATGATCTTTATTTTCCTGGCATTGCTCCTGTTGTTCGGCGCTAAAAAAATTCCCGAACTCGCACGGGGACTCGGCAAAGGCATCAAAGAATTCAAAGACGCTACCAAAGACGTTCGCGAGAATATCGAAGAAGGTCTGAAAGAGTCGGAGAAATAAGTTAAGTCATGTTGTATGGCAGCAGACAATCAGGCGGTACCAGTCAGGAACCGTCTGATTGTCTGTTTTTATTAGTTTAAGATTTAGAGTTTAATGTTTCAAGTTTAAGGTTCCATGTTCAATAACCTGTAGCATGAAACCTTGAACTTGAAACACGGAACTCTAAACAGATTCCCGTAAATTGTTTTCTGTGACTCCCTATCGTAGCTTCTCCTCTGTTCAAGCCGATCTCAACAATGGCACCGTTACCTGCCGTCAATTGGTAGAGCAATACCTCGTCCGTATTGATGAGTACCAAAACCTCAATGTATTTACCGAAGTATATGCCGACGAGGCCCTTCAGCAAGCAGATGCGGTCGACCAAAAACTAGCAGCTGGCCAGGCAGGTCGGTTAGCTGGAATGGTCATCGGTATAAAAGACATTCTCAATTACACCGGGCACGGCGTTCGGGCCGGAAGCCGAATTCTAGATAATTTTACGGCTCAATTTACTGCCACAGCCGTTCAACGTTTGCTGGACGAAGATGTAATTATCATTGGTCGGCAAAACTGCGATGAGTTTGCAATGGGCTCGTCCAATGAGAATTCTGCCTTTGGCCCGGTTCGTAATGCCGCCGATCCTAGTCGCGTACCCGGTGGGTCGAGTGGTGGTTCGGCAGTAGCTGTACAGGCTGGTCTTTGTTTAGCCAGTATTGGTTCCGATACAGGTGGATCGGTTCGTCAACCTGCCGCTTTTTGTGGTGTTGTGGGGCTGAAACCAACCTACGGGCGTGTCAGCCGTTGGGGGCTAATTGCGTACGCATCCTCCTTCGATTGCATCGGACCGATTGCCAACAACGCCGAAGATGCCGCTCTGCTACTCGAAATAATGGCCGGGCCTGATGACTTCGATAGTACGGTATCGAGCGAATCAGTTTCAGCTTACGCACAGGCAACACTCCCTGACCGCCCTTTACGTATTGCCTACCTGCGCGATGGTGTTGAGAGTGCTGGGATTGACGAGAGCATTCGGAACGCTACCCAGCGTAAAATCGACGAATTAAGAGCTGCGGGGCACGTAGTAGAACCTGTTGATATTTCCCTTTTAACATATCTCCTGCCGACTTACTATATTCTGACCACTGCCGAAGCGTCGTCGAACCTATCGCGTTTCGATGGGGTACGGTATGGATACAGAAGTGCATCGACCGATACATCAGGAATCGACCTTTTGACGTTGTACAAAAAAAGCCGTACAGAAGGGTTTGGTGCCGAAGTGCGTCGGCGGATTTTACTCGGCACGTTTGCGTTGAGTGCCAGCTATTACGATGCCTATTATACCAAAGCCCAGCAGGTTCGGCGGTTGATCCGTCAGGAAACGGAGCGGTTGTTTGAGCAATATGACTTTTTGCTTTCGCCTACAACGCCTACACCGGCGTTTAAATTGGGCGAAAAAACCGATGATCCATTGCAAATGTACCTTGCCGATATTTTTACGGTGCAGGCAAACGTAGTGGGTTATCCGGCCATATCGATCCCAAACGGTACCGATGCTGAAGGATTACCGATTGGTTTGCAACTAATGGCCCCACCTTTTGAAGAAGGGAAATTAGTGGCATTGGCAAAGACTTTGTAAGATAGATTAGATGTAGGATGTATAATATAGGAGATATGACGCATGCTACGATAAAAATACATCATATATAATACATAATATATAAAGTGAAACTTATATGAACTATCTGAACCGTAGCCTGTTGAGACTGGGGCTGTTGAGTGCGGTAGTGGGGCTGGCAACAGCTGCTCACGCCGAGACTACGATTCAATTGGACAGTACAATCGTGAAAAAAGATACACTGGCGTATGTACCCAGTGTACCTGACAGCCTGATTCGGGAGCGGCTGGCGAAGTTACAGAAAGACATTCCGCTGAATTACCACAAAGCGGTTCAGGCCTATATTGATTACTTTACGTTCCGGAGGGCAAGTTACACCCAGACAATGCTGGAACGGATGCCTATGTTCTTCCCGCTTTACGAGCGAATGTTGAAGCAATACGGCCTTCCCGATGAACTGAAATACCTCTCTATCGTTGAATCGGCTCTAAATCCGCGTGCTATTTCACGCGCTGGAGCGGGTGGTCTCTGGCAGATTATGCCCGGCACAGGTCGCGATTTACGCCTGTCGCAGGATGAGTATGTGGATGAGCGAATGGACCCCGTAAAAGCGACTGAAGCTGCGTGCAAATACCTCCGGGATTTATATAACATTTTTGAGGATTGGGAACTGGCAATGGCCGCGTATAACTGCGGGCCAGGTGCTGTGAAGCGGGCCATGCGCCGATCGGGGGGCGATTCATTTTATACCATTTACGATGCCTTGCCGAAAGAAACGCGAGGTTATGTGCCTCAGTTTGTGGCATTCACCTACCTAATCAACCATGCTGGGGACCACGGTATCGTTGGCGAAAATTTTGAGTATCCTATTCCGCATGATACCATTCAGGTGAGTGGCTATTTCAACCTCGAAACCTTCGCTAAACACAGCACAATGGCGCTGGCTGATTTACAGAAAATGAATCCGGCCATTACAACAACCATTCTGCCTGAATACACCAAACGATACCCACTTCGTGTACCACGCGAGCAGTACGACTATTTTGCATCGAATCGTCGGGCTATCCTGGATTCGGCCAGCCGGATTCCCAATAAAATGGAGCATATATTGCTGGCCACAGCAGAAAATGTTCGGTATGGTGCTGATTCGGTAGGTGCCTGGACGGCATTGAATCGGAATCCTCTGGCTAATATAAGCCTGGAAGAAGCACCTTCTCCGGCCGCTCAGCTTGCCGTAGTTGAATCGGTTGATGAGCCTGAGGACGATATCGAAACCGTTGTTATGCGGAAACCCCGCAAGCAGACGTATGTCGTCAAAAAGGGTGACAATCTGGGGGATATTGCCGATCGATACAACGTCGAACTCTACGATCTGAAACGCTGGAATCACCTTCGGTCAACTAAAATCCAGAAAGGACAGAAGTTGACCATTTTGAAAGAAGTAACCGAAACCCGTGCCGAACGGCTAGCCGATCAGGGAACGGCTAAAGGTCGCAAAAAGGCAGAGGCTATTGCTAAATCGAAACATTACAAACCGCGTTACCATCGAGTACAAAGTGGCGATACGCTCTGGAATATTGTTCAACGGTACGATTTAACGATCGATCAGCTTAAGAAAATGAACCACATCAAGAGCAACGCGCTCCGACCCGGCCAAAAGCTGATTGTTGGATAATTGTTCAACGTTTCAAGTTCAATGTTCCATGTTTAAACCGAGCAACCGTGGCGATTACAGCTGCTAGTGAAACATTGCACCTTGGCTAAATCTAAAAAACGGATCAAATTCATCATCTGGAATAAAAATCAGTCTCACAAACTCAGCTAAAATGTGAGATTTTGAATTTGATTTATGAGATAACTATTTGCGACTTTACTTCATAAAGAAAGAATAAACCTGGACTCGAAGTGTATCCACCTCCCTAAACGGGCGTTTGAAGAGATTGTCAACTCGGGAGTAGTAAGCCTGTTGTTTTGCACTTTAGCTAACATATAAGAGATTATACAACAGATTAGAACCTTAATCCTTTGGTGATAATTATGGTCAGCGGAAAGTATAAACACTACTTGTATGCGTCGCACCATTCTATTACTTCTTCTAACGGCTGGATTGACCTGTAACAGGGATGATCTGACTATCAACAAAAATCCAGTCAAAGCAAGAGTGATGTTAAGCTCATGTGGTGGTACCGTTTTACAATTTATAGATTTGTCAAAAGCTACAGGAGAGGACTGGCTTTGGTTCAAGTAGCTTAGAGCGATTTCGAGCTGATCAATGTGCCAATAGATGAACTCGCTAACTACTCGATCATCATTAGTCCAATCCAAAAATTTCTGAAACACTTGTTCATGAAAAGACTTTTCACTACTTTCCTGGTACTCTTCAGCGTAAGCTGTTTGCAAAGTTCACCTATTTTTGCTCAATGGTCCAGTGGGACGCTCTCAACACAAGGTCGGCAGTGGCTAACAGCAGCTACTGTAGACAATAAGGCAATGTTTGCCGGAGGCTATTACTATACATCTGCTTCGTCTATCGTTTCATCAAATCAGGTGGATATTTATGATAATACGACCAACCAGTGGACAACGACTATGCTCTCGGTGGGAAGATCAACCTTGGCGGCTGCCAGTTCAGGTAGCTTAGCTTTGTTTGCAGGTGGTTTTATATGGCCAAGTAATCCCTTCTCTGGGGCAGGATCTTTTTCTGCAACAGTAGATATTTACAATTCGAATACAAACCAATGGACCACTTCTCAACTTTCCGAGCCCAGGTCTAATCTAGTAGGTGCCAGCGCTGGCAACAAAATCGTATTTGCCGGTGGTACAACGAATTTAGAATCCAATACAGTAGATATTTACGACATAGATACAAATCAGTGGTCAGTTTCCCAGCTTCCTCAACTCAGCGGATCTGGGATAGCAGTAACCTGTGTAGGCACTAGATTACTTTTTGCAAAAAATGGCTTATTAGATATTTATGATGTAACAACAGGCCAATGGACAACGGCTACAATTCCATTGCCAACACGAAATTTGGGCGCTGTCAGTATTGGCAATAAGGCCTTATTTGCCGGAGGTTTACTTGACACAGGCCGTTCTAACCAAGTAAGTATTTATAATGTGGACACAAACCAATGGACTACAGCTACGCTATCAGAAGCCCGCTATGATCTGGCAGCTACCCAACTAGGAAACAAAGCTTTTTTTGCCGGAGGAGCGGATGGATCTGGCGCATTAGATATTTATGATGCACTAACTGGCCAGTGGTCGTCAACTCAACTCCCACACGTTAGGAACGGTACAGTTGCTATCACCGTCGGTAACAAGGCCTTTTTCGTCGGCAATGGAATAAACACAGTAGATATTTACACGCTGGACAATGTCCTACCGGTTAAGCTAATCTCTTTCTCAGGCAACTGGACGGCGAACATAGGCGCCCAACTGGTCTGGCAAACGTCGCTGGAAACCAACAACGATCATTTCGAGATCCAGCGCAGTACCGATGCTAAAAGCTTCGAAACGATTGGCCGACTGACAGGGAAAGGGACTACTCAGGACCGGACCGACTATAGTTTTGTCGATGTCAGCATGCCCAATCCAATCAATTACTATCGATTGAGACAAGTTGACTTTGACGGCAGTGCCCGCTTCTCTACTATTATTTCAGTTAGTCGCCAAGACAAGCAACAGCCTGTTCAGTTATCCGTTTACTACACTTCGCTTACCAGCTCTCTCTCGGTTCAATTGTCAACCGATGCCAGGCCCCAAGAGATGAGTATTTATGATTTGCAAGGCAGGCAAGTGGCGGCACAACTGAGTCCTCAGGCTTCGACAAACCTATCTGGTTTGCCAACCGGCGTTTACATAGCCAGCGTAATTACGGCCGATGGGCAGCACCTGCGTGCTCGCTTCGTCAAATTCTGAAGCACCTGTTTCATTCGTAGTTTTGCTGTTCACCGTTACAGCATCGTTACTGATTACAGTTTCCACTTTAGTGGCGATTTGTGCACTATCAGAGTACTCTTTCAGAGGAAATTTTTCATAAAATTCACGCTTGCTAATCTGGCCACTTCGTTGGCCAGATATTAGTTTTTTCTCCGGCTTGGTCATTTACCCTGTTGTATGTTAGTGGTATACAATGCAAATGGGATGGGTCAATCTACGAATATTTCATTAACATAATGCAGTCCTTTCTTTTCCTTTTCAAAGGACAATCAGGCCTATTTTCGGGGCGTATATAGCGTGAATGATCTTAGAATATTCCCTTAACATAAGACTGCCTATTCAACCAGTCTAGAAATTGTACAAATTCTAAACCGTATTTTAGACGGGTTGACGGCTCCCAATGACGGATCTTAGGGTCGGCCGCTGCCGTAAGAAACGCTAAATACACCTTTATTCTCACGAAACCCTCATTTTAATGGGAATAAGTAGCTTTGGTTACAAACTATCCTTTTTTACAGGTGGCCCCCATTAGCAATAAGAACTCAATCCGTAGTATGAGAAATAGATTGATTGACAAAGCCCTTACTGTTTTAACCCCAGCTATTTTCCTTTTCAGTGGCTTTCAGGCAGCAAGCCAATCGATGGAATTAAGTTCAAAACTCGGAGTCAATAAAATCACCTTGTCGCTGACCAAAAAGGGAGAACTGCATTACTATGTAACACACCGGGATAAAGTCATTATTGCCGATTCTCCGCTTGGCCTGAACTGCGACGACCAGAACTTTACATCTGGACTGTCCCTGGTTAACGTGTCACCCATTGATCTAAGACGGGAAAACTACGAATTGAAAGTAGGCAACCTCAAGAAGATTGATCATGTTTTTGAGACCAAGAGCATTACGTTTAAAAATAAGTCAGGCGCGCTGATAGCCATTGATTTGGTTACTGGAAAAGAGGGCGTCGCTTTCCGTTACCGGTTTCCGGATCAGACGAAAAAAATGCGCGTGATCAGCCAGGAGAACACCGGATTTCTGATTGAAAAAAAAGCGACGGGTTGGTTGCAACCCTATAATAAAGCGGGGAAATACACCCCGGGCTACGAAGATTTTTACTTAAACGTTCATCCTGGCGACTCAATCCGTAAGCCCCGTAACCCGTCTGTAGGCTGGTGTATGCCAGCCCTTTTTCAGGTAAATGATGGTAAAAGTTGGGTTCTACTAGCCGAGTCGGGAACGGATGGGTCGTATTCAGGCTGTCATTTGCTGCCCGATTCCCAGAGGGGACTCTATAAGATTGCCTTTGCGGAAAAAGACGAGAAATATACTCTTCCCCTGAGTGACAACAATCATCCAGTCTCCAGTCTTCCCTGGACGATGCCCTGGCGGGTGATCATTATAGGTGATCAGGCTGAAGACATCCTGCTCTCTAGCTTGATTACAGATTTGGCACCTGACTCTAAACTGGACGATACGTCCTGGATCGAACCGGGAAAGGCTACCTGGTCTTGGTGGTCACATCCCGAGGATCATTCATCTAACATGTATAACGCCTACACAGATCTGGCTGCTTCTTTCGGCTTCGGATATACATTGTTTGATGCGGGCTGGGAGAACGCCAACACCGAAGGTGGGATCATCGCTAAGGCTACGGCCAAAGGTATTAAACCCATGGTGTGGGGCTATTCGGCAGCGTATTTCGATTCTGAAAAACGAAAAAAGCGCTTTAAGGAATTGGCGGCAATGGGTGTAAAAGGGGTTAAAATTGATTTTTGGTGCTCAGACCGGCAGGAGGTGATGGCCTGCTTGCCATCCCTGTTTGAGGATGCCGCCCAAGAACATTTACTGGTCAACTTGCATGGCGCTACCGTGCCAAGAGGCTGGCATCGAACCTGGCCCAATTTCATGACCGCCGAAGCCGTTTTAGGAACAGAAAGTTATTTTTATGAACCCCGATACCCGGATAAAGCCGCCGAACAGAATACCATCTTGCCCTTTACCCGAAATGTAGCCGGTCCTACGGACTACACACCATTTGCCCTAACGATTCGTAAATACCCCCGGTTGAACACGGCTATTCATGAGTTGGCTACGGCCATGATCTATACGTCGGGAATTATTCATTTTGCGGATTCAAAAGAGGTATTTGATTCCCTGCCGGTGTCGGTTCGTCAGGTATTGAAAGACATGCCTTCTACTTGGGATAAAACAGAAAGTATTGTGGCCAACCCGGGGGAGCAGCTCATACTCGCTCGTCAAAAGGATCACCTTTCTTACATTGTAGGCATCAATGGGACGAATACCGCAGTACCAATCAAGTTAAATCTGGCTAAGTATGGCAAGAGGTATTCTAAATGTAGAGTCATTACGGAAGGCGAAGATCCATTGATGAGTTTTAAAACGGAAACCTATCCCATCACGTCTAGCTGGTCGTACAGCTTAGCTCCTAAAGGAGGCTTTATTATTCAGTTTATTCATAACTAAAACGGGTCGAGTTAAGTTAAGCCCACATCTCAGTAAACCCTCCTCAAAATGAGATGGCTATCTGTATTGCTTAAGGCGAACACCGTTTAATCCTGTGAGTTTGCAATGTAAACCTAACCTAAGTGATAAATTTGGTCAGATTTACCCAACCTTAAACTTGAAACAATGTAGAGGCTCACGATTTTAGCGATAAAGTCGTGGGTTTTTCGTATCTTTATCTATATCTGACACGCTTAAAAACAAGCCTTTCTAATCTACGAATGATTGCTTATTTAGACGGAACACTGGCCCATAAAGAACCTACAAATGCCATTATTGATGTAAATGGAGTAGGGTATATGGTCCATATTTCCCTTCAAACATATGCTGTTCTGCCCGGTGGTGGCGACCGGATCAAACTGTTTATTCATCATCTGTTTCGCGAAGACTCTCAAGCGCTATATGGCTTTGCTAATGCCGATGAAAAGTCGCTTTTTCTGGATTTGATAGGTGTTTCGGGTGTTGGACCGAATACGGCGCTTGGGATGCTATCAGCCATGCAACCCGGTGATTTACGACTAGCGATTTTAGGCGAAAACGTTCGGGCAGTGCAGGCTATTAAAGGGATTGGTGCCAAAACCGCTCAGCGCATTATTCTTGAGTTGCGCGATAAAATGAAGAAGTCGGGTGTGGTACCTAGTGGGCCTACTTACCGCCAATCAGCGGTCGATCCCGTTCGCGAAGAATCGTTGGCTGCTTTGGTGGCACTCGGCTTTCCAAAACCAACGGCTGAGAAAAGTGTCGACGATGCGCTGAAAGCCGATCCTTCGTTATCGGTTGAGGATGTGATTCGGCGGGCATTGCGAACTTCATAAAACAAAAAACGTGGCCTTGATTGATCGAGGCCACGTTTTTTTGTTTTATGTTATCTATTATTAATCAACTCCGGCAGCCTTTTTAGTTTTTGCTTTAGCTACTGCTTTTAGCTCTTTAGCCTCGCCTTTTAGTTCTTTCTTTTCGGCCTTCTCCATTTTCCGATCGGCTTTCGCCATTCTCGTTTTTGGGTCAGAAATACCTTTTATTTCTAAGCCTTTATGGGTTGCCGCATCTTTTCTATACTCATGCGCTTTAGCCACTTTCTTTTCGGCTTTCATTTCTTTTTTGGCTGCTTTCCCTTCCTGAACGGCCTGAGAAAATCCAAGTTGTGAGATGGTTAGTAAGCTGCATAGTGAAGCAGCGACGATTACATTTTTCATAGCAGTTGATTGTTTTACTAATATACCTACGGATTCGTAAGTACTTATGTAAATACTTAACATGTGATCTGCTATTTTGTTTTACGAATGGGCGGCCAAATCAATCGATTTAATTAACGAATAAGGTATGATTTATAGGTAAGTATTTGATTTTTAGGTCATATTTTGATTTTGGTTTTTTCGTTGAATTACCTAGCTACTTAGTGGTTGACTAGGTAATTCAACGAGAGAAGTTTCTCAAAACCGAATTGTATGAATCGCTCGGTTTTGAGAAACCTCACGAGGGTCTGATTTACGAATCAGACCCCAAAAAGGCGAAGATTAATTCAAAGGACCGCCTTTCAGATACGTTTCCAGATAAGTCGTGTATTGTTGGTACAGGAGCAACTGCGTGCCAGCACTATACGCTACTCCGTGAGCGCCGGGGGGATAAATCCGCAGGTCGGCGTCTTTGCCTGCGTCTTCCAGCGCATTCATGAGTTGGAATGTATTCCGGACGTGTACGTTTTCGTCCATTGTTGAGTGAGCCACGAACATTTTGCCCGCCAGATTTTTGGCATAAGGCGATACGGCGCTGGCTTGGTATTTCTCCTCGTTTTCGGGAAGCAGGCCCATATACCGTTCTGTATAGATCGTATCGTAAAGCCGCCAGTCGGTAACGGGGGCACCAACGAGTGATACTTTGAACACGCCGGGATGCGTAAGCATGGTGTAGCTGCTCATGTAGCCGCCGTAGCTGTGTCCACGAATGGCCATTCGGTTACCATCTGCCCAGGGTTGTTTGGCTAACCAGGCCGCTGTTTCGGCAAAATCCTGACTTTCATACTTGCCTAGTTTCTCGTAAACGATTTTCTCGAAAGCACTGCCGTAGCCACCGCTGCCCCGGTTATTGACGCTCACGACTACGTAACCCGTTTGCGCCAGCCACTGATGCCAGCCCGTTCCACTCCAATCGTTATAAACAGATTGAGAGCCGGGACCACCGTAAATATCCATCACAACCGGGTACTTCTTCGTCGGATCGAAACCGAGTGGTTTGATGATTGAGATGTCAATCGTTAGCCCATCAGAGGTTGTGAAATTGACTAGTTCTTTAGGCGCATACTCGTGACTGGCTACGTACTCGGCTACCTTCTTGTTCGATTCCAGCGCTTTGATCAACTGGCCTTTAGTATCGCGGAGTTCGACTTGCGTTGGTGTCGACGTGTTGGAATACCGATCAATGAAATACTGACCATTGGGTGAGAAGTTCACCGTATGTCGTCCGGGAATGGTCGTTAGGCGACGTTTGTTTTTTCCGTCCAGGTCAGCCACGAATAATTGACGTTCCAGCGGAGACGCTTCGGTTGAGGTGAAATAAACCTTCTTGGCCTTGGGGTCGATATGGTGCATGAACGTGACTTCCCATTTGCCGCTCGTAACGGCATTGAGCAGCTTGCCCGAATAGTCGTAGCGATACAGATGCGAGTAGCCATCCCGGTCCGATACCCAGTAAAATTCCTGAACGCCTGCCGGAAAATAGAGCAGATGATTAATGCCCGCGAAGAAATCGAAAACATCAATCCAGGTGTTCGATTTCTCTTCCATGATCTGTTTTGCGTCGCCGGTTCGGGCGTTCGTCATAAACAGTTTCATGTGGTTCTGCTTGCGATTCATGTGCACTACCGCCAGTTGGCCTTCGAGCGAAGTCCAATAGACGCGGGGAATATAGCCGTCGCCTAGGTCCACCTTCATCCATTGCTTGTTCTTGTTCGCAATCTCGATCACACCGATCCGAACGATGGGATTCGGATCGCCAACGCGTGGATAGGGGAGAGAGTCAAATTTCTCATCGAAGCCTTTGTAATCGGTGAGTTTATACATTGGAACCTGCCGCTCATCAGATTGCCAGAACGAAATGAATTTGCTGTCCGGCGACCAGTCCCAGGCTTGCGCTAGTCCAAATTCTTCTTCATACACCCAGCCATACCGACCGTTCAGAAACGATGCTTTTGCATCGTTGGTAAGCTGTGTTTCTTTTTGAGTAGCAAAATCGAACACAAACAAATTGCCACCTCGTTCGTAGCCTACTTTCTGGCCGTCGGGGGCTAGTTCAGCGGTTTGTGCATCCTTTGCTACGAGTTTAAGGCTCTTGTCGGCTACGGTATACACATAGTAATCGGACACCCCCGATCGCCGGTAAACGGGACGGAAATTGCTTTGAAACAGGATGTTTTTTGAGTCCTTCGACCACTGGAACGAACCGTAAGAAAATGGCTTATCGGTACCCGGAAATTTTAACTGGCTACCATCAAAAATAATTTCCTCTTTTTGGTCTTTGGGCGATAGGGTTTTGATTGTATTCTGCCCATCGATAAACGAAAATTTAGTGCCTCCTTCAATCCAGTTTACACTTCGCGGCCCCTGTGAACCAGTCAACTGTCCACCCGAGAAAACAGCTTGCTGAAGGTTTGAATAACGCTGTTTAGACTGCGCTTCGGCAATTTTTGGACTAGTCAGACGAACGATTAAGAGAGCAATGAAGAAGAGTTGCCCGGAGAGCTTTCGGTTGATCATGAAGTATAGTATGACTTATAAAAGATTCAAATTTACTAAAAAAAGACATTTCATTTTTTTGAGAGTAAACTGACCCTGATCATGGTTTGCCTAGTCATTTATCGCTACATTTCGTAATTAATTTGATTATGTTTTCATTAACTCACCCACAAATTAATTCGTACGTATGACCAACAAATACTCGCTCGTTATCCGACAGTTTTGCCTGCTCTGGTTAACGGTTTTGCTTTGTACCGCAGCCTTTGCGCAAAGCACTCGCTACACGATTAAAGGTCGTGTTACAGACCCTGAGAAGCTACCGCTTCCGGGCACAACGGTCGTGATTGTAGGTACCACAGTTGGTACAACTTCCGACGCTGACGGAAACTTTACGTTGCCAGTAAGCCTAAAACCTGGCCCAACATCAGTGGCTTTCACGGCTATTGGATACGAAACCTTACGCCAAAACGTAACGCTCGGTAGTGCCACCGAGGTTACGGTAAATGCACAATTAGTAGCGGCTGCCACCAATCTGGATGAAGTAGTTGTAACGGGTTCTACGCTATCGGCTCCCAAACGGGAACTGGGGAATGCCATCAGCACCATAAAAGGATCTGATTTATTGCAATCTGGCTCGGGTAATCTGATCAACTCTTTACAAGGCAAAGTGCCAGGCGCACAAATCACCCAGAACTCGGGCGATCCTGCCGGTGGAATCAGTATCCGGTTACGTGGTATCAAGTCGCTCGTTGGCTCGTCTGATCCATTGTATGTTGTTGATGGGGTAATCGTCAGCAACGCCAGTACGAACGTATCGCAATTGGCATTAGCTAACGACGTTGGAAATGCCAACGTTGGTCAGAACCGATTGTCGGATATTAACCCCGACGATATTGCCACCATCAACGTAGTCAATGGTGCTGCTGCGGCTGCTCAATATGGCTCACGGGCTGCTAATGGTGTTGTAATTATCACCACAAAGCGCGGTCAATCAGGGAAAGCACAAGTCACGTTTACGACTTCGTTCAATGTCAACGAATTGCGGAAAAGCGTGCCGGTTAACACCTATGGCAAGCAATTCGGATTTGCGTCCCTTCGCCTTTATCCAATTGGTGTTATCACACCAGCGCAGGTTACGGCCAATCCGGGTACAACAACAACAAATATCTACCGTGATGGTGCCTATTCGGCGCTGGCAACGAATTTGGTTGATGTTCAACGGTACAACTACTTTGATCAGATTTTCCGGACTGGCTACGGAACCGACAATAACCTGTCGATCTCGGGTGGTCGCGATAACACGCAGTATTACGTGTCGTTTGGCTACCTGAAAAATCAGGGGATTATTAAGGACACGGATTTTACGCGCTACAACCTCCGCGCTCGTGTTGATCAGCGGTTGACCGACTGGGCTAAAATTTCGGTGGGCCTGAGCTATGCAAATAGCCTGTCTAACGAAAAAGCGAATGGCAACGTGTTTTATAGCCCGATCAACGCGGTCAATATCACAAACAACATCTACGATATTACCAAACGCGATGCCGCTGGCAACTTGCAGGCCGTTGAGCCAACACGCGTAAACCCACTGTCGACAATTGAAGACATGAAGTTCTCGCAGTCAGTGAGTCGAACGATCAACAGTCTTCAGTTGAACCTGACACCGCTGAAAGGCTTGAGCGTTGACTACATTGTGGGTGTAGATGCGTACTCGCAATTCGGTAAAAACTACATTCGGCCTTATCCTTATCAGGCTATTGCTGGTTTACCTGCTGCTCGGTACCCTGGTGGATTTGCCGCTACAGCTACCAACCAAGTGTTGCAATTCAATAATGACCTGAACGCGCAATACGAACGCCAGTTCAACGATAAGTTTAAACTGAATGCCGCTATTGGGTATAGCTACCAATATTTTCAGGCTGACTACTCGCTTAATAGTGGACAAAATCTAGCTCCGTTTATCGAGACGGTTAATGGGGCCAGTAGCACCACATTAGGCGTTGCTTATAACCTGGATCGCTTTAGTTTGAGCGGTTTGTTTGCCCAGGCTACGTTTGGCTACAAAAACCTGGCGTTCATCACCGGCGCTGTTCGTCGCGATCAGTCGTCGAAATTCTCGCCAAGTCAGACCAATCAATATTATCCAAAAGTGAGTGGTTCGTTCATTGTATCGGATCTTGATTTCTGGAAAAATCTGTCGTTCAGTAATGCCTTTAATAGTCTGAAACTACGGGCTAGCTATGGCGAAGCGGGTAACCTGTCGGGTATTGGTTCGTATGCTCGTTTTTATCAATTCAGTCCGGTGGCATTCCTGGGTAAGAATACCATAACACCTGGCACGCAATTGGCTAACCCTGATGTACAGCCCGAACGGATGGCCGAACTCGAAGGCGGTATCGATCTGGCATTCCTGAATGGTCGGATTGGGTTGGGCGTAACGGCTTATCATCAGAAAATTACCAATCTGGTTGTAAACCGGACGCTGGCGCCAACCACAGGTGGTACCAGCATCGTGAATAACGTAGGTGCAATGGAAAACAAAGGGTTTGAAATCGTGTTAGACGCTACGCCCGTTAAAACCAAGAATTTGAGCTGGGATGTCACGTTCATCTTCAACCATAACCGTAACAAGGTTCTGGATTTGGGTGGATTGCCGATCATCAACCCCGATGCTTCATCGGCGTCAGGATCACCAGTTAACCTGATCGTTGGCCAGCCTGTTGGTGTTTTCTATGGCACTCCTTATGCGCGTAAGTCAGATGGCTCATTACTGCTTTCTCCGTCTGGTTTCCCACAATCTGATCGGGCTATTGGACAGGCTAACGGCGCAGTTAACTACGTACAGGCTATTAATCCAGATGGTACGCTGGACGTAACCAAACCAACCGCCAACGCGATTATTGGCAACCCAAACCCAAAATGGACCGGTTCGTTCAGTACAAATCTGGCTTACAAAAAACTGTCTCTGCACGTGTTGTTAGATATGGTTCAGGGTGTCGATGTTTTCAATGCCGACAAACGGACACGGCAGGGCGTAGGTTTAGGCGACTATGCCGAGCAGGAATTGCGGGGTACATTGCCACGGGGGTACATCTTCGGCGTTTATAACACGCAGGAATTTCGGGTTGATCCAGGCTCATACACCAAGCTGAGGGAAGTGTCGCTCAGCTATACACTGCCTCCGCTGATTAAGGGGCTTAGCCGCCTGACAGTGTCTGCCGTAGGTCGTAACTTGTATTCATGGGACAAGTACACGGGTTTCGATCCAGAAACCAACGCAGGTGGTAACAACGACTTGCTGCGAGGCATGGACTTCGGAAACGTCCCTATTCCACGTACCTACCAGTTTAAACTAGCCGCGACATTCTAATTATGAAAAAGATTCTCATACCAACTCTCCTTACGGGCGTACTCCTGACGCAAGTTGCCTGTAATAAGGAATATTTAAACCCAAGCACAATCAGCCAATCGCAGGCGGTTAGCTCGCCCGACGGCTTGATGACCCTGGCCAACGGCTTGCAATATCGGTACACGACAGGTGGAGCCGGAAGCGTGCTATATGCCAGCACCGCCGGAGCAGGCCTGACAACCAAAGAAGAGTTTGTGCTGAATGCTGGTAACCTTGATGAAGTCAACCTAACGGTTGGTGCTGGTAACGTCAGCAACATCAATAGCGTTGTGGTTAACCTTTGGACCAAAAGCCATCTGGTTCGGGCTAACGCCGAGTTGATTCTGGCAAACACAAATGTTGTATCGGATGCCGGGACCAAGAGTGGCATTATCGGCTACGCATCTATATTCCGAGCTTTGTCGCTGGGTACACTGGGTCTGTTTTTTGAGCAGTCGCCTATTACTACGGGTACGAACGTTCCGTTTGTTCCTCGGATCGATGTATTTAAGTCGGCCATTGCAACGCTGGAAACAGCGGCTACGCAGGTAGCCAGCGCACCAGTTTCAGCTGACTTTACCAGTAAGATTGTGACAGGGATCGATATTCCCAACACGATTCAGGCACTGATTGCCCGATACGCGCTGTTTGCTGGCGATTATGACAAAGCATTGGCCGCAGCCGCCAAAGTCGATTTGACGAAGAAGTCAGTCTATAATTTTGATGACAATACCCGTAACCCATTGTTCGAAGCTACGTTTGGTAACCTGAACGTTATTCAGCCGACCAATGCTAACCTGGGTTTGACGGGTGCATTGGCGCCTGATCCAGCCGACAAACGGCTTGCCTTCCTGACGAAAGTGAGTAGCAATACGGCTGTAGCGCCAGTTGTTGCGTCGGCTTTCTACACAGCTAACGGCGCAGCTGTTCCAGTCTATCTGCCGGGAGAAATCTTGCTGATTCAGGCCGAAGCGTATGCCCGGAAAGGTGATCTGGCTAATGCTGTAATTGCTCTGAACAAGGTCTTGACTAAAACAGGGTCTTCTACAGATACTTACTTTGGTCTGGGTGCTGCATTACCTGCCTATTCGGGTGCGCAAACAGCCGATGCAATTCTGTTGGAAATTCTACGAAATCGTAATATTGAACTGGCCTACCAGGGTTTCCGACTGGAAGATAGCCGCCGGTTCAATCGGCCAGGACCCGGTGCGACGGGCTCGGAGCGGAATCGTAACTTTTTCCCATATCCGCTGACGGAGCGTAACAACAATACAAGTACGCCAGCCGATCCATCGATCTAAGAAGGGGAGAAAAGGGACGAGGGGGAGTAGAGGGAGAAAAGGTAAATCATTGCAAACCTTTTCTCCCTCTACTCCCCCTCGTCCCTTTTACTCCTTATTTTATAATTTCACCGGCAAACCCGTTCGAGTCGATTCATAAATCGCCTGGAATAGAGCCACTACTTTGCGGCCGTCTTCTCCCGTAACCAGCGGAGGCCGATTGTTGCGAATAGCATCGCAAAACTCGGCAATCTGGACGCCGAAATAGTAAACCGTCGCATCAATCGTGTTAAAGAATGCGGTGTCTTCTGCTACGAATTGTGCTAACAGATTCTCTTCGCCAGGAACTGTCCATAAATCATTAACAGGCGGATCGGTAATGCTCGACATACCCGCAATGAACAACGCGCCACCATCGGTCTGAACACCTACCGATGCCCCATTTTCGCCATGTACATGGACTTTTCCGAAAATGCCGGGTTTCTGCGAATTGCTGACAATGATATTTCCCAGACCACCATTTTTGAATTTGATAATGGCCAGCGCCGTATCGTCGACTTCAATGTACGGGTGATTCAGATTGCGCCAAACGCCATATACCTCATCAATGTCGCCCATATACCAAAGCAGTAAATCCAACTGGTGTGGCGACTGATTGACCAATACACCACCGCCTTCTTTGTCCCAAGTGCCGCGCCAGTCGTCACTTTTGTAGTATTCTTCACTACGCCAGCCCAGCATCTGAATGGTACCCAGTACGGGTTTCCCAATCTTTCCGGAGTCGATAGCTTCCCGAATCCGCATGGATGGTGCATAAAACCGCCGTTGACCAATAACGCCGAGATAACGGTTATTTTTCCGGGCAGCTTCAATCATCGCATCACAATCTTCGAGCGACGAAGCTAGCGGTTTCTCAACCAATACGTGCGAACCAGCATTGAGGGCCGCTACCGTTGGCTCCCGGTGGGCAGGGTGCGTTGTGCAGACAAGGCATAGATCGATATTCTCGCGATCAACCATGTCGTATACATCGCTGTAAGCCCGAATATTGTAATGATTCGCAAAGTCTTCTGCTTTCTGATAGGTTCGTCCATAAACGGCCACTAATTCGGCGTCGGGGGTTTGTAAAACGGCCTGAGCATGAAGGTGGGCTACTTTGCCGGGGCCAATGATGGCAATTCGTGTGGGAGCTGTAGACATAATTTAAAACGTATTCCAACTAAATGCTTTAGTTAGGAGTCATCTACTTAAAAAAGGGTGAAATTATGAAAGCTTGGCGACTCTGTCTAGTTCTGTTGATTATTGGTCTATTGGGGTGCCGTGAAGATGAAGCGACTCCTAATGATCAATTGTATCAACGATGGCGCATGACGCAGATACAGTATTCTAATGGCCAACTTATCAATGTATCGTCTGACAATCAATGGTCTATTGTAACGTTCAAATCAAATGGAATGATTCTCTATGGCGATGACGGAAAATTCGATCCCTGCTGTTCG
This sequence comes from Spirosoma litoris, assembly GCF_054776755.1. Taxonomy (NCBI): domain Bacteria; kingdom Pseudomonadati; phylum Bacteroidota; class Cytophagia; order Cytophagales; family Cytophagaceae; genus Spirosoma; species Spirosoma litoris. The sequence goes on along the minus strand of NZ_BAAHBI010000071.1, from coordinate 53,597 downwards.
CCTTTCCGCTTTAAACGGAAAGGCAATACATTGGATCTTGTTGATGTAGCATCCATTCCCCTTCCTGAGCTAACGCCAAATCCTACCTGCGCCTTGGTCGACTGTGCACCAATCGATAGCGCCTGGCAGATTGATGAATTGACATCTGATAGCTTGGTTATTAAGCAGGAACGGGCTGTTATTACCTATAAACCCTACCTCTGATATGAAAAACCTACTACTCTCAACAGCTTTGTTACTACTGCTTGTTGCCTGCCAGACTGATCAGCCAGTTGGCCCATCTGACCTGTTATATCGACGGTGGCGAATGACTCAGATCCAGTATTCTGGTAACCAGCCTGTCTATACAAAGGCTGGCGATCAATGGTCTATTGTTACCTTTAAATCGAATGGAACGATTCTTTATGGCGATGACGGAAAATATGACCCCTGTTGTTCGCCCGCTCGCTTTAAACGGAAAGGCAATACACTGGACCTCGTTAATGTTGACGATATTCCAATGCCTGAACGAACAGCAAACCCTATCTGCATATCAGTCAGTTGTGTTGCGCCGGGAGATGCCTGGCAAATTAACAAGCTAACAGATACTAGTTTGATTATATCGCAAGCATCGGCCATTGCCGTCTATGAACCGTATCCCTGAAATCAAGGCTTCAATACTACTTTGATTAAGCCTTTCTCTTTAGCATACAGTCGTTTAAACCAGTCGGCTCCTTCTTCGAGTGGCACCTCGGCACTCAGAATCGCTTCTACGTTTATGCGACCCGACGAGATTAAGGCCAAAGCTGCTTCGTATTCACCATTGATCGCACAGGAACCCTGAAGGCGTAACTGTCGGGTGACGACAGCTTGTAACGGAATTTCAACAGTTGGAGCCAGATTACCGACTAGCGTAACCGTTGCTCCTTTGCGCACACAGTCGATGGCGGTTTTCACAGTTGGGCCAGCACCAACTACTTCGAATGAAACGTCGGCTCCGCGTCCATGCGTCAGCGCCTGCACCTGTTTGGGGACGTCTCCGCTTTTGGCGTTAATTATGTGGGTAGCACCCAGCTTTTGTGCCAGCTCCAGCCGATCATCGTCCAAGTCAATAGCGATGATTGAGCCACAGCCCGCCAGTTTTAACGCCTGAATCACAAACAGGCCAATCATACCCGCGCCCACGACGACGGCAGAATCATTTACCTGAATGGGTGTTAGACTCAGGGCATGAAGTGCCACCGCTACAGGTTCAACCAAAGCAGCCTGGGTGAAACTGACATTATCAGGAATGGCATACAAAATGTGCTGTGGTACAGATACATATTCAGCAAAAGCGCCCTGCCGTTTGAAATCAGGGGTAGATACACCCACCACCTCGCGTCCATCGCTCAGGTTATATTGCCCCCGCCGGCTGTACCAATCATCGAGTGCATAAACGGTTGAGTCGAATGTAACCCGGTCTCCGGTGGCCCAGTCGCGGACATCGGCACCTACTTCGGCTATGATGCCACTAGCTTCGTGACCCATGACGATGGGAGGAATCCGGCGGCCGGAGCTACCATCCATGCCATGAACATCGGAGCCGCAAATGCCTACAGCCTGCACACGAACCAATACTTCGTTGGGCCGAATGGTTGGCTTGGGTACATCTTGTAAATCGAACTGATTGTATTCGGTAAGAACGAGTGCTTTCATGAGTAGCGCGGACATCCTGTCCGCAGGTTTGATACGTTTACTATGTCAGACAGGATGCTGGAACGCCAGCCCGGCCGCGTTACAATTTCTGATAAATTCGTATAAAGGCTTCAACGGGTACCTGATCGTAACTCCCCTGTTGAAGATTTGGGTTAATCTCGTAAGTGACTACCTCATCCATGGATTCCGGCAATTCGCCGAACAATTTGTTGGCAGCATTGGCTGTGTATTTTCGCTTAACCCAGATAAGCCGTTGATCGGGCTCTTTCCCCCAGGCCGGATTATCGCCAAGAATTAGCTGAATCTTGGCCCAATCGTTGAAGAAATACTCCTGTAAAAGTGGAATAATTCGATCGCGGAAAGCATCACATAGCTCTGGATACGTTTCTACCGTAGTCAGATAGGCGTGCCCAATCTGGTGATCGCGGTCAAGTAAGTATTCGATGCGTTCGTTGATGGTTCGCAACAACACCGGAAGTTCAATGCCGTCAATCTCGCGGAGGATTGTTGCGTCGGGGCGGATTTCGCGAAAGGAAAAGCGCCGACGCAAGGCAATGTCTAACAGCGCAATCGAGCGGTCGGTTGTGTTCATTGTACCGATCACGAACAAGTTGATCGGTACACCAAACCGTTCCTGCGAATACGGCAGCGTTAACCAAAGTTCGTTTTCAGCACCAAGGCGTTTGTCCGCTTCGAGTAGCGTCATCAAATCACCGAATACACTGGCTACATTGGCACGATTAACCTCGTCAATGAGCAAGTAGTGTGCTGGTGCCTTTGCCAATTTCTGCCGACGATTTTCTGGTGAGTCGTTCAGGCAATCAGCTATTGTTCCGTAACCTGCCTGTTGAATAGCCGTTTGGCAAGCTTTGTGAAAAATACCTTTCCTGATTTTATAGCTAATCTGGCCACTAATCACCTCCGGCCGAATTCCTTCAACAAATTCTTCGTAGCTATATGATGGGTGAAAGGTAATCAGACTTGCGTTTTGCTCACGCAGGTATGGCTGTAGTGCAAACGTTTTACCTGTACCCGGGGGACCAAACAGAATGAGATTATGAGGCTGTTGAGGTAGCTGCGACGCCGTTTCATACTCGGTTTCTGGTTCTTCAACAGCCAGGCCATTTAGAATGCGATCTTCCAGCGTAGGATCATCGGCTAACCGGATAAGCTCGCTTAGAAAGGCTTCATCTTCTGCCGCCCGATATACATCAGGATTGTGTCGGGCTGAATGGGGCCCACGTTTGGTACTTTCAACCAGTTCGAGCAGGCAGTCTTCCCAGCAGGTGCGCAAAACAGGCAAATAAAGAAGGTGTACATTAGATTGACCAATGACAACCGCCAGATAATCTGACTTTTCGGTTAGTGGTTCAAAGACTAACTCTTCAATACCTTTTAGCCGATCCTGATACGATTTTTTAATCGTCAAGTGATATTCAATCTCGCCACGGCGTGGTTTCTGAATCCGTAATGCCTGAAAGAAATTGACGTTGGCAGTAATCGACGACTTGTCCTGCTTTACGACAAACGCTAACCGGGCATCGCCATTGGGGAGGTTTACGATGTCGATCAACTCCTTCAATAACCCAAAAAATCGCCGGACTGCTTCGGCATGACCTATGTCGCGAATGCATTCAATAAGCGATTGTTGAGGGGAATCAGTTAGCACAGGAAAAAACTATAGTCGTTTGCGAATTTACGATTTTTTCAGCGGTTTTGGGCTTTACTATTCCTTGTAGTCAAAGTGATTATTCCGATAATCAATGGTAAGCTTTCCTTTTTGGAATGGTGCATTACTTAAAATGCCATCTCGTTTAATGTTCAATATGAACCTGTCGTTTAGAGGAGATAAGTAGGCCCGTTTATAAATCAGCTGTTTTTGATCTACCTCGAATGTAAAATTCTTCACGTAACGAAACCAACCTATTTTCGTTTTGCCAATTCCCGAAACCATTCCAGGTCGTTGGGTTGTCTTATAATCACCGAGCTTGGCAACTCCGTTTGTCGTCAGGTCAACACTGTTACTACCAGAATCGAAAAACATATTGAGTTGAGATCCTGATGTTGTATGAACAGTCAGGAAAGGAAGGCCTATTCCAAACAGATTTTTTTTAGCGGTGGTATCAATAAGTGGCTTACGAATGATCAGGGTTTGTGCCTTAAAGTCAGCGGTGTAGGAAAGTTTATGTAGAACATCCCAGCCTAATAAGCCGTCGACATGTATCCTTTTGAAAAACTTATTTTTTTTCGTGTAAAAGACCGGAACATTCGTCAACTGAACAGTACCGATTGATAGTGAATCAAGAAGCCCGACTGGTGTTTTAAGAGTTGTACCAACCGAATTTAGTATATCTGTATCAGCCAAGTACTTTACTTTTAATTCGTCGCTCAGTTTCTGAGAGATGGTTGAAAAATTTGCACCAGAATCAAGGATCAGCCGCACGGGCTTTCCGTTCAGCAAAACCTCTGCAACGATATAACTATGCTTCTTAATCGTGACTGGGATTAATAAACTATCCTGAGTAAACTGAATCTGTGTTGCTTGATGGGCAGCTAATGCCTTAGCCAGTTTGTAGAATACTTGCTTTTCGTTGGTTTGATCCGAAAATTGCACATAATCAGCATAGTTGCCGCGCCAGAAATACAGGTCCGTTAATAAGTAATAACGGGCAACTTTGCTTAATGGAGAATCTGTACGTAAGGCAACTTTCTTCATTAATGCCTCGGCTTTATCAAATCGATGGTAGAGGCTGTGCTCAATAGCGTTGATGTAATCCCGGGCTGTTGAATCTAGCGTAGTATACTCGATAGCTTTAAAATCGAAGTTTTCCAAAGCTAGGGTGGGGTCTTTCAATGGCGTATTCTGCTGGGCAAGAACGGGAGGTGAAAGGAATAAAAGGCAAATTGAATAAAAACAAAATCGCATGATGTTAGATTAAGAGTACGCCTGGTCGATATCGACGTCGCAAACATGCTGATATTGTGACTATTTGTCAATTTTTTGATTACTTTAAGGGTTGTTGTAAGTAAATGACTGGGTCAAATACCAGTAATTCGCCATCATCTCTCACAAGAACATTTCGATGGTGTAAATCGCTGACAATGATGCCAAAGTTTGTGTTGATGTAATCACTGTTTTGAAGTGGGGTAAAGTCAAATGGGAGCATATAAGTTGCTACTTCATCGGATGTTGCTCCTCGTATACCTCGCAACGCTTTTTGACTGACGACAGACTGCAATGAACCTTCTACATCCATCAAACCTAAAAATGTATAACCGGTCTCTGGGAAGAGCCAATTATGAAGTAGAAGGTTGTGCAGGTAACTTAACCAGGTTCCGTAATAATTCAGATTATTCCGCTTGTAATAAACCCCTAATTGAACATACACTTGATGCTCAGCACCGCCTTCACCACCTTGAGCTTCCCAGGCATCCGTGAATGGATCGGCAGGGATCATTTTATTAATAGAAGCCGCCCATCGTCTGAGCAATTTCTCTTCACCAACCCGAAGTGCCTGATCTAACGCTGCTTTTTCAGCACGGTTTTGAGGGGCTGGTCCTTGAGCCGCTTTGCTTGCTCGATGCACTCCTGCAATGACATCAAGGGCTGCTCGGAGACTTTCCTGATCATTTTTTCGCTCTGCAGCCGGTGGTACTCGTTGAGGTATATAACGTTCTCTTCCATCTGGTGTTGGCTCTCTTTCTTTATTAACGGACATATAATCTAACAAGTTCTTATTGGGGTTATGCCAAATAACTCCCAATACTCACCACATCGGCAAACACGCCTGAGGCTGTCACTTCGGCACCCGCACCAGGCCCTTTGATAACCAGCGGTCGGTCTTTATAACGCTCTGTAGTGAACGAAACGATATTGTCTGCACCGGTTAGCTGATAGAACGGGTGTTCCGAATCGACGGGGCGCAGGCCAATGGTTGCTTTGTTATTCTCGAAACGAGCCACGAAGCGTAACTTTTCGCCTTTTTCTTCGGCTTCGGCGAGCAGGTTTTCGAAGTACGCATTGTTGCGCTCCAGTTCGTCAAAAAAGGCTGGTATGGTTGGTGCCGCCAGACATGATTCGGGCAATAGATTGGTAATCGTGACGTCTTCTGGTTCGAGTGGGAAACCAGCTTCGCGGGCCAGAATCAGGATTTTTCGAGCTACGTCCAAACCACTTAGATCATCGCGAGGATCGGGCTCGGTGTACCCTTTTTCTTTCGCATCACGAACCACATCGGCAAACGATGTACCCGGACGAAACGTGTTGAAGATGAACGACAACGTACCTGATAAAATCGCTTCGATTTTCAGGAAGCGGTCCCCCGCTGTCATCAATCCTTGTACAGTGTTGATGATGGGCAAGCCAGCACCCACGTTGGTTTCGTAGAGGAATTTCACCCCACGATTCAGGGCCGTTCGTTGTAATCGTCGGTATTCGGCATAGGTGCCCGAATTAGCGACTTTGTTGGGCGTAACCACCGAGATATTGCTATCCAGCAGCGACTCGTAGAACTGCACAATATCCTTGTCGGAGGTGCAGTCGATGAATACCGAGTTGGGTAGGTTATAGTCCTTGATTTTATCGACGAAAGCGGGAAGCGATGTGGTTACGCCTTCGGTCAGTAGCCGTTCGCGCCAATCATCCAGGGCGATGCCTTTCGGGTCGAGCAGCATCTTCTTGCTATTCGTCATCCCCACCACACAAACCTTCAGCAGTTTCTCCGATCGCAGGAATTCCGACTGATCGAAAATCTGTTTCAACAGCGTTTTTCCAATGAGTCCTGTGCCCACTAAATACAGGTTCAAAACCCGTGCTTCAGACTGGAAGAAGATGTTATGCAGCGAGTTAAGAGCTTTCGAGAGGTTGTTCTTATTAATAACCACCGAAATGTTGATCTCCGACGATCCCTGCGCTACGGCAACAATATTCACCCCATTTTTACCCAGCACCGAGAACAGTTTTCCGGCAATACCGGAGCTTTTTTTCATGCCTTCGCCCACGGTTGCGATCACCGACAAATCGCGTTCGATAGCGATGTTGTCGATTTGACCATGTTCGATTTCCGTAGCAAACTCAGCGTCCAGAATCGTTTTCACATTCTCGGCTCCACGTGGGTCGATGGCGAAACAAATGGAGTGTTCGGAGGATGCCTGTGAAATCAGAATCACGCTGATTTTATGCGCTGCCAAGACACCGAATAACTTCGCTGATACGCCCGCTACCCCAATCATACCCGATCCCTGCACATTCACGAGAGCAATATCGTCGATACTCGAAATGCCCGTAATGGTGTATTGCCGACGTTCGGCGGTGCGGCTGACAACCGTGCCTTCATGTGTTGGGTTGAAGGTATTGAGGACCCGAATCGGAATGTTTCGGGCAAAGGCGGGTTGCAGACTTGGCGGATAAATCACCTTGGCGCCGAAGTGGCTGAGTTCCATCGCTTCGGCGTAGGTAATGGTTGGAATATTGAACGCGTTCGGTACTTTGCGCGGATCGGCCGTCATCATACCATCCACGTCGGTCCAGATGTCAATTACTTCCGCATTCAGGGCTGCGCCTAAGATACTGGCCGTATAATCCGAACCACCCCGGCCCAGCGTTGTGGTTTCATTTTTTTCCGTGGAGCCGATAAAACCCGTTACCATCTGGGTCGCCGTCGACTTGGCAAAATACTCCTGAATAAGCTGATTGGTCAGGCTATAATTTACTTCGGCCTGCCCAAACTGCGCGTCTGTCTTGATAATCTGGCGGGCATCGCAGAACTGTGCCGGAATTCCACGACTTTTTACACATTCGGTGATGATCGTTGTGGATAACCGCTCGCCAAAGCTTGTAATAAGGTCGTGCGTACGGAGAGTCAGTTCACGAATCAACGATACACCCCGCAGAAGGTCTTCCAATTCATTGATAATTCCCCGAACGTGGGCGAATACTTTACTCTGTTCTTTTATCGGAATCAGCGCTTTTACCACATTGAAATGCCGGTCTTCAATCCGCCGAACCAGTTCTATGTAATCCGTTTCCCCCGTTGTGGCCATGCGTCCAATTTCAATGAGCTGGTTCGTAACGCCACCCATCGCCGAGAACACAACGGCTATCTGATCGCCTTTCTGGCGGTGATTATCAATGATCTGAATAACTTGTTTGATACTCTCTACGGAACCAACTGAGGTGCCACCGAATTTAAGAACCTGCATTAGCAATGAGTGAATGAGTGAATGTGTGAATGAGCGAATGACCGGGCCGCCGATGCGGTAAATCGTTTGCAAGCACTCAACACAAGTTTACCAGGAAGCTATTGATGAGGTAATTTTAAGGATGCAAAGATAATGCCTGACGTAAACTTTATGGTGTTATTTATGAGAAAGGCGCACTGATAGGTGCGCCTTCGAGGATGTAAGTATGGCTGAGTTATGCCTAACAATTTGTGTTTTTTTTCTCTATAATGTTCCAACTCGGTAAAAATCAACTACTTTCTCGCGCAGTACTCGTTCATAACGGGCTTGAATCAGGTTTATAGATGCTCGGTCCAGGTTGCTTTTGGCTAGATTATAATCGACAGCATTGAGCAGCCCCGCGTTATAACGAGCTTCAGCCGCTTTGTACGATTGTGCCAGAACGATTACCTGTTGTTCTATTGCCTGATACCGTTCATTCGCATTTTGCTGTTGGTTAACGGCCTGGTCAATGGCTTGCCGTAGATTCCGCCGGACGCTCTCGGCCTGTGATTCGGCCAGTTGTTGTTGCAGGCGGGCGTTCGTAGTGCGATAGCGTACCTGAAAGCCATTCAGAATCGGGATTCGAATGCTCATGGTTACGCTTTTGTACTGATTGTTATCCAGTTGCTGAAAATAATTTATGCGTTCTGTGCTTAGAGTAGGCTCAAGCACTTTAACTGGATACGATTGCCCGGCTACATCAACAAATCCGGTGGTTGATTGAACCACAGCATCTGTACTGTACATGCTACGTCGGGCCGCACTTGAGTACGATGTTCCCCAGTTAGCATTAACAGTAATGGAAGGATACGCTAGTCCTTTGGCCAGGTCTAATCCTTTCTGCGCTGCTTTGGTGCGTAAATCGGCGGCCAGAACTTCGGGCATAACGGTTCGGGCCTGCGTAAAAATCTGGTAGGCATCGGTCGTACTTGCCTGTGGTATCGTTGTGCCTTCCAGCCGAACTACCTGTAACGCCGTTGTAGAGGGTAGATTCAGGACTTGCAACAGCGTTAGCATAGCCGCCTTTAGGTTTGTCTGGGTCTGAACGTATTGCATCTGATCATTAGCCAGTTGGCTTTTGGCATCGTACAGGTTAAAAGGGGGCGTGGTACCCGATTTTACCAGCTTCTCGGTTCGTTCAACCTGTGCCTGTGCCACGCTTACCTGTACCTCACTGGCCGTTACCAGATCCTGAGCTGTGAGCACCTGCAAGTAGGCCAGTAATGTGTTGAGGGTAATTGTATTTTTAGCCGTGGCTACATCAAATTGACTTGCCTTTGCTGTCAGACTTTGTTGTAATAATGTATTCTTCAACTGAAAACCGTTGAAGGCCGTCCAGCTTACACCTAAGCCGACTGTATTGATCGTAATCTGTGCATTGGTAACACTATTTGTATACGGATCGACGTTACGTCCAAAATTCAGCCCCTGATTCGAATAGCCCGACAGTGTCGGTAACTGACTTTTTCGCGTTTGTTCAACCGTGTTATCGGCTAGTTGCTGCTGCAATATCGACTGCCGAATGGAGGGCTGATTTTCAAGCGCCAGGGCAATGCACTGTTCCAATGTTAGTGTTGGTGAACTAGGTAACGAAGAGGTTGCGGGTTGTGCCCAGAGTTTTTCGGAGAAACCCAGTATGAATAGAAGAATGACTATCGGTTTCATAAAGCTAAAGCGGTTTGGGTTTCGGGAGTTGCTACAGGCGTTGCCGTTTGATCGCCGTTAGCGCTGATCTGGAGTAAGTCCAGTTGGGAGAAGCTGGGCGATTTTATGGCCAATGGCATTTGTGAGGCCCAGAGTTTGTAATACGCATTCCCTCTCGCCAGCAACTCGAAATGGGAGCCTTCTTCAATTAATTTGCCCTGTTCGATAACGATGATTTTATCGGCGTTCATAACCGTACTGAGCCGGTGGGCAATCAGAATAACCGTTTTGTTGTGTTCGCGCAGGTGCTGGATGGTTTCCTGAACACATTTCTCGGAAACGGAATCGAGCGATGACGTGGCTTCGTCCAGAATCAGGATGTCAGGATTTTGGTACAAGGCGCGTGCAATGGCAATTCGCTGTTTCTGCCCGCCCGATAAGCTGGCACCGTTCTCGCCCAGATACGTATGAAATCCATTGGGTAGCTTTTCAATAAACTCCGTGATACCGAGCCGCTGGCAAATGGCCACGATTCGCTGCATATCGGGCTGGTATTCGCCCACGGCAATGTTGTCAATGACGTTTCCCGCGAAGAGATCAATCTTCTGCGGCACTACACTTACACGACCGCGAAGACTTTCGTTGCTAATATGCTTGATGTCGTAATCGCCAATATGAATACTGCCGCTTTGAAGAGGATACAGGTTTTGGAGGAGCGATAGCATCGTGGATTTGCCCGAACCGCTTTCGCCAACCACTGCTGTAATTTTACCCTTCGGTACTGTTATGCTCAGACTGTCAAATACTTGCGTGCGACTCCCGTAGCGGAATGAAACATCGGTAAAGCGAATATCACCGATCATATCCGACTGAAGCTCAATTTTATTCTCTGTCGATTCTCGTTCCAGATCCATGATTTCGAACAGGCGGTCGGCGGCAATCAGCGCATCCTGTACTGTTTTGTTGGCACCGATGAGTTGACTGGCTGGGCCTGTGAAATAACCGATCAAGGCGTAAAATGACAGTAGTTCGCCAGGCGTAATCTGATTGTCGATCACAAAACCCGCACCCACCCAAAGCAGGATGATGGTGAATAATCGGGAAACGATTTCCGTAGCATTGCCCGACCAAACCGAGTTGCGGGCCGATGTGAAAATGGTTTTGAGTAACTTGACAAAGCGCGTTTCGGTCTTGATGTTGGCGAACGATTCCAGCCCGAAGCGTTTGATGGTTCCCATCGCATTCAGCGACTCGACCAGTTGAGATTCCAACTCGGCTGCGTCTTCCATCAATGTTCGCTGGTATTTTTTATTCAGCTTGTTAACAATGACGTAGATGCCTGCATAGAACGGAATAACGGCCAGCATAATCATAGCCAGTTTCCAATCGTAGGTAAACATCATGCCGAATGAAAACAGCACAATGAACGCGTTGACAACCAGACTTGTAGCGGCATCGTTGATGAACGCCCGAATCTTAACGGCATCGTTGATGCGCGAAATGATTTCGCCCACACGCATCGTATCGAAAAACTGCTGGGGCAACTTCATCAGGTGTTTGTAATACCCCAGAATCAGCCGGGCGTCGATTTGCTGCCCGGTTTTCAAAGCGAACATGCTTTTCAAACTTCCGATAAACAGTTGCAAAACGAGAATCAAAATCATGGTGATGCTCAATAGGTTGAGCAGATTTTGATTGCCTTCGACAATCACGTTATCGACAATTTTCTGGACATAAATGGAGGTTGAAAGCCCCAGAATGGTATAAATCAGCGCACCGAACAGTGCCTGAATCATTACGCTCCGGTGTGGCTGAATCAACTGCCAGAACCGTTGCGTAGCCGATATTTTTTCGTTGCCCGTTTCAAATTGTTCGTTGGGCAGGAGCAAAATCAAAACGCCCGTCCAGATTTTTTTGAACTCCTCGTGCGTATGTTTAACGAGCTTACCTGGGCCGGGATCCATGACCACGATGTGTTTATCCGTAATATCATAGATGACCACAAAGTGATGGAGTACTTCTTTAATGATGACGTGGGCAATAGCTGGTTTCGGGATTTTCGACAGGCTTTCGAATGTGCCGCGTACACCTTTGGCCTGGAATCCCAATCGAGTAGCCGCTTCGATCATCCCCAGTACATTGGTTCCTTTCTGATCGGTTGACGCCATTTGCCGGATGCGGGCAATGGGCATCATCAGGTTATAATGTGCCGAAATGGAAGCCAAGCAAGCCGCTCCACAATCGGTAATATCATGTTGTTTGATTATCGTATTTTTTGCCATGATTTCAGATGAGATTTGTCTCGAACAGCCGCGACTGTTTGCCACATTTACTTTTGAGCAAGTACAGGTGTATTTTTCGGATTAAGCCAGTCGTCGGCCTTATCGTAGAGCAGATCGAACAAACTACGCTCGGTAACGACAAAGCGCGCCCGGAGTGTCATGCCTTTTTTGAGATAACCTTTGTAGCCCTTTTTGAGCGACAGGAAGCTTTGATCGAGCTTACACTTGACTTTGAAAACCGGGCGATTTTCCATGATGGTAATATCGTTCGAGACTTCGGCCACTTTTCCCTGCGCCAAGCCCCATTGATTGTAATCGAAAGCATCTACCTGCATCCGAGATGTCATGCCGGGGCGTAGCAAGCCAATATCTTTTGGTGATACATAGCACTCAACCAGCAGATTGGAATCGGGGGAGACTACACCAAGGACTTCGCCGGGTTGCACATAGCTTCCAGGATAGCGCCCTGCCAGTTGACTGACCGTACCGGCAACAGGGGCTTTTATAGTATGAAGGTCGCGTTCGTTGAGGAGTTGGCGTTCCTGGGCGCGAAGTTCGTCGAGTGCGAGTTGTTGCTGGGTCAGGCTGGCCTGCCAGTCGCTTACCTGCCGTTCAATTTGCGAAGCATATTGCGCGACTACTGTTTTGTAGGTAAACTCTTTATCCTCAAACTCCTGCTGCGCCAGTACTTTGTCTTCATAGAGCTGACGCGTAACGTCTAATTCACGTTTGCGTTTCTGCTGCGTCTGCGTGTTTTCGGTGAGCAGAAACCGAAACTGTTCGTACTGCTGGCGCACAACCGGCGATTGCAAACCCGATACCGACAGCAAATTTGGACGAGTGGCGTGAACAAGCCGGTCGAGGTCACGAATGTTGAGGAGTTTTTCGGCTTGCTGGGAGTGATTCAGCCGAAGTTTGGTTTCCAGCACCTCGGTCTGTAACCGGATCATGGGTTGCCCCTGTCGAACGGGCTGATTGTCATGAACCAGTACCTGGGCTACTGTACCAGCTACCAGTGGGCGGAGTTCGTTCCGCTCGGCTACCGTGCGAATGATACCCGAACTTTGTACCGAAACTTCGGTGTGAATGAAGGGGAGAGAAACTAAAGCCGCCACAATAGCGAGTGCAACTAAGCAGTAGATGAGTTGGCCTCGTACGGTAACCTGGGGCAAATAAGCCTCCGTAGTGTGCTCGATAACGGCAGGCGGGTGTAACTGATGTTGCATCGTGTTAACGTTTTGGATAAGGGCCGCTATAGGGATGCGGTTATTTCTTATGCCAAAGGTCAGGCGATGCTACGCGAGGTTCAATAACAGACGGTTGTAGTTTATAACGAGAGGGAATAAGTTATACTAAGCGATACGATTACCTATACCCCGCTTGCCATTTCTCCCATATCTGATTGGGTTTTTCTGCATATAACTCCACATTGCCACAGTTGCCACATACAGCAGCATTAACCGTAAAACGATCCGAAAGACGAATGTCGAGCCAATTTCCAGTGTCTTTAGGAGCCTTTATTTTTAGTTGTATCGGGATAGGAGTTTGTATATCGCCATTAACAAAAACTGGATATATTATTTTTTCGGACTGGCACTTTGCGCACTTCTAACTTCGTTGGTTTCCATAAGATACTATGTGGACTATTTTAAAAATGCCACCGAATGCCAAGTGTAATGGCAACGGGCTGCACAATAGGTGTATTGTTGGCAACATTCAGTTGAAAGTCAGTCTGGTCGGGCGTTGTAATGACTTTTTTAGTAAAGAGCTTACCCGATTCTTTAAAGATCATTGATGGCGTATTCGTTAGCATAAATCGATAATTCGATTCAATAAAATAGTCGCGACGCTTTTTCTGAAATGTAAAACCTAACCCGCCTACGCCTGCCCATCCCCGGTCGGCATAAAAGACCTTGACTGGAGTGTCTAATTGCTTGCCTGGATCGACAAAGCCCTCACTGTTTGTAAACTCCGTCAGCAAATAGCCTGTCTGCGACCAGGCAAAAGCGCCCAACGCATAGAGAAATAGGGGATTTCCTTTCTTTTTAACTAACAGACTATAGGTAAGCCCCAATTGGGTGGATTTGTAGTAATCTTTACTCAGTGTACTTTGGAAATTTGAGACATCTACTTTGAAATGGTTTGTTAGTCGAAAGCCATAGTTGGTTCTGAATAAGAGAATAAGGTGTCCCGACGGGAATGACATTTGACTTTCGAGAGGTTTATGTTGGTAAGTTGCTAGTATGATAGGGCTTTGTTGAGCGTACTGAGCAACTCCCAGTCCATAGCTAAAACTCAATCGCTGGAGTACAGCTACCAATTTATCCCGGTTGGTTTTCCCGGGCGCGTATTGCTGTGTCTGTTGCGTTTGCGATATTGCTCTAAACTGCGCCATTTGGCTTTTCTGGGCCGAATCGGCTTCCAGGCTTGTATACTTATCCCAAAATGCGGGATCATATTCGTTCGTTAAATCCGAGAAAATAGCGCCATAGGATAACCGTTTATCATAGGGGACAGGCGTGCCCTGCTCATCATATTGGGTCGTGATAAACGCCAGGTCGTGGGTGGTTTCGCGGTTTGTTTGCTTATTCAGATACGTGGTTTTGCGTACTATGTGGGCTAGATGCCATACCCCATTTTGCTCTATGTACCTACATTCACGTGTTCGGTTTGTACTTGTAATCTGCCTTGTAAGTCCTTGTTGAAGGGGCTTATTACTCTGATACGCAATTTTTACATAAGCCAGCGACTTTTTATGTATCCAGAGTGTACCCGTGGCCGACTCTTCACTGTCTTTCGAGCTAAAGTTGATAACGTAGAGTGAGTCTGAGTTGTAGGGCGTAATGGCCGCCAGCGTATAGCGATACTTTTTGTTAAATGAGCTAGGATTTAGGAAGGCGGCTCTCATTTTAACAAGATCATTCGAATTAGCGATAAATGCACCGCCGTACCATCGAGTGGTTTCGATAGAATCTCGTCCCGGATTTTTGTTGATTCGGGCCTTTAGTACTTCGACCTGCGCATCCTCGTCTGTCGCTTGATAACCACTCATGACGACCTTCAGATACGCTTCCCCATAATGTACTAATTCGTCGTTATCTGTACGTTGATTCAGTTCTCGGTAAAAGCCCTCCAGGGCGAATGTTTTGTGCGGGTAATTTGATTTGATTTTTCGGAAGGCTCCCGTCAGTATAGTTTTTAAAATACTGTCTGGCATCACCCTAACTTCTTGCAGGGCAACACCTTCCGGTAGCGTTATAACCACAGGCTTTGTTGTATGATCAATTCGCTGCGTTACGGTTTGATAACCGATGCTACTTACCAGAATTTGACAGGGAAGTGTGGGGAGTATCAAGTTGAAATCCCCATGTTCATTTGTAGTCGTTCCTTTTGTGGTTCCAACAAGTTGAATAGAAGCAAATGGGATTTCTTTTTTTGATGTCGACAAGACTTTACCCTGTATACGCTGTCCAAATGATATGTTTGAGCAAAAGAGGAGCAGCAAAGGCAGAAGACATTGGGGTTTCATTATAAAACGAATCACTTTGTGGAGGCTGATGAAATGACGATCAGGCCAACCTTAGTAGGATGATCCTGGACTAATTCATCAACACGGAGGTGACGAATAAGCCAGAGAAATAAGCCATTTTTTTACTATAGGATATCCTTGGGAGTGCTCTCTGAACTGTGTCAGCAGGATTTATTCGAAGCGATGCGATTTTATTCGTTCTTCAAAGATAATACTGAACTGGTTAATGATCTCCTTCCAATTATAGGTGGTCGTCTCCCACTTGATTTGCAGGTTTTGAATCGTCAGATAAACTAACTTTTGTAAAGCCACATCCGACGAAAAAGCTCCTTTCGTCTTAGTCACTTTGCGTAACTGACGATGATAGCCTTCCACCGTATTAGTCGTGTACATCACTTTGCGGATGACAGGTGGATAGTCGAAAAACGGCGACAATAATTCCCATTTGTCTACCCAAGGCTGGATCGCTTTGGGATAAGCTGAGGCCCATTTTTCCTGTACCACCAACAGATTTTCCAAGCCTTGCTCCCGATTGGGAGCTTGATAAATCGTTTTCAGGTCATTGGCCAATTCTTTCAATAACTTGTCGGGTACGAAGCGAAAGCTGTTGCGGAGTTGATGGACAATGCAGAGCTGCACGGTGGTAGCCGGGAACACACTGGCAATAGCTGTATCAAAGCCTTTCAAACCATCGACACAGGTAATTAGCAGGTCTTCCACTCCTCGTTGTTTGAGGTCAGTGAGTACTGTCAGCCAGAACTTAGCCGACTCGCTTTCAGCCGTATAAATGCCCAACACCTGCTTTTTGCCGGACAGGCTCAGGCCAATTACGCTGTACAGTACACGCGTGACCACTTTGCCATCATGGCGCACTTTGTAATAGATGCCGTCCAGCCAAACCAGTGTATATAGGCTTTCTAATGGCCGATTCTGCCACTCCCGCATGGCTGGAATGACCGCTCCGGCGGCCCGGCTTATCTGTAATAGCGGTTAACTCGCTATCAGACAGGCTATAACCATACATCTCAGACAGATGCTGGCTAATGTCGGCGTAGCTATTACCGACACTATAGAGTGATAATACTTTCTGTTCCAATTGAGGTGTTAGTACCACCTGTCGCTTGGGGACAATTTGGGGTTGGTAACTGCCGGTACGATCGCGGGGCGTCTGTAGCTCTAAAGGGCCAGCGCTACTTTTGACGTGTTTAGACGTTTTCCCGTTTCGCCGATTCTGCTCAGTCAGGCGTGTTTGTGTGAGATGGCTATCCATTTCGCCCTCTAAAGCGGACTCTAAAAAGTGTTTGAGCAGCGGGGCAAACAGGCCGTTTTCGCCCGTTAGGGGTTTGACTTCGTAAAGGCCTTTGATAGCGGCCTGTTTGAAGGCCTCGAACCGCGACGGCGGACCGTTCGAAGTCGTTGGTCATGATGGTGAAAATAAGAGTTTTTATCCCTATTATTCACCTGTGACACAGTTCAGCGAGCAGTCTCCCTTTAAAGAAAATTTCCTATAATAAATATTACTATTAGGCTTATTATGTAATTCCGAAGATTTGATTGCTTTTCTGAATTATTCATGAAAAACATGTAGCTTAGTTAATAATTCACCTATCGGCTTATAAAGTAAGACGATAGGTGAATAGTTTGAATTTATCCATTGCAATAAATTTAGTAAATAATTTCTGATTAGTAAGATGCGCTTACAAAGGGCCTTTCTGACTGTTAGAACTCGATAGAATGGCATAGATACTAATAATCATGGAGGTAGCTAAAAGAGTATATTTGACTACCTGATTTTCAATTAATATACCAACAACTGTTAAGCAGTTAGCAAGTGCGATGGTGTAAGATCGACGTTTATCCATAGCAGATTTGTCTTGAAAAATGGAATTATTAGTTGTTAATTAAGCAATCTTGCTTTCTTGGCTGGCTCGCCAAATAATAATCAAGGTAGGTATTGCATTATTTATAATATGTAGTATTATGCTCCACTTTAATCCATAAATTAAAGATGTCCAGCTAAGAACTAAACCTGAAATAAAATGAGGAAGTAAGGCTAAGAAAATTGTTTGAGGGCGAGCATTTACAAAATCATAATTATTATAATGCCATAAAGCAAACCCGCAAGCACTAAGCCATATTATATATATGTTTATTTTATAGTTAGCTGTTAAACTGATTAAGTAATATGATAGAAATTTGTAAAATAAAATCCCGAATAAAATACTAAATATGCCAATAGATAAAGTCTTTACTGTTAAAGAATAAAAATTAGCTTGGTTTAAAACACATGCCATTAAATAGGCAATTACAATAACTGCTAGAGTAACGGTTAGGCGGTTTGATTGGATAATCCCCCGAAATGCAAATTCCTCAAGAAAAGGCGCTAAGATTACTACTTCGAATATAAATTGAAAATTTGAGGTCTCTGATAACCAAGAAGTTAAGTCCCCGCTTCCTTTTGATGGATCAATAAGCCCATACTTGTTTAATGAAATACTCAAAAAACCAATAATTAATTTAAATAAAAATATAAATCCAATCGCCTTCCCTATAAATAAAAATTTATAACTGACACTCGTATTAATATCTTTATTTAGATAATTTACTCCTTGCGAAAAAGCAAAAAAATCAATAAACAATTGCTTCATAATATAAAAACTGGCTACTTATTATAAGTAGCCAGTAATTTTTTAGCGTTTATAATTACTTGCCAGGTATGCCATGTTCAAACAGATAAGTACCCACGGCATAGCCGAGTTTATACCACATGCTATCTTTATCTACACCACCATCGATAAAGGCCAATTCGTCGAAATTTAGCTCAACTAACTCTAATGAATTCATAATTTCCAAAGTTTACTTAATTTGATTAGATCACTTACTATTTGTTGTGTGCCCGTGCGGCTTCTTCAAGCCCAGATACGATGTTACTAACAGCTCCATATACATAACCACATGCATATCCTATCCCATAAGCAATGTCGCTAATTATACCACCTCCATCAATAAGACTCAATTCGTTAAAAGTCAATTCAGAAACTTCAAAATTATCGATACTCAGTTGCATGATTTCTTTTTATTAAATAATAATTATTGAAAATATTTACTAGTTATCTAGTCGCATCTGCCGCAGCAGCACCATTAGAGAAACCACTAGAGAAGGCTTGTTTAACTCGGCACCAGGTTTCTCCAGCCCATGTTCCAGCATCGTCTAACCAATTGCCACCATCAATCATTTGCATTTCGTTGAAATCTAGTTCAACCATACTTGCCTTATCCATATTTAATGTTGTCATTATTTTCTTTAGTTTTTTTATGATTAACTTTTTTATGACTATTGCTGCCTCCACTTAACCCGGGATGCTTCAGCCGCAATAGACACTCTTGGCACTCTTAATTTATTCTACAACTACTAGTCAATCTCATGCTATTCCGACGAGTTTCTAACTAACGCCTTTTGTTGGATCGTTGCCCACATCTGATAAGAGCCTGTTTAGTTATCTTCCGAAAACTTGCCATAGCCTGATTATTGCCTACCGTTGCAGCGTTCCATTAATTCTTGATCAATAAGCTTGCCGATGCAAGCGGTACTCCTAGATTTCCTGCGTTTCAGGTAAATCTTTTCCTTTCCCCAGCGGTGGATCTGGTACTGGTTGCTCTATTGGCTGGGTTTTGATTGGTAAAACAATCCTCCGTTTTACAACAGAATCGCTTTCCGTATAGGACGATTCGGTCTTGCTCCCTGAACTGTACGTATTGTTAGCATACGATGGCTTTACTGTATCATTTTCTTTACAGGCAACCACCAGAATCATCAATCCAGCCACGGCTAATAGGTTTTTCTTATTCATAATTTTTTGTTCGTTTTTTATTTATTGTATGCTACAAATTTCTGGCGACTTAATTTTTAATTCAATAACCTAGGGTTGTACTTTATTCGATTAGGTTATAAGTTGATGGATGATATTAATTCGATTTTATAAGCTTCCCTCGCCGTAATCAACGAGAGAGGCCCTCAATTATATCCCATCCACTTTATTGTGAATTATTTTCAAATCTTATGTAGATCGCCTAATTACTATACTATAAATAGTTGCTAATTTTATTGTTGCTAGTTAATATAAAATCTGCTCAGGGAAGTCTGGTAACTTAGGGCCAGGATTTGGAATACAGCCCCCGTCAATACCTCCTTCGATTTGTACTTGTTCCGTTGTATTAAGTGCTGTCAATTCTTCTGATAGTTGATTTTGATCTTTCATGGTTATTTGTTTTTATTTATGGTTAGCAATTTGTAAGCAGCATTGTTGTAATTGATGATGCAAAGTTCTAGGGCAATTTCTTGTTATTCAACAACCTGTAGTTTTACTTTATTCGATTAGGTTATAAGCGCCGTATTTCTTAGGCAGCATCATCATAATAACTGGCTGCCTCGTCATGAGGCAATGCCATATTACCGAATAAATCACCAGCCGATACGACCCAGTTGTCGTCAAAATCGCCAGCTTCATCAGCCAGAAAATCGGTATCATTGTTGATCCATATTTCAAAAGAATGCTCCGAGTGAATGCGTGTTTTCATGATGTATGTTTACATTAGGTAGACATGAATTTAGATTTGTGTTGCTGATTTGTTGCATCAAAATTGGCTGTTAGTTTTTCGTATTTCAATAACCAATCGTTGTATCATAGTCTATTGGGGTATAACTTATGTGATTTGGTTATAAATGCGCAGTAATTTGAAATTTTCATTATTTCTGTTGACGATTTTTGTCATTCCGATCTTAGGAGGAATCGCAACTTCTGTGTTAGTCAAGCTTGAGATTCCTCCTAAAGTCGGAATGACAAAAAAATGATTACTAATTAGGCACTAACTACAGCTTGTCGGGCGCGTACGGAGTCGTAGTGCCGGGCTAAGCAATGGTAGAGTACCAACTCATAAGCTCGCTGTTTAGATGGAAACAGACGATTGACAAGCATATGAATCACGCTGCTTAAAATGGCATAGAGTTGGCGGGAGTTGGGTAAGGAGCGTACCAGACTTTGCAGCAGTTCGGCCTGGCGGTGTTCCCAATTAGTCAGATCGCCAGCAATCGGAAAATCGTCGGCTAGTGCCTGGTCCATCAAGGGGCGATACATCCGGTATTTTTCATTGAGTTGATGCCGTAAGGCCGATGTACCGCCAAATTCCTGAAAAAAACGTTCTTTCAACTCCCCTAATATTATCAGGCAGGCATTGGGCGTGAGGCCTGCGCCGATCAATAATTGGTCAATTTTACGAATGGCTATGGCAACCCGTAAGTTTTCGTCAAACTCATTACCGGTACGCGCTATGAAGGCTAACGTAGACAGGCTATCGTAGTAGAATAATGTTTCGCATAAGGGCATGTGCTCTATACCGTAGCGTTCGAGTTCACGCTGATAGGTATCTACTTTGATACGATGAACAATACCTGATTGAATGGCTTCATGCAATGCCTTTTCCATAACTCGTACTACATGATGGTAAAATTCAAGGTGAGCATTTCCCCGAAATCGAAGCCGTAGGTGTGGATCAGTGTCTTTGTAGCGCACAAAGAAGAATTGGTCAATGATCTGTGTCTTGAGTAGCTGTTGTACTACCGGATAAATGGTTTCGGTCAGGAGTGTATCGGAGGTTTTTTCGCCGGTGTAGACCTTCAAATAGAACCATTCACTTCCAATCGAAAACTTTCGTTGTGGCAACACGTCTGCTGATTGGCTCAGCCCCGAAAACGGTTTCGCCGATAAGTTTCCGAATGGAATAAGCACCTCATGCGTAAAATGGTCGCGTTTATTGGTTAAGGGAGAGCGGTCGGGCATGGATAGAAACTCCACTAATCGGATGCGGGCCGATGTACCTGAACGAGCCAGTCGACGGATTTCCTGAGCCAATAACGTTAGTGATTCAGGAATGTGCATAGAAATAAATAACTCATTGTCACCCTGGGCAATAACAAATTGATCGGGCAAGCCAGCAGCCGTTAATTGAGCAACTAATCGTAATGGATTGTCGGGGGTGAGATCGTTACAGGCCAACTGCCAGGTGGCCCGACTGATGATGATGTTACGATAGCGAACCCTAGGCAGATACGTTTGTGTTCGCAGAACCCCCCAATTCCAGGCAATGTTCAGGTGTGCGTCTTGCGATTGCAGGTCGCACAGAAACCGATAAATAGGTAACCCCTGCGAGAAATTATGTGCATTGCTCAAACGGGGAATTATCCGTTTGTTCAGCCGTTTCGAGCGTAGAATAATCTGTCCCTGCGTGGTTTGATCGTAATGGACCGATACCAGTAAGTCGGTCAGGGGAATTTGATAGTCCGGTGCTACCGATGACTGACCCATGTATGGGATTTCGTATTGGTGGGTGGTTGGCCGGATTAAAATATTTCCAACCCGGTTTTCGGGTAAGTGAACAATCTCTGCAATGATCACATCTGGATGATAGTTTTCTTCGGCGGCTGCGCACTGTTGAATCTGTTGAGCCAAGGCTTCATTGCCTTCCCCAAATCGGCTGAGCAGGTTTATTGCCGATGGGCCTTTACAAGCCAATAAATTAAACTGAAAGTCACCTTCATCCACAGCTTTGGCCGAACTGGCCAATAGCGTACCGAAGGCATAAAAGCTATCGGGAACAGACGGGGTTGCGACCTGGCTACTGATATAGGTCAAATCTGCCTCAGTCAGAATAATTTCATGGATTGAATCGCCTGCCCGATTCGTGCGGAGTGCCTGCGTGTATTTATCCATCACCAGTGTTTGCCACCAGTCCCAGGTTGTTGTTTGGTTAGGAGGGCTAGTAACAAAGGTTAAATCATCGATCAGGGGTGCATAACCTACACCAAACGTTGAGCCGGAGCCATAGCCAATGCCCGATTCGGCATCGAGAGCCAGCGCTAACGGAATCTCCTCGTCTTCGTAGCGATTGTAGAACCGCCGTTTAAACTCATCGAGGTCAGGACTGTCGTTGGGTTGGTTCAGAACTAGCAATTTCTCAAGATCTCGTTGTACGAGTTGCAACGCATGCTTACCCAGTTGCAGGGTCGGATTGCGAGTGTCGCCCCAGCCAAAAAAAGTATCTACCTGAACAATATCGGCAGAGGGGGGATAAATATTCCGGTCGGTAAACCATTGCTGAACCTCTGAGTAAGCCAGCAGTCGATCAGGCTGTTGTAGTGATCGTTGTAGTCGATGTAACTGTTCCGTTATGTCGGTTGTGTCTGCTAAGGAGGCAATTCGTTCTGTGAGCCGATTCAGATAGTGTAGCCCTGTTACGGTTGGTTCTAGCTCGAACGATAATAGTTGCCCTTCAATGAGTTGCTCAACAAAGCTAATTGCTTCGTGCTGATCAATGTTGCGTGTTGTAAGGGTATTTGCCAGTTCCTGAATGGTTGCTCCGGTACGTGCCGCTTCCAGAACAGTTGTCAGATGGCGTTCGGCTTCGGCAACACTGATAAAGTAGCTGCGCCGTTTATTGTCGAACTGCTGCTCAATATATCGCAACGAGGAGCCTATGGGATAGAGCGACGAGTTTGGAAACAGGCGTAGTTGGTCTCGAATAATGGGCTGATGGCTAAGCCACTGACAGATTGCCAGCAGGCAATCCATATCGATACGGGTATGCGTTCGAAGCGTTGCCGTTGTGCCTGCCTGAAGTTGGGTTTGCTCGCCGAAGCGCCCTATTGTACAGCCCGCAAAGAGGCCGTAAGGAGTTGGACGGCTACACATTCGAATCAGGTATTTATGAAGTGTGATCAGCAATTTATCCTGCTCGGGGAGGGTTTCGCCTGAGAGCCAGCGTTGAAACCGTTCATAGAGGGCGGGCGACGCGACAAAAATGGCTTGTTGCGCTATTGGATCCTGATAATGCTGACGCAATAAGTCAGATAACGGATTGGTAGCAAGTTGGTTGTAAAATTGAAGTAATGTGTCGAGGGAATACGTCGGCTGGCGCAGTAAAAAAAAATCTTTTGGCTGAATCATCTTGGAGTTGGATAAACAACTCCAAAAATACATTGTCACTTTTTGGGTGTATATAGTTTCTTGTTTTTTTTCGACCAATTATTTACCCGGACTTTCGCTTAGAATCTGTTTGAGACGTGCTACGGTTACTTGATTTGTGTACCCTGATAAACCGTGGCACGTCTCAAACAGATTCTAAGCGAAATAAATTGACATTCATCGTTGCTCGAAAAAGGAGACATAGCGATCCAGGCAAACCGCAAACCGCTCGAATGAATACGGTTCGGTCAGAAAGTCGAACGGGTTCAGGTTTAAATGACTGAACAGATGCTGCGGATACGGCGAGGTAATAACAACCGTCGGATGATTACGCAGGGCATCCAGAAACGGGCCGGGGACATCATTGTCTGGACCGGCAAGCCGCAGAAAGACCAGTGCTTGTTTGGTGGTCTGAATGGCGGTGAGCATATCCTCCGTAAACGCCCCGGTCTGGCCAACATTAAGCCAGCCGGTGCGTTGGAGGTAATGAGCGAGTTGACGCCGACTCGCCATTGATGGGTTTAGATAAAGTATAAATGTTGTCAAAAATTGCTAATTGTAAATATAGTCTTTCCGTTAGTTCTGGAATTATTGGTTAATGTTGTTAGACAAACGATTCGTTGTCTTTTAAAAACTAAGCGAGTAGGTGTGGTGGTAGTAGGTAAGGTTGAAATTTTCATGGCTGTAAGTAGTTAAGAAGTATGTATTTCTGATGGTTAAGTGTTTAAAAAATGGGTTTTTTCCCCGTTGACGATTCAAAAATAGTAGATGTATATAGGCCGCTTCAATTACTTTCGACATATAGGGGCGCCTTTTTCGACTAATAGCCTATTAGTTTCGACTAATGCTTTGCTTTGGCAAAGGTTCTACATGTATCGTGAGAGTAATTGTATAAGTAGTTTCAGTAGCATGTGTAATTAATTCATGTTGTCCGTTATATAGAATGTCTAAGCGTCTGCGCACATTGCCTAACCCAATTCCTCCTGATTTCATGTTTGCATCTATAATGTGACGCTGCGCCGGGATGCTATTTTCTACTCGAAAGACAAATTTGCCTGCGGTTATATCAGCGTTTATTTGTATGTAAGCTGGCTCTGTAGTTCCTTTTAGGCCATGTTTGAACGCGTTTTCCACAAAAGCAATCAACAATAAAGGAGCAATTTGGTACTGTTCCAACTGGCCATTTTGCTCATAGTCAATCACCACATATCGATCAGAAAGACGATTACGTTCTAGGTCAAGATAGTTTTGAATGTAAGCCAGTTCTTTATTAAGGGTGATTTTGGGTAAATCTGTTTCGTAGAGGTTGTAACGCATCAACTCCGATAAGCGAAGGATTAAATCAGCCGCTTTTTCATTGGTATCAAAAACATCAGCGTAAACACTATTAAGCGTATTGAATAAAAAGTGAGGATTGATCTGAGACTTTAAAAAAGTTAATTCAATTATTAATTTATCTTTTTCAAGTTCGGTATTTCTTATTCTAATAATAACTAGGTGGTTTACTGCCAGAACTCCTAAAAAAATTAAAGCCCATGGGAACGTGTAGAAAAAACTCCATATAGCGATTGTACCATTAGTAATAAATCCTAATGGCCCAGCATTACGAAAAAAAAGCCAATCTCGTTCGATACGGCTGCTATGCTTAAAGTGCTGGATATATTCAAAGAAGATGTAATTGCCTTCATATATAATCATGTGCCAAAAGAAAAGCCATAGCAGGCTAATGCCAATGTGTAAACGATATAAATATCTTGGAAAAACAAAATACCCAAAAAAGTAATAAATAATGATTGTCGGAATGACTTGTCCTGCCGTAACCCAATTTTTAATGAGATTAGTATCTTTATAGAAAGATTCAATTAAAATAAATCGCAGGAAGAGTGTAAAGGTTAGCCACATTAAAATATGAAATGTATACTGCCCAATAGTACTTTTTAACCATTTCTGTATCGTTAAATGTGGGAATATTGAATTCTTTATTCTATTTCGAACTTGGCTCATAATATTAAGAGTAGGAGTGGATTTTGCTAGCAATACAATTTGTTGCTCAGGCTTCTTAAATCATATTCTTCTTCAACTCCTCCATGACACGCTCGCGGTAAGTAACGCCAATCACTACTTTCTTTCCGTCGAGAGTAGTTATCTGATTGCCATCAATCTCTTTGATCGCCTGTCGCCTAACAATGTAAGATCGGTTAATTCGCAAAAACTGTGAGGGGGGGAGCATCTCCCCCAGTTTACCCATGGTCATGTGCGTGACCAGTACCCGCGTTGTGAGGTGTAATTTGAGGTAGTCTTTCATCCCTTCGGCGAAGACAATATCCTCTGGCGCCACACGAATTAGTTTTTTGTCTTCCTTAATTAGAAAGTAAGGGATTTTTTCGCGCGGATCAACTGAGGCTTCCGTTGGCACATGGACTGGTGGGCGCGTTGGTGTCGGCGCATTGGGATCTATGGCAAAGCCAAGCCGTTTGGTTACCCGGTTAATAGCTTCCAGAAATTTATCGAACCCAACAGGTTTGAGTAGATAATGGGTCACCGCATCGAAGTTGTAGATATCAGACGCGAATTGGGGCGAAGCTGTTACCATAATGACCAGTGGATGAGGTTGTGGGAGCGATTTTAAAAACTCAATCCCCGTCATATACGGCATTTCAACGTCCAGAAACAGGATATCGGGTTTGAGCTGCTGTACCTGTTCCAGGCCCTCAAATGGGTCGTAGGTCTGCCCAAGCAGAGCCAGATAGGGCACACGACTAATGTATTTCGACATGATGACATGGGCAGGTGACTCGTCATCGACTAAGTAACAGGTGAGTATATCGGTCATAGTGGAAGCAATATATTCGATTAGCCTGTTATGGTGACGTATTAGTCGAAGAAAATGCCCTATTAGTCGAAATAAATTTTCTGCCGTTATGCTGTCCGGTTAGTTTGTATCAGTCAAACAACATAAACCTTTACCGATATAAATTATGAACCCCATTGCCACCAAAATCCGCAAACTTCGGGAAATTCACGGTTACCCACAGGAGTACGTTGCTTTTCAGTTAGGTGTTAGCCAGGCCGCTTACAGCAAAAAAGAAACAGGCCGTACAGAGTTGTCACTGACAGTATTACAACAGGTATCGGCTTTATATAAGATTAGCCTAATGGATCTTATTGAACTAACCTTGCAGGATTTGCTCATCACGGTTGTTCGGCAACAGTAAATAATATCTATATATTATCATCAATTTAGTTATCGACCACCTCACTTAAACGTACAGCAATGGAGTGCATGCGCTGAATGGCGTATCCTTAAGGTGGGTTGATATCCATGCGCGAAAACAGGTTGTGGTCATTGGGATTCCGGTCATGCTGGCTGTGGATTGGTTGGCAAAATTGTGGAGGCCATGAATCGAAAATACGAGTTAATTGCTACCTGCATTATAGTAGTGTACCTACGGGCTTTAGCTGGTGTTCAACTCAAAACATCCACGGCTGAAGCCCGTAGGTACAACTTTTTCAACCAATACCCCGCCCCTCTATAAGCACCAATCCTGCTCCAATGGCCAGCGCATCTTCGGCTAGGGCAACCAGCGTATCGGGCACATCTTTTTCGTGTGTTAACCAGTGGCGTAAGTGAAAGAAGGCGAACGATCCGGCTGCTGCCCCCAAAGCTCCTAAAATGGCACCATAGCCTACAGATTGCTTATCGGCTTCGGTTAAGGCGGCCCCGCACAGCGCACCAGACGCAATCCGACCCCAAATCTGTGGTTGAGCAATACGATCGGGAGCGCTGGGAAGCTTGTCGCCAATGAGTTCACCGCCAGCCATCAGCTCCAGGGCCATTGTCGCTTTAGAGGATACCAGAAAATGAAGTTTTGAGTCGGCTAGTGGTTTTTCCGGCGTGTGCGACAATTTATAACTTACAAAAGCGGGAGCCATCATGCTGCGCATGCCAGCAATAATGCCAATCTGGAAGGCATTGATGTATGTTCGAATCATGATTAATTGACGTTGAGTAGTTTATGTAAACTCAACGTCAATTAGTCTGCTTTGTTTTGGGGCGACTAAGTCATCAATCATTATATCTGTAAATGAAAAATATAAAATTGTTTTCGCTGTGTTTAAGGTGATTTGACTTAAGAAACTGGCTATAAATCAATATTTTCTACTGTCTTCTGCGTAACTTGAAAGACAAATTTAACTTGTGCCAAAAATTATACATAGTAATGAAAAAACATACTTTATTCGTTTCTTCACTAGCCTTTGCTGGCCTTTTGGCTCATACAACCTTCGGGCAGGTCGCTACATTGAATGCGCGTATGGATAAAACCGCCGAAGGACTTGAGAAAAAAGTAGTCGCCTGGCGTCGTGATTTTCACCAACATCCAGAACTAGGTAATCGGGAGTTTCAGACGGCGGCTAAAATTGCAGCTCACCTGCAATCGCTGGGCATGGAAGTGAAAACGGGTGTTGGCAAAACAGGCGTTGTTGCCTTGCTCAAAGGTGGTAAGCCTGGGCCAGTAGTAGCGTTGCGAGCCGATATTGACGGGTTACCCGTAACCGAACGGGTTGATGTCCCCTTTAAATCGGAAACCCGCGTTGAATACAATGGGCAGCAGACAGGTGTTATGCATGCTTGCGGACACGATACGCACGTAGCTATCCTGATGGGCACAGCCGAGATCTTGGCATCCGTCAAAAATGATCTGCGGGGTACGGTTAAATTCATTTTCCAACCTGCCGAAGAAGGCGCGCCTGAAGGTGAAGAAGGTGGCGCATACCTGATGGTGAAAGAAGGCGTTCTGGAAAACCCGAAAGTCGATGCCATTTTTGGGCTACACATCAACTCGCAAACTGAAGTCGGTACGATCAAATATCGGCCCGGTGCGACAATGGCCGCTGTTGACTCGTATGCCATTAAAATTAAAGGGAAACAAACCCACGGTGCTGCTCCCTGGTCGGGTGTTGACCCAATTGTAACATCGGCGCAGGTGGTGATGGGTTTACAAACGATTGTAAGCCGGAACGTAACCCTTACCGATAATGCGGCTGTGGTAACAGTGGGTGCGTTACACAGTGGTATTCGGCAGAATATCATTCCCGAGGAAGCGAACATGATCGGTACAATCCGCACGTTCAGCCCCGAAGCGCAAAAGCTGGTTCATCGACGTATTGATGAAATTGCAACGAACATTGCTGAAAGCGCGGGAGCTAAAGCCGAAGTGAAGATTAACGTCATGTATCCGGTTACCTACAATGATCCTAAACTGACGGATCAGATGGTGCCGAGCCTGGAAGCTGTGGCAGGTAAAGCCAATATCAAACTGACGCCAGCGCAGACCGGAGCCGAAGATTTCTCATTCTACCAGCAGAAAGTACCGGGCTTCTTTTTCTTTTTAGGCGGTATGACCAAAGGCAAAAAAGTAGAGAATGCTGCTCCGCACCACACGCCTGATTTTCAGATTGATGAAGGTGGATTTGTATTAGGTATGAAATCGCTCTGCCGTCTTACCACGGACTATATGGAGTTCGCCAGCAAGGGCGTTGCCGTTAAAGAATTGACAACGGCGAGCGGGCATTAAAAAGTTGTTTCAGGTTTCAGCCGGGCCGCCGGTGCGGTTCAATGTTTCAAGTTTACATTCATTTAGACTTTGGAACATTGAACCGCACCGGCGGCCCGGCTGAAACTTGAAACAAAGTTAAGCACCTTCCCGATTTCGCAGAATTCGCGATAATAATCCGGGCAGAAAGCGCTTTAAGTAAATACCGTAAATTTCGGAGCCGCCGATATAGACTTCCTCTTTTTCCTTCGAAACGGCTCGCAGCAGTCGTTGGGCGAACTCATCAGGCATCATTCCTTTCTCTTGATTGTCATCCATTTTGCCGTGTGTTTGTCCATCGGCCCGGAGTGCATTGACTGAAATTTCCGTTTTGATGTAGCCAGGACAAACAATCGTTACACGCAGTCCTTCGTTGTGAACTTCGGCTCGAAGTGCATCGAAAAATCCATGCAGGGCGTGTTTGCTTGCACAATAACCCGACCGTTGCTTCGTCCCTAATTTACCTGCTACACTGCTTGTCACAATAAAATGACCACTACCCTGCGTCAGCATGAGTGGCAAAACAGCTTTAGTAAGCGCTACAACCCCAAAGAAATTTACGTCCATCAGGCGTTGATAGACCGAGAAATCGGTGTCGAGAACGGTGCTCCGCTGGGTGATGCCCGCGTTTTGAAACAGGTAATCGACGCGACCAAAGCGTTGCCGTACCTGCTCAACATAATTGGGTAGACTGTCTAGCGCAGTCATGTCCATTGGCAAGACCAATACATTCGAGGGGGGCAAGCCTGTTTGGCTAGCTACCCGTTGCAATTCTTCTTCCCGGCGGGCCGATAACACCAGTTTGACGTTTTCTAATTTGCTTACTTCCAGGGCAATAGCTTCGCCAATACCCGAAGATGCGCCAGTAATCCAGACAACAGAGTTAGTGAGTGGCATAGATTAGGTTTTTCTGACAGGATTTACGGGATGGACAGGATTTAATTTGAGAAGCTAAAAATCCTGTTCATCCTGTAAATCCTGTCGAAAGAAAATCAATTCGTGCATTTCCTTTCTCCACCACCAACTCGACTATTTTTCCAATAGGAAGTGCCAGGTTAAACTCGACGTGGCCAGCGGGGAAATCGAATAAGACGGGATAGGGGTAAACCGAAACCGTATCTGCAATGATCTCGAAGGCATCTTTCCCAAAGGGTAATGATTGATTTCCGCGCATGTCGGTAAATTGACCTACAACTAACCCGGTCAAATTAGCCAGTCGGCCGGAGCGTCGGAGTTGGGTCATCATTCGATCAAGCGAGAAAAGCGTTTCGTCGATGTCTTCGATAAACAGGATTTTTCCGGTGAAATCGATATCGGTTGGTGTGCCGATTGAATTGACTAGCAGGGTTAGATTACCGCCAACGAGCGCACCTTTGGCAGAGCCTGTTCGGTTCAGTGGGTGCGTTGGGATAACATAATTTTTAGGAAACTCCCCAAACAACCATTGGCGAAGTGATTCCAGCGAAGCCGCCCGCGCAGAGTCACCAAATTGCCGAGGCATCAGGCCGTGAAGACTCACGATGTCATTGTTGTGCAATAAACTTAAGAGAACCGTGACGTCGCTAAACCCCACAAGCCACTTAGGATTTGCTTTTAGGCTGGTTAAATCGAGATCATCCGCAATACGATAACAACCATAACCACCCCGCGCAGCAAAAACAGCCCGAACGTTTGGGTCATCGAACAGGCGTTGAATATCGCTCCGACGTAACTCATCCGAACCCGCAAAAGGGCCATCAATGGCGTGCAGGCTTTCGCCTTCAATGACATTGAGATGCCAGTCTTCGCGCAAAATTCGTAGCCCATCGGCTAATTCTTCATAAGGAAACCAGCTGGCAGGAGCCACAATACCGACCGTATCGCCGGGACGTAAAAAGGGGGGGAGCATTCAGGTTATAGTTTGGGATTTGAGGTTTACGGTATTCGGTTTGAGGTTTACGGTTGGCTGACGCGCTAGTAGCATTTATGCGTCAGCCAACCGTAAACCTCAAACCGAATACCGTAAACCTTAATTTAATTCAGCTTCTTCGGTTTCATCGAGTTTATCCAGGTCGAGTCTGGTTTGCTGATCACCATCGAACATCGGACGGAACTTGTGCCCCCAGAGAATTTCATCGTATCGATAGGAAAAGCGTGTATGCACACTCTGAACAAAGGTATCGTCTAAGGCCTGAAACGAAATCAAAATTTCCGAATCCGATTGCTCAAGCTCTTCGGGCGTACAGCCGTACAACGGACTCTTTTCGGTAATCGGATGAACCAGCGTCCAGTTGGCCGGAAAGAACGAAACTTTATTCCGTTCAAAGTTGAGTGGGTAATATTTCCGGGTAAGCGTGCCATCCCCTTTCGGTTCCAGGCGGGTCAATGTGGCTGTTATTTCCAGGTTAATAAGTTGGTTCGGACGGGTGTTTATGATCCGAAACATCCAGGCATTTACATCCAGATAAGGCGCAAAGACTGATCGTTTCGAAAAACGAATGCGGGCGAGTGGGCGCGAAAATCGTCCATACAATAAACCTGTAGCAAGGGCGAATGCCAGTAACCCAATCATGGACTCAAAAGCCGCAATCGAACTGGTCAGGAAGCTATTAGGCGAAATATGGCCATATCCAACGGTCGTCAGCGTTTGTGAACTGAAAAAGAAACATTTCCAGAAAGGGCCGTTTAGCTTTTCATCCGCGATACCGACTAGTGTACTAGGATCGGTGAGCATATAGACCCCGGCAAACAGCGTGTTAGTGAACAAGTAAGCAACCAGAAGCCAGCTGAAAAATTGAACCCAGCTCATGGTAATCAGCCGATTGTATACATTCAATCGATCCCAGAGCGACCCATGCTGCCGGACCAGATTGAAACTGCCATCCTGATTGACCAGCCTTATTTTTGAATCGGTTAACTTCGTGCCAAAACCAAGATCTGTACGCTTTTCTTCCTGCTCAACTAACTGGCTGTTTTGGGGTGCGTGGTTAGAAAGTTGGCGAGTTTGTGAATTCATAGCGAATCGGTTTGTTAATAAGCATAAGCTGTAGCACTAGGTCGGTTAACAAAGTTATCGCTAATTTGTCGTGCTCAACCCGAATCATCCCACATTCTATTTACTCAATGCACCCAATTGAAATTGTAACGGGTTTACTAGGACTGACAACCTTACTGGCGGTAGTGGCCAGACGGTTTCGAATGTCATACCCAATTTTGCTGGTTATTGTCGGACTGCTGATTGGCTGGATACCCGGTTTGCCGTCGGATATTCTATCGCCCGATGCTGTTTTCCTGGTTTTTCTACCGCCGTTGCTCTATGCAGCAGCCTGGCAGATCGACAACGTTGAATTGAAAATGTACAGCCGCTCGGTTTCGTTGCTGGCTGTTGGACTGGTGTTATTTACCTCTACCGTCGTTGCTTTCGTAGCACATGCCGTCATTCCGGGTTTTTCGCTGGCACAAGGTTATTTACTGGGAGCAATCATTGCTCCGCCTGATGCGGTAGCGGCTTCGTCAGTCATGCGGGGGTTGAGTGTTCCGAAGAAGATTTCGACCATACTGGAAGGCGAAAGTTTGGTGAATGATGCGACCAGCCTGATTATTTACCGATATGGTTTAGTCGCTATTTTAACCAATCAATTTGTGCTTTGGGAGGCAAGCCTTCAGTTTGTTGGCATTGCCATCGTAAGTATCGCCATTGGGTTGCTCATTGGCTGGATTATGCTTTGGGTACATCAGATCATCAGCAAAGATGCCGTTATCAGTACGGCATTAACGCTGCTGACGCCTTACGGAGCTTATCTAGTTGCCGAAAATTTCCATCTTTCCGGCGTACTGTCGGCTGTGGCTACGGGCCTCTTTCTATCGACGCGCACTTCCATCTTGTTTTCGTACCATAGCCGATTGCAGGTTAATTCGGTTTGGGAAATTGTTGTTTTTCTGCTGAACGGGCTGGTGTTTATTCTGATCGGGCTGCAACTGCCCATGATTGTTTCTAATCTGAACGGGTATTCGCTGCCTGAGTCGGCCCTGTATGGGTTACTCATTAGTGGCGTAGCAATTGTGTGTCGATTAGTCTGGGTATTTCCGGGAGCTTATGTACCTCGGTGGCTGAGTGCGCGTATTCGAAAACGGGAAGAAAAACCAACTTGGCAACAGCTTGTTGTCATTGGTTGGGCGGGTATGCGTGGGGTAGTCTCGCTGGCAGGTGCCCTGGCATTACCAACTACGATGCCCAATGGCGAACCCTTTCCAGCGCGCGACCTGATTCTGTTCATTACGTTCATCGTTATTTTAATCACGCTGGTTGTTCAGGGGCTTACACTGCCGATAATCGTTGAATCGCTCAATGTTCGGGAGCAGATTGATGAAAAGAAAGAAGAGCGTAAACTGCGGCAGAAAATGGCTTTACAAGTGATTACCCACCTCGAAGCTAACCACTCGGCAGGTTCTGTACACGATGATGTGCTGAACTATGTAAAGAATGAATATGAACTGAAAATAAGTGAGCTAAGTGGTATGCTGCGTGCCTCAAGTAATGCACAACGCCCCGCCGAACTCTATCAGCAAGCCATCCGACTTCAGTTGGAACTGATTGACGTTGAACGAACTGTTCTGATTGAACAGCGTCAAAGCAGTTTATTAGATGGAGATGTGCTGCGTAAAATGGAACAGGAACTAGACCTAGAAGCAGCCCGACTTTCGTTGGTTCAACCGGCAGAATAAGCAAGTCGCCATTAGTTGCTTAGAAACTTGTACTCTCCCATTTAGATTCTCGGGTTCGCCCGCGCGGTTGATTTTATAGGGGTTGATTATCAGTAAAATATTGTCAATAGAATCAACCGAATCAACTTTACTAAAGCACTAGTTTTCGCCACTCACAAAGAGCGGCTACCGCATAAACCCTACCCGTCATGATGGTACCTGTATGGATTCTATCGGTTGGCTTCGGTGTCATTGGCATCTATCTACTCATCCAGGGCATTAAGCGAATTATGAAGGCAGCTGGCGGCTCCGTTTTGCTCAAGCTACCATTGACGCAAAAAAGTGGGCAGTTTGTCGTTACCAATGCGGGCGATTACACCATCTGGCAATCTGGAAGAACTTTACAGCGAGTGCCAATGAAGATGTCTGCTCCTACTATCCAGGCTCTACTGACAGGTGAAAAGGTCACGGTGAATCCAACTTTTTCAAGCATACGGGTGAATAATGGCTGGGAGGGCCGTATCCAGCTATTTACATTCCGGGCTGAAGCCGGGGAATACAAATTAGAACTAGCAACTCCTTATCCAGAATCGGCCTACGCTCTTGAAATTCGGGAGCGCAAGCCGGGTTATTTATTGGTTTTTGGTATTCTGATTGTTCTTCTTGGGGCCGCCTGCCTGATCGGTGCGATGGTTTTACCCGTCATTTAGGATAGTACTGACTATAGCTAAGAATGAGATTTAAACACAGAGGCACAGAGAACACAGAGCTTTTATTTCTTTTTTGTGTTCTCTGTGCCTCTGTGTTTAACAATATACTTCAAATCATTATTTTAACACGCTGACTGTTACGCTGGATGGCTGCCGAGGGGAGAAATAAACCCGGTGGGTTGCCTTCTGGAAATCAGCTTCTGTTGCTTTGTAAATATTCACAAACGTCTGCGGGTTACGATCGACTAGCGGGAACCAGGAACTCTGGACCTGTACCATTAATTTGTGGCCTTTTTTGAAGGTATGCGCTGCATCCTGCATATCGAACTTCACTTCCGTTACCTCACCGGGTTTCATGGCTTCGGGTTTTGAAAAGCTGTTGCGGAACTTGGCCCGCATGACTTCACCCCGTACCAGCAGCTGAAAACCACCCATTTTAGTCCCTGGAATTGGGCTATTGTTGGGCGCATTGTTCGGATACACATCAATCAGCTTGACCACGAAATCGGCATCGGTACCCGTTGTAGAAACGAACAGGTCGGCGAATACATTTCCGGCTATGGTTACATCTTCCGTTAACGTATCCGATTCATAAACCATCACATCAGGACGCGTAGCCGCAAAACGTTGATCTTCGTACATGAAATCACTTCCCCGAATATTTCGGACTTCGGCTGTGTACGGAACCGGTTTTTTAGGGTCACTCACATATTCATCGAATGGCGTTGAACTGGTTTTGGGCAGCTCAAACGACAGTTTTCCATTGGGGTGGAAATAGAGTTTTTTCTCCTGTGCAGTCTTGGGCGGCCATTGATCGTATTTGCTCCACTGGTTTGTGCCCGTATCAAAAATATACGCCTTAGGAAGTTGTGGGTCAGGTTTGTCTTTTAGGTAATGACTGAAAAACGGAAATTCGATGGTTTCCCGGTAAAACTCCGATGTTTTGCCGCCAAAGCGAATATTACCCAGTGATTCGCCCGTTCCGCGTGCCCAGCCGCCATGAATCCACGGTCCCATAATCAGTGAATTGGGCGATTTTGGATTATTCCGCTCGATACCGGCATACGTTTTAAGGGGCCCATACAAATCTTCCTGATCGAACCAGCCGCCAACCGTCATAACGGCGGGTTTAATATTCTTCAAGTAAGGAACGGGTGTACGAGCCTGCCAGAACTCATCGTAGGCTTCATGATTCATCATGTCGTTCCAGATGGCGTTCTTTTCTTTGAAAATTCGCTCATTCGCATTTTTGATCGGTCCCAGATTCATGTAAAACTCATAACCGCTCGGCGTACCATAAGCCGAAAAACCAGGACTGTTTTTGGGCGTGGGAACAGGTCGAGGTTGGCCGTAAGAAGACAGAAAGGCAAACGTGCCCATCAGGAAAAAAGCACCGTTATGGTGACGGTCATCGCCCATAAACCAGTCGGTAACCGGCGCTTGAGGAGAAGCCGCTTTCAACGCGGGGTGTGCATCAATAATCGTTGTTGTGGTATAAAAACCGGGTGCCGATATGCCCCAGGTACCTACGCGCCCATTGTTGTTCGGAATGTTTTTAAGAAGCCACTCAATGGTGTCGTAGGTATCGGACATTTCATCAACGTCGGTCTTCTTTTTCTTGTTGGGTATATACGGCTTTACGGCCACAAAGTCCCCTTCGGACATATATTTGCCCCGTACATCCTGATACACAATGATGTAGCCATCCCGCGCAAAGAGCATTGATGGCCCGAGCGACGTTTTGTATTTATCCTCGCCATAAGGCGCTACACTATAGGGTGTCCGATCCAACATGATCGGGTACGTCTGATCGGTATTTTTAGGTACATAAATTGAGGTGAATAATTTCACTCCGTCCCGCATCGGAATCATGCGCTCCAGTTTGGTATAATTCTCCCGAACATAGGCCGAATCGGCTTTGTTGACGCCTGATCCCTGAGCCACTAGACGTTGAGCTAGTAGCGACAGAATCAGGCAAAGAAGGAGACTCAGAGTTTTCGGTTGCGTAGTAGTCAGTTGATGAATGGTAATTTTCATGAATGAATAAACAGGTTGTATTGACGACTATAAGAGGGAATAAAACAAAGTTAGCCGGAACTACGGTTTAGGCCTACCGAGTTGGGGGTTTATTACGGTGAGATTTATAGATAAATACGTTTTTAGTCAACCTGGCCTACTACTCTTTATTCCAGGAACCATTTAGCAGAACATTCACTTTTCGGAATAAAGCAGCTGCCTATAACTCATCATAGAGAGCGGTGTTTCGATGTTAAAAAATGTTAACCGTTCGATTCGTGAAGCACCTTTATGGGTTACTTAAAGTGAATTTTTTATAAGATCTGCCTGATATTCAATTATAACTAATTGGAGTAGTCATATCTTAAAATAAAGATTTTATCATGAGTAGTTGTTTTTTTGGAATTATTAGGTAGATATACCTATATTTAACCAAATTTTAAGGCGTACCCACTCGTAACGATCTTGATTAATCAATAAACTATGAAATTTCATTCAGGTATGATCAGTCTGGTCGTGCCAGCTTTTAACGAGGAAGAAAATTTACCCGTATTGGTTCATCGCCTGATGGCTGTTATGGCACAATACGAATCCTACGAAATTCTGATTATAGATGACGGTAGTTCTGATCAGACCCGTTATGTGCTCAGGCAGTTAAGTAAGGAATACCCGGTTGTTCGTTTCCTATCGTTTTCCCGAAACTTTGGCCACCAGATGGCCCTACGTGCTGGTTATGAAAACGCTCGTGGTGAAGCTGTTATCTGTCTTGATGCTGATCTTCAGCATCCTCCCGAACTCATTCCGACCCTGATTGCCAAGTGGCGCGAGGGATACGAGGTCGTGTATACGGTTCGCCGTCCCGATCCTAAACTGTCCTGGTTTAAGCGGACAACTTCGAAGTATTTCTACAAAGTTCTGCGGAACGTTTCGAACCTGGAGATTGAAGATGGCGCGGCCGATTTCCGCTTGCTTGATCGGAAAGTGGTGAATACCATTAAACAATTTAAAGAAAACGACCTCTTTCTACGGGGCGCTATTTCGTGGGTTGGTTTCCGTCAATGCCGCATTTTGTACGAGCCTGCTGCTCGTTATGCGGGTCGTTCTAAATACTCATTCCGCAAAATGCTGCAATTGGCAGCTATGGGAATAACGTCGTTCTCGACCCGACCACTCTATTTGTCGGTATTACTTGGTTTTGGGATGTTTCTGTTTGCTGCCTTGTTTGGTGCGGAAACACTTTATGAGCATTACTTTACCAATGCTACCGTATCGGGCTGGACAACACTGGTGTTGCTCATGGTACTGGTTGGCGGGGTGCAGTTCATCATGATTGGTATTATCGGTGTATATTTGGGCAAAACGTTCGTCGAAGTAAAAGGACGACCTGCCTATATTATCGGCGATACAAGCGAGATTGAGGAGACTGTAACAACATGGCAATCACCAACCGAGGTGGACGAGATATTTTATTCACCGTTGATGTAGAAGAGTTTGATACCGCCGTTGAATTCGGCCATGATATTCCGTTAAGCGAACAAGTGGCCGTTTCAACGCGTGGGTTGACTTTACTAGCTCAGCGGTTCGATGCAGTGGGCGCTCGCACCACGCTTTTTACAACGGCCAACTACGCCCTCCACGAACCAGCCTTGATTCGGAGTTTAGCCGAAAAGCACGAAATCGCGTCGCACGGTTATTTTCACACGACTTTCGAGCCTGCTGATCTGCTCAAATCCCGACTAGCGCTGGAAGAGTTATTAAAGCGTCCTGTAACTGGTTTTCGTCGGGCGCGGATGGGTTATGTTGACCCAAGCGATGTGCATGACGCTGGTTACCAATATAACTCATCGCTACATCCAACCTGGCTTCCGGGTCGATACAATCACTGGGGCGAACCTCGCCACCCATTTAACGAGTTGGGGGTTTGGCAAATTCCGGCTTCGGTTACGCCAACTGTACGGATACCGCTGTTCTGGCTAAGTCTGAAAAATTTCCCATTATCCTATTATAAATTACTCTGCCGCCAAACGCTGGAGGCCGATGGTTTTTTGAATCTATACGTTCATCCCTGGGAGTTTACCGACCTGTCGGGCTACGAGAAAATTCCAGCCTACGTGCGTAGGCACTCAAAGGATGAATTGCTCGATCGGGTCGAAAACTTACTTCGATTCCTGAAACCACTTGGTGATTTTAATACGATGGGAGAATTTGCAAACCAGTTGAGCAGGGAAAATTAGCGGAGTTTATATCAGTCAAAAATGAAAATGCCATATCTTGGAGATATGGCATTTTCATTTTTGACGAAAACTGATTTTAAATGAATATAACATCGTCAATCACATCAGACCCCATGTCTTTATTGACTAACTGAATAAGTTTCTGTTTGGCATTAACGAGTTCGTTACGAAGTGGGGCCGACCCAATTTCAATATGAAGCTTGCGGTCTCGAACGTACAGGCGGTTTGTACGCGACGCAATGGCTGGCCCCATCATACGTCCCCAGAAAGCCTCCAGGTAGGTTTCGTTGAAGCGAGTCTGGAGCTGATACGCTTTTAACAACTGCCCGATGGCATCTTTTAAGGACGTGACGCCAGCCACTCTGGTGGCATTTTCACGGTTGTAGCGATACGTTTGGTTCATTGGGCAGTATGTCTTACTACAAAAGTAAACAAGGAATCGACTTGATGAATGACTAGCGATCGACAAATCGGAAAAAATGTACGAACGGATAGAAAAAGCATCTAGTGTTTGGATTCGCACCGTTTGGCTAGTATACTTGCGCTATCAAGTCAATTGTTACGCGTCAAGTTAAGTCATACCGGCGCGCGTTGATTTATACAGAAGTGGGGAGAGATCAGGCTCTTTGAACCACTGGCAACCTACCACACGGCAAGGTGCTAACTCCTGCCTAAAGTTATTTAGGAACTATAAATCGTAACCTACATGCTCTACATCCAGCAATGTATGCCCCCAGGGGCCTGCTAAGCATTCAGCACCAACCACCACGAAAGCCGGGAGGGTTTGTCGTGCGCTCCTAAAAAGCTATAAAGTTTTACAGTCATATAGTTGTATCGTTTACTACGCAGTAAACATGTCCAGAGGTGCTGAACTTTATAACCCAACAACCCTATAACGTTTCAACTTTTTTACCATGTCTGAACTTCATTTCGATACTCTCCAGCTACACGCTGGTCAGGAACCCGACTCGGCCACTAACGCTCGGGCGGTCCCTATTTATCAAACAACGTCGTTTGTCTTTAATGACTCAGCGCACGGGGCTGATTTATTTGCGCTGAAAGCGTTTGGGAATATTTATACCCGGATCATGAATCCAACGTCCGATGTGTTCGAGAAGCGTATTGCCGCCCTCGAAGGGGGCGTAGCTGCGTTGGCCGTAGCATCGGGGCAGGCGGCTCAGTTTATTGCCCTGAGCAATATTCTGAGTGCTGGTGATAATTTTGTAACGACCTCATTTCTATACGGCGGAACCTACAATCAATTTAAAGTTTCGTTCAAACGGTTGGGCATCGAAGCCCGTTTTGCGGATGGCGATAAGCCTGAATCGTTTGCCAAACTGATTGACGAAAATACCAAAGCGATTTACCTCGAAACCATCGGAAATCCTGGATTCAATATTCCTGATTTCGATGCGTTTGCTGCTTTGGCGAAAGAGCATGATTTGCCCCTTATTGTGGATAATACATTTGGCGCGGGTGGTTACCTCTTCCGACCACTCGAACACGGAGCGGCTGTGGTTGTCGAATCGGCTACGAAATGGATCGGTGGACATGGTACGAGCATCGGTGGGGTTATTGTCGATGGTGGTACCTACAACTGGGGCAATGGTAAATATCCACAGTTCAGTGAACCTTCGGAAGGCTACCACGGCCTAGTCTTCAGCGATGTGTTTGGCGTAAATGGGCCGTTTGGAAACATTCAGTTCATTATTCGTGCTCGCGTTGAAGGCCTGCGCGATTGGGGACCAGCCATTAGCCCATTCAATTCATTCCTGTTGCTTCAGGGATTAGAAACGCTGTCGCTGCGTGTTGATCGTACGGTACAGAATGCGCTGGCGTTGGCACAATGGCTCGAACAACATGAGCAGGTTGAGGCTGTGAATTATCCCGGTCTGGAAAGCAGTGCCTATCATGATCTGGCTAAAAAATACTTGAAACGCGGTTTTGGTGGCGTTTTCTCGTTCAAAATAAAAGGAGATAAAAACGCTGCCGATCAATTTGTCAATAACCTGAAATTAGTAAGCCATCTGGCAAACGTCGGTGATTCAAAAACGCTGATTATTCACCCGGCGGCCACCACACACCAGCAACTAAGCGAGCAAGAGCAAGCGAGTGCAGGCGTTGAAGTAGGCGTATTGCGGGTGTCGGCAGGTATCGAGTATATCGATGATATTAAAGCTGACTTCGAGCAGGCGTTTGCCAAAATTGCCGAATCGGTAGGTGTTT
The DNA here is from genome assembly GCF_054776755.1 of Spirosoma litoris. NCBI lineage: Bacteria > Pseudomonadati > Bacteroidota > Cytophagia > Cytophagales > Cytophagaceae > Spirosoma > Spirosoma litoris. Next base: position 12,762 of record NZ_BAAHBI010000071.1, on the reverse strand, counting down.
AACAGGTTTCAAGTTTCAGGTTCAATGTTCCAGGTCTATGAGCTTGGGGCATTGAACCTGAAACCTGAAACATTGAACCTGAAACATAATTTCCTTTGGATCTCCAGTATTTCGATTATAAATATTCGTTCGCGCTCGAATCGGGCGAAAGCCTGCCCGGATTTAGGTTGGCTTACACTACACGCGGCAGGCTCAATGAAGACCGCTCGAACGTCGTATGGGTGTGCCATGCGCTGACCGGTAATGCCGATGCAGGCGATTGGTGGGGTGGCATGGTTGGCCCCGGTAAATATTTCGACCCTGAAGCCCCGTCAGGAGCAGGGCAATTTATTGTGTGTGCCAATGTGCTAGGGTCATGCTATGGCTCTACAGGTCCTTTATCTGTGAATCCTGCAACGGGTAAGCCTTTTCATCACGATTTCCCAATGGTTACGATTCGGGATATGGTGAATGCGCTGGATTTACTTCGACAGGAGTTGGGTATCGAAAAGATTCACACCTGTATTGGCGGATCTGTAGGCGGAGAGCAGGCGCTGGAATGGGCCATTTATCAGCCAAATCTTATTGAAAACCTGATCGTTATTGCGGCTAGCGCCGTAGCTTCTCCCTGGTGCATCGCCTTTAACGAAGCGCAACGAATGGCTATCGAAGCCGACCCAACCTGGCCAGAACAACGCGACGATGCGGGCTTGGCAGGTATGAAGGCAGCCCGCGCGATGGCCATGATTTCGTACCGGAATTATGATACGTATGGGTTCACGCAGGCGCTGGATAACAATGAGCAACTAGACGGCTATAAATCGGCTAGTTACCAACGCTATCAGGGCGAAAAGCTGGTTGAGCGGTTTAATGCCTTTACCTACTGGACTCTCTCAAAGGTGATGGACTCGCACAACGTGGGCCGTAACCGAGGGAGTATCCTCAATGCACTGGCACAGATTAAAGCCCATACACTGGTTGTCGGTATTCGCTCCGATTTATTGTTTCCGCCAGTTGAGCAACAATTTCTGGCGCGCCATATTCCAGATGCCACTTACGAAGAAATTGATTCGTTATACGGACATGATGGCTTTTTGATTGAATTTCGGCCACTGGCTAATATGATTCGTAAGTGGATGGGTGGTTTGGCGGTTTCGAAAGCGAAGATGGCCGAAGCGGTGAAAGAAAATAAATAGTCATTGATAAAGACAATTGGATGTTCTGGTACGAAGCCGAAATTCAACAAATAGAAAGTAAACTGAGTAGCTTACCACCAGCTTCAGATCGAGTCGTTTTTTATGGTAGTTCATCCATTCGGCTTTGGACGACGTTGGCTCAGGATTTCCCCCAGATCAATACCCTCAATTTAGGCTTTGGGGGTTCTACATTAGCCGCCTGCGCGTGGTTTTTCGAACGAGTTATTATTCCGGTAAAGCCTAAGTCGATTGTGTTTTACGCGGGTGATAATGACTTGGGCGATGGGCGACATCCGGAAGAAGTATACCTCTTCTTCTGCGCTTTTGCTGATAAGCTACGGACGCTGCTACCCGGTGTGCCCCTTTCGTTTCTGTCAATAAAAATTAGCCCTTCGCGTTGGGGTATTTCTGAACGAATACGGCATACGAATAAGTTGATCTACGGCGAACTGGAGAAATACGCTGATTATCAATATATCGACATGACTACTCCTTTACTAGGTAAGGATGGTCGTCCGCGTAATGAATTGTTTGAAAGTGATGGCTTGCATTTAAGTCCGGCAGGATACCGAGTGTGGCAGCAAGCGTTACTGAAAAACGCCCGATTTTTTTAATGATTTGTTTACCTGCCAGGTAGCGTTTATCTGCAATAGTTATTGCAATTTCACAGATACTTAATGTATGCCGCTATGCAACGCGAGTATCATAAATGGTTCAGTCCGAATCTGAACCGTGACATGGAGTTGCTCATCTTTGGCCACGCAGGAGCGCGGGTCCTGGTATTCCCTACCCGTCGCGGACGATTCCATGAGTATGAAGACCTTGGCCTCGTTTATGCACTCGCTGATCGGATTGAAAATGGCTGGTTGCAGCTTTTTTGCGTAGACAGCGTAGACCGAGAAAGTGTCTACAATCGATACGCCAGTCCGCAGGACCGTATTCGGCGGCATAATCAGTACGAGCAGTATATTTTAAATGAGGTGCTCCCCCTTTCCCGCCTGAAAAATCCCCAGCCGTTTATGATTTCGCATGGTTGTAGCCTGGGGGCCTATCACGCGTTGAATATCGCGCTTCGGCATCCGCAATGGTTTGGGAAAGTTGCCGCTTTTAGTGGTCGTTACAATTTATCGGAACCCGTAGCTGAGTTTCGGGGCTTATTTGATAACTACTACGACGAGGAAATCTATTTCCACAGCCCGAATCATTTTGTTCCCAATTTGAACGACGGCGCCATTCTTGACCACTTGCGCCGAATGCAAATTGTAATGACCATTGGTGCCGAAGATCCCTTTCTCCACAGCAATCTGAATCTAAGCGAAGCGCTCTGGTCCAAAAACGTATCGCACGAATTATACCTCTGGGATGGTCGGGCGCACCAGGCCGATGATTGGCAGAAAATGGTGCAACTGTATCTCTAATTAAAGTATTTTTAGAATACACCGTGTGCCGTTCAAGTGCTGTCAGTTAGTAGTAACCTGCGCAGTGAGGTTAATCATAAACGCAAACGAGTCTCTTATCTTCTCTTAATAAAATAGATTAGACAACTACCTCATATTGAGGGGACTTTCAATTAGTTTATGGCTTTTTCTTTGCTTTTTGCCACGAAAAGCGTTCGGAAAACAATGTCCCAAAGTTTACTGCTTACGCCAAAGCCTGATTCGGCATCGTTGAAGTGATGAACCATATGATGGGTTTTCATTTCTTGTAAAAACGGATTTGATGATTTGGCGTGGTGAATCGCATAGTGCATCATGTCATAGATAAGATACCCGGTTATGAAGCCGGCAAAAAATGGATACACGTAGCCCTCACCCAGTACATAATAAAAAGCCAGGTAGAAAATAGCGGCCAGGGGCGCCCCTAGCAAGGGTGGCATAACTAAACGCTTCGAATCATTGGGATAATCATGATGTACCCCGTGCGTTAAAAAACTGATTCGTTTGCCTAAAGCTGTCGTTGGATGAAAATGGAAGATATATCGGTGCAGCATATATTCCGCCAATGTCCAAAATGCGAGTGCACTGATAAAGAGTAGGATTGAAGCAAGTAAGGACACTCCGCTAGTGAACCCTTTGTACAGCGATACGATCACTACTGGAACCCAGAAGAGTAGAGGTATACTCCAGTGTACTCTCGAAAATAGGTCAAGAACTGGATTTTTGAAGATCCGGACAGATTCATCCTTCAACGATACATAATTCTTTGCCATGCCTCCTTTTTTGTTTATCAAGTGTAAAGATAATCGGTGCCGGGTACAGGAAGTGCTACTATGTCTAAAATTGAGATAGTTGTAGGGCAATGTCGTCATAGGGCCTTTCCAGTACAAATCCCTCGTCGAAGCTAGTACTTTACCAAAATAGATTCTATCGATTCTTTGGATTCTATCAACTTTGATTATCAGCACAATAGGACCAACCGCGCGGGCGGCCCCGAGAATCTATAGAATCCCCTAGAATCTAGTTTGCCAAAGCACTAGTAGATTCAGTTCAAAAAGCCATCCAGATAACTTAAGATGGTGTCCGTTTGCATCATAAGGGAAACATGTCCTTGCCCAGGAACAATAGCCAATTGGGATTTTGGCATGGCTCCCAGATCAGTACACCGCTCACCGCCCAGGAGCTGATACGTTTTTATCAATTCAAGTTTATCCAACCCGTCATTGTCGCCGGCTATGATCAGGACAGGTGCAGAAATTTGCGAAATATTGTCATCCCCCAGGTCAAATGGCGTTGACGCCGAAGCGATCATCTGTTCCAGGAACGCGGTCCATTTGCTTTTATCCGGTGCCACAGCCTCATAGGCAGCTTGTAAAGGCGTGTTTGTGAAAAACTCAGGCTTTGTTTGCTTAAACCTGTCGGTTATTTCTGACATCCAGCCACTACTTTTATAGGTGGACGAAATGATCACTAATTTCCTTAACCGTCCGGGGCTTTGTATAGCAAACTGGTAAGCCACAGAGCCGCCAAAGCTATAACCTACTACATCCGCACTATCAATGTTCAGGTGATCCAAGAGGCCTTCCACATCACGGGCTAACGTGGCCCTTGACAACTTTCTATCTGAAAGCGGGGTATGCCCATGTCCCTGCAATTCAACAGCAATGACTTTCCTGTTTTTTGACAATTCGGGTATGAATTGTCCCCAGTTCATATCAATGGTCATATACGCACCATGCAGCAACACGATAGGGCTACCCTCGCCATATACTTCGTAATACATATCGATGCCGTTAACAGGCGCATAACCACTGCTGTGAGACTTGCTTTGTTGTTCGCTGGATTGAGAAAAGGCAGACATAGTACTTGCTATTAGTCGTATTGAGTTAAGTGGATTGCCTGTTTGACTGGATTTTCAGAACAGGATACAGGATTTTTGACTTTATCGATTACCCAAAGATAGAAAGCGTTTGAGCGTTTCTCGATGTGTAAAAGCGACAGTTTCAGGGGTGAATGCGACAAATAGTATCGATCCACACCCTGACGTATCGGCTAAGTTTTTCTCGCTATTTATTCGGTCTGATCAGCAACTCATGTATCCGTTTCAACGCCTGATCTCCTACGGCAACTTCTCCGTCAGGTACAAATAAGGCGGGTGGAAGTGATGTGTAAAGACCTTTTCTTTACTGTCGGGGTATTTTTTGAAATACGCGCTGTCGGCTAGTAAAACAATGGTATTTCCTGTTCTGACGTAGTTGTTGCTGTTATAATATTCGGGGGCCACATACCCATTCAGCTTCTTTTTGACTGTGCTGGAAGCCATTTTGCCCAGATATTTCTGATAGTTCCTTTGGGCTTTTAGCGATGGTTTGCTCAGGCTATTATATACATATTTCAACACAATGCGTTTGAGCAGTTTCTGCTTCTTAATCAGCGCAGGCGCTCCTGCAAAGGGATTCGTCGTATTAAAGTCATTGACGGTCTGGAGCGAAAAAGGCACTTCGGGGACCCAATCGGCAGAGTTAACCACGTTATATGCCCAACCCATTTGCGTAGCCGCTTCATATTCATAGGCATAATAAAGATTCCCCGGTTTAGGACCCGCACTACAATACGTTTTGAGTTGAATATCTGCCGGAAGCTGGGACTGCTTCTGTAGATTTCGCAAATAAGAGGTAAGCAGAAACGCAATGGCACCTCCCTGACTGTGGCCCATAATCAGGATATTTTTGACACCAGACCGGTAGCTGGAATCAATTTTGGGCAGAATGTCTTTCGCCAGAAAGGCGGTACTAACCAACCAGCCTACATGAACCGCTGCCTGGGGATGCTCGGCCAGATCGTAGGTGAATTTCTCCGTATCGCTAATTTGTAGCTCCCCTTTGGCTGGAACCATAGCTGCGTAAAAATTGGCCAGCCAGCTAACACTATTGGCCGTTGTTCCCCGAAGACTAATGACAGCAACACCTTGATTATTACTCCATAAGTCCCACTTATTATCTAAGCCAACGACCTTGGAACGATAAATCAGTTTGAACTGCTGAGGTGTGGGAAAGGCATGAACGTAGGTCGAATCGCCAAATTGTGCCGATACCTTAAGCATTTCGATGTATTCGGCTTTATCAAAACCCGGTTTGAGCGGCTGGCCCAAAAGTGTTATCGGTAATACAAACAGGGCAAGGAGCGGGGCGATGTGTTTCATAAGTGAGCCATGTATAAAGCGCTGAGACCGGACTTGGGCTGTTCGCGGGAGGAATTACATGGCTCAAAGATGAACGAAAAGTTGTCTGCTCCCAATAAAAGGTAACCTTTTTGAGGGAGTGGAAACTACAACGACTTCACCAGGGCGATGACTAGTTTTGCGGAGTTACGGGCAGCTGTTGGGTAAAATTTGTCGTAGGCAATGTGCGCTTCGGCGTCGGCGCGGTCGCTGAGACTGCGGATAACCAGAAGTGGTACCTGAATTTGGTAACAGACCTGTGCAATAGCGGCTCCTTCCATTTCGGTTGCATCGGCCCCGAAATTAGCGCGTAGACTTTTCCCTTTTTCCGACGAAGCCACAAAGACATCACCTGTTACAACGGTTCCGGTAATAACCTTAACGGGTCGGTCTGAAACACCCCCCGACGCCAGGGGAATTCCTTCGAGTGGAACCGTTTTCACAACGGTTTCGGCTAAACGCAACAAGGCAGAATCGGCTGGGAAATAAAGTGGATTGAACGCTTTGGTGATCGCATTCCGAGTCTGTTGCGTTGGCGTGTTTTTATCAGTAATTGAGCTATAATCGTGGTGGGCCGTTTGTTTGGCAATGACAATGTCGCCGGGTTGTAAATCGGGGTTGGTGCCGCCCGCAATACCCGTAAACAATATGCGTTGGGGGCGAAAATAATCGAGCATTAAAGCCGTTGTCATGGCTGCATTGACTTTGCCAATCCCTGTTTCGGCCACCACAACTTTCTGATTTCCAATATTACCAGTCGTGAATGTGACACCATCAACCAGAATAGTTTTCGGCTTTTTTAATTGTTCTTTGACTAAGGCTACTTCAGCGCCAAAGGCACCTAATAAGCCGGTGATGTTCTTCGGTTTATATCGTTGCGCAACTGTGAAGTGGGAAAGAAAGAGGAGAAATAGCGTTATTTTTTTCATTAGAGAATGGGCGTAGCCATGATGTAATTTGAATAAAATTTCAGCTACCGATTTTAATCGGTAGTTTATGGTGTTAATGCATCAATGACCACTGGCCAGAGCCAGCACACAAAACACATCGACAATCCACAAGCCCAGCGGAACTTCACGACTTTTGCCAACGGCAACCTTCACGACAGTCCATGATAGGAAACCCCAAATAAGGCCCTGCGTGATGGAATAGCTAAATGGAATGAGAACAAGGGCCAGGAAAGCCGGAAGCGCGTCATCTAACTGCCCCCAGGCAATGCGCGTAATTGGCTTCATCATAAATGCTCCAACCAGTACCAGGGCCGGGGCTGTGGCAATGGCTGGAATGACTGATAATAAGGGTGACAGAAACAGGAACGGTAGAAAACAACAACCCGCCACGATGGCCGTCAACCCTGTTCGCCCACCCTGTGCAATACCCACCGCCGACTCGATGTAGGCCGTTCCGGGGCTGGTACCAAATAAACCCGCCAGGGTTGTTGATACGGCATCGGTTAATAGCGAACGATTCAGGTTGTGCGGATTGCCATCGGTATCCTGCAAACCACCCGCTTCGGCCACCCCGACAAATGTAGACAAGCTGTCAAATAAATCCGTGAACGCAAAGGCAAAAATAACTGGCCAGAGCGACCACGATAATGAACCGACCAGATCTAATTTCCCAAGCAACGAAAAGTCAGGAGCAGCCCAAAGTCCCTGAAAATTGACTAATGTTTTCTGTCCGAAATTAATGGCCGACGCATCACCCCAAAGGCGCCCGATAGGCCAGGCAGCTAAGGTGGTTAGAATAATGCCAATGATTATAGCACCGGGCACATCGCGTACAACCAGAATGCTGGTTAATAATAAACCAAAGACAAACGTGAGCACAATTGGATCACTAAAATGGGCGATACTCACCAACGTGGCAGGATTGGCCACAATAAACTTCGCATTCTCGAAGCCAATCAGTGTAATAAACAGGCCAATACCTGCCGAAACGGCGTAGCGCAACGGTTGCGGAATCGCTCGTACAATAGCCGAACGGACATTCAATACGGATAATAACAGGAATAAAACGCCAGCCCAGAAAACAGCGCCGAGCGCTACTTCGGGCGCTATACCCATGCCTTTAACGGCAGTAAACGTAAAGAAGGCGTTTAAGCCCATGCCGGGGGCTACTACAATTGGGTTGCGGGCGTATAAGCCCATCATCAGACTGCAAAAAAACGATAGTAAGACCGTGGCTGTCAGTACACCACTAAACGGCAATCCGGCCTGACTCAGAATAGCTGGATTGACAACAATGATATACATCGTTGCCAGGAAGGTAGAAATACCGGCAAGAATTTCAGTTCGGCGGGAAACGGCGGGGAGTTGGGAGGAAGGAGACAAGTAGTTTGAAGTTTGTAGTTTGAGGTTTGAAGTTGTCTTCTTAGAACTTCAAACCTCAAACTACAAACTTCAGACTATAAACTCAAGCACCCGTCAGCAAACTTCCGGCGGCTTCATCGACCCAAACCTGGCCATTGGCGTGTGTTTGCAGAATACTGGCTGGCATTTCTTCCGTTATCGGACCACGTAGGGCCTCTCGAAGAACGGGTGCTTTCTTCGCTCCACTAACTAATAGAACGACCTCCTTAGCTTCGGTCAGGTGGCGAAGGCCGACGGTAATTCCCTGAGTCAGGATGGTCTCTTTCTCGAAATATTTCTGCCCAACGGTTATTGTACTTTCCGCCAGGTCAACTACATGACAGCCGAGGGTAAACGGTGTGCCCGGTTCATTCAGTGCAATGTGGCCATTCATGCCCATGCCCACCAGCAATAAATCCAGTCCGCCTTTGGCTTTAATAACTGCATCGATTTTAGCGCATTCGGCTTGTAAATCAGTTGCTTTGGCGTCGAACACATGAACTTGGTCTGGACGCAGATTCAACGGGGTAAACAAATCGCGGAAGACATAATAGGAGCAACTTCCAAAATCTTCTGGACCGAAACCTACCCATTCGTCCAGCCCCACAAACGTACACTGGCTAATATCGACCTTGTCTGATTTTACTAAATCGACAAACCGATGGTAGGTTTCAATAGGGGTGTCGCCTGAGGCTAAGCACAGTAAGGCGTCGGGTTTTTGGTTAATGATAGCCGCAATATGCTCAGCGGTGTACTGCGACAAAGTCGCATGGTCAGGGAATTGATGGAATGTCATTAAGGTATTCGGTTTATAGTATTTGGTTTACGGTGGGCTGACGCGTTAGCTATTATGCGATAGCTTACTGTAAACCAAATACCATAAACCGTAAATCTATTTCAACTCATTCGCTCGTATTTCTTTCGTCCAGTGTTCGACACCTTTCTGGTCGTAAACTTTCATGGTCAGCACGCGATCCTTTAACGGGCCGCTCACGCTCAAAAGGCCGAAGTTTCGTTCGGTTACTAACGTGTTCGCCACATAAGTGGGCTGCTTCAACTCGTCGGCGCGGGGTTGGGCTACCGACGATGTTAAGGGCGAGATAGTTAGGTCGTACAGGGGATACGTGCCCGGTCGATCTAATTTGTGTAGAATCGAATGGTGACGGTCGCCGGTAATGAACAACACGCCTGGAATTTTGGCGTCGGTAATGGCTTTAAATAATCGATTGCGTTCGGTGCCGTAAATGGAATAATTTTCAAAAGCCTCTGTCGGATTGACGATTTGACCACCCGTTACAATAAACTTAAAAGTAGCTTTGCTAAACGTCAGGGCGTCAACCAGCCACTGCATCTGTTTATCGCCAAAATAGGCTTTTTCCGGGCCATCGGGCATATCGTTCGGTGCCCGGAACGTTCGGTCGTCGAGTAGGAAAAACTGGCAATCGTTCCAGAAAAATGTACCGGCACAGCCTTCCGGAAACACAAAGTTCGGATTGGTCCAGAATAGTTTAAACGCTTCGAGCGTAACAGGTTTGAGCCAGTATGACCGATCTGCATCATTCGGGCCGTAATCGTGATCATCCCAGGTTGCATAGTTATGCGTATTGGCCAGCAGCGGCTGCATTTCGGGCAATGAGCGCGTGTGAGTATAGCGTCGCAAAACGCCCGTTCTCGTATTCCAGTCAACTTCGCGCGTGTAGGTATTATCGCCGGTCCAGAGCATGAAATCCGGTTTTTGGGCAGCCACCGCCGTAAAAATCTCGTAGCCACCGCCGTAAGGTTTACCCGGACGATCCACCTCAGGTTCGTTGACGTAGGTGCAGCTTCCGACGCCGAAGCGAAACGTCGGAGGGTCGGTCCGCCACTGCCATAGGGGTTGGGTCTGAAACTGGGTCGGGTAGGGCAGGCTCACCTTCTGGCCCTCGATCAACAGTTCGTAGGTGTACTTTTTTCCGGGTTCCACCTGATCGGCGAGCAGGTGGGCTGTAAAAGCCGTTTGCCGGTTGGTTTGTACTTCGTTGGTCAGATGGTTGACACTCGGGTTATCCGTATCATGGTAGCGGATCTGAACTTTGGCAGGTTGTTTAGTCTGCGCCCAGAGCATCACCTCGCGCATTTCCGAATAGCCAACCATTGGGCCAGACTGGAGCTGGCTTTGGCTGGCCGATTTGGGCTTTGAGGGAGCAACTGACGTTTGCCGTTTACCTGGTTGTTGGCCAAATAACACCAACGGACCTAATAACGTGAGTAGTAAGAGAAATTGAATTTTGTACATGGGGGAAAGATGGCGTAATTTTGCGGCTCGTTTGACAAAGTTATGCAACTAAATAACCAAACCTACCAGATTCAGGGCGTCGATGTACTGGCCATAGCCGACGAGTTCGGGTTACCTTTATATGTGTATGATGCCGATAAAATTATCGAAAAAATAGGCTTACTCCGGTCTTCCTTCGCCGGTGTTAACCTAAAGATAAAATACGCGGCTAAAGCGCTAACCAACGTATCGATCCTGAAACTGATGCGGCAGCAAGGTGTGGAGATGGATTCGGTTTCGGTTAATGAAGCCCGAATGGGTATGCTGGCTGGTTTTACATCGGATCAGATTATGTTTACGCCCAGCGGAGTTTCGTTCGAAGAAATCCGGGAAGCGATTGACATGGGTCTACAACTAAACGTAGATAGCTTGTCGCTGCTGGAATGGGTGGGACAAAATTACGGGAGCAATGTTCCTGTCAGTATTCGGATTAATCCGCACATCAGCGAAGGCGGCAATATCAAGATTTCGACAGGGCACGCTGATTCTAAGTTTGGGATTTCAATCCTGCAACGGACGGATATAAAAGCGCTGGTTGACCAATATCAGATTTCGGTAACGGGTTTGCATATTCATACGGGTTCGGATTTTAAGAATGCCAATGCGTTCTTAAAAGGTGCCGAGGTGTTATTTGCCCTCGCCAGCGATTACCCTAACCTGACCTTCATTGATTTCGGAAGTGGCTTTAAAGTGGCTTATAAAGAAGGAGACCATATTACAGATGTGGCCGAGTTAGGCCGTCAGGTCTCTGCCGCGTTTCGTGATTTCTGCCAACAATACGGTCGAGAGCTGGAATTATGGTTCGAACCAGGTAAATTTCTGGTAAGCGAAAGTGGTCATTTGCTAGTCAAAACCAATATCGTGAAGGAAAACCCAACGCGGACATTCGTGGCGGTAGATTCGGGACTGAATCACCTGATTCGCCCAATGATGTACGATGCCTATCACGACATCAAAAATATCTCAAATCCGACGGGAGCCGAGAAAACGTACAATGTAGTCGGGTACATCTGCGAGACGGACACGTTTGCCACCGATCGCCCTTTGCCCGACGTTCGGCCCGGCGATGTGCTGTCATTTGAGAATGCGGGAGCGTATGGCTTCAGCATGGCTTCGAACTACAACGCCCGTTTCCGCCCAGCCGAAGTATTGGTTTATGAAGGAAAACCTTACCTGATTCGTCAACGCGAAACCTTTGAGGATTTGCTGCGCGGACAGGTCGATGTAGCAGTTTTGAATCCTGAAACAATTGAGCAAGTAAGATAAAAGGTATAGTTTACGGTTTGAGGTTTACGGTGGCTGACGCGAAAACAACTCATGCATCAGCCACCGTAAACCTCAAACCGTAAACCTCAAACTAGTAACTAATAATGGGACGCGCATTTGAATACCGGAAAGCCCGGAAAATGAAACGTTGGGGGCAAATGGCCAAAACCTTTACCCGCATCGGAAAAGACATCGTGATGGCCGTTAAAAGTGGCGGTCCTGATCCTGATAGCAATGGTCGGCTTCGGGCTATTATCCAGAATGCCAAAGCGGCTAACATGCCGAAGGAAAACGTAGACCGGGCAATTAAAAAAGCCTCGTCGAAAGAGCAGGAGGACTACAAAGAAATTGTGTACGAAGCCTATGCTCCTCATGGTATTGCGCTCGTGATTGAAACCGCTACGGATAACCACAACCGGACGGTTGCCAACGTACGGAGCTACCTGAACAAACTCGGCGGTAGCCTGGGCACACAAGGCATGCTCGACTTCATGTTCGACCGCAAATCGGTATTCCGGATTCCTGCTGAAGGCATTGATCAGGAAGAGTTGGAGCTGGAATTGATTGACGTTGGAGGAGACGAAGTTGAACTTGACGAAGAAGCGAATCAGTACATCATTTACGGCGAGTTCACCGCTTTCGGTAGCCTTCAGAAATTTCTGGAAGAAAAAGGCTACGAAATCAAACAGGCTGAATTCGAGCGGATTCCGAACGACTACAAAGAGTTAACCGACGAAGAGGTTGCCGACGTTGAAAAGCTCATCGAACGTATCGAAGAGGACGACGATGTGCAGATGGTGTATCATAATATGAAATAGAAAACGGAGAAAAGGGAGTAGGGGGAGGAAAGGGACGAGAGGAACGGTTTGCTACCCTCTTCTCCCTTTCCTCCCCCTACTCCCTTTTCTCCGTTATTTATCTGGCGGAAACCCCCTCTCGAAGGATTTGCACCCACCCCTTGATGAGCTGGGGAGGGGAGTTCTTGTCCAGCATGGCATAA